>NZ_JBEPMO010000008.1:0-136238 GCF_040545805.1 Moheibacter stercoris
TGTCATGGTGTAATCGCGTTGGGTACGCTTTTGATAATTTGTCTCTTCTTTCATAATGATTCTTTTTTTTTGTATCATTATTTCAGGACGAGACATTAGCATAAAAAAGAAAAGCTCCGAGTAAATTCGGAGCTTTTTCTTTTATTTCCCTTCAGAGGGTTTCAAATATTTTTCTAAGAATTGATCTTGTTCCCACAAAAGGTGCATCAAATTCTCTTTGGCCACATAACTATGACTTTCTTTTGGCAAAATAACCATTCGAACCGGCGCTCCCAATCCTTTTAATGCTTGAAAATAACGTTCGGTTTGTAAGGTAAATGTGCCAGGATTGTTATCTGCTTCACCATGTGTCAACAACATCGGCGTTTTCATTTTATCGGCATTCATAAAAGGAGACATTTTGGTATACACATCTTTTGCTTCCCAGAAATTTCGTTGTTCTGTTTGAAATCCAAATGGCGTTAAGGAACGGTTGTAAGCACCACTTCGTGCAATTCCAACCGCAAATAAATCGGAATACGTCAACAAATTCGCTGTCATAAAAGCACCATAAGAATGTCCACCAACACCTACGCGCTTACGGTCGATGTAGCCCATTTTATCAATTGCATCGATGGCAGCTTCCGCATTCCAAACCAATTGCTCTACGAAATTGTCATTGGGTTCGGTTTCACCTTCACCAATAATCGGGAAAGCTGCATCATCCAAAACAGCGTAACCACGCGTTACCCAATACACGAAACTTCCATAATAAGGGAAGGTAAATTCGTTGGGGTTATGAGCAGATTGTCCTGCGCTATTTTTGTCTTTGTATTCTGCCGGATAAGCCCAAATCAACAAAGGTAATTTGTCTTTTTTGTTATAGTTTGCCGGCAAATAAAGGGTTCCAGATAATTCAACTCCATCTTTTCGTTGGTATTTTACCACTTCTTTGTGAACTCCTTTGATGCTTTCAAACGGATTTTTGAAATGTGTCAATTGCGTCAAACTTTCTTTTTTCTTGATGTTTCGGAAGTAGAAATTCGGATATTCCGTAGCGGATTCTATTCGAACCAAAGCCGTTCCTTTCTTTGCATCCACAATCGTAATGATGTCTTCTTTTTTATTGGAATAAGAAGATTGATACAGTCTTTTCGTTTTCAAAGTATTCAAATCCAATTGATCGATAAAAGGAAATTGTCCCTTGGGCGTATGACCTTCACCAATCAAGTAGGTAGACTGATTGTCAATTGCCAAAACATATTTTCCGAATTCATTTTTTCTTGTTTCAAATACACCTGGATCGCTATAAATATCTTGATAATTTCGGTCATTGATCAGTTTTAATCCAGCAGATGGATTGGATGGATTGAAAAGGAAAGTTCGTAAGTTTCTTGTATCATACCAATTGTCATAGACTATAGCTGTTTGTTGATTTCCCCATTCGATTCCCGAATAGCGTTGTTCCGTTTTCAATAATAATTTTGGCTCAGCAGTAAAAGGAGCGTCCCAAGAATAGACCGCATCTCTATGCGAAACCTTTTCTGCAGGATCACCGTTGTCCAAAGCTTCTACATACACCAAAGTAGCTGGCAAATCGTCTCTCCAGAACATGGCACGTTTTCCTTTGCGAACCGCCATAAATCCTTTTGGCATAATTTCGGCCAAGTCCAATTGGTTTACTTGTTTTACCAAATTTCCATTGATATCATAAACCGAAGTTTCCATTGGGAAACGGCTCATTGGAACCAAGTAGGAATAAGGTCTTTGAATGGTTGAAATCAAAATCAAATTCCCGTCTGGAGAAAAAGAAATGCTTCTATAAAGATTGGCATCTTTGAATTTGTTTACCGAACCATTGATGTTGACTTTGTAAATTTCAGTCGAAACAATTTGTTCGAAATTATGCTCGTCTGTTTTATTCTTCAATAAATCTTGATAGGTTCTATTTTGCGAAACGCTTCCATCTGAAACCGAAACAATTGGGCCCGTTGGCAAATATTTTTTCGTGTCGATTAAATTTCTTCCTGGTGCAACGTTTCTAATCAATAAATTTTGACTATCTCTAAACCAAGTGATTGGATTTCCTAAATTGGCATTTAAGGGTTGAGTTGAAATTTTCTTTGCACTAACAGTCGCAATGTCTACAAGGTATAATTCCAATCCTTTTTCTCCTGTATGCGTAAAAGCAATTTTGGTTTCATCGGGTGACCAAGTTAAATTCGCAATTCTAGGATTGGTTGGCAATCCCGAAACTTGTTTTTCGGAAGATTCCGAAACTTTTCGAATTTTTAAATTATTGATGTAGGTAATCGTACTCGAAATATTATGATCGGGATTGATTCGAATTCCTCCCAAACGCATTTCCTCTTGATTCAAATCATCAAGTGATTTATAGGTATTTCGATAGGATAATAACATGATTTTCTTGTCAGAATCCATCAAAACAGATGGAGTGCGCTCAAAATCAAATAATTCTAAAATTTCTTTTGGTGGCTTTTGGTACTCGAGATTTTCTTGTGAGAATCCGAAACTGTGGACTAGAAAAATGGCAAGTGCAACTAAACTGCGTTTCATTTACTTGTTTTTAAAATTCATATAAAGACAAATATAAGTTTTCAAAATTGGAAACCGAAAAACTAAAACGCTTTCTAGATAAGAAAAAAGGAATCTTTCATTTTTGGAACTTAGCTGCTTGATGTATCTTTGCCCCACAAGAAATAGAAATCATGAATGTAATCGAAGAATATCAGGAAATAGTAAGCAAAGCGCTAGAAAATTATCAGTTTAACAACGCTGAACCAAAAGAATTATATGAACCTTGTGATTATATTTTAAGCATCGGTGGAAAGCGTTTGCGCCCAGTGATTGTGATGTTGGGATCGTATATTTTTGATGGAAACGTGGAAGATGTAATCAAACCCGCTTTAGCCATCGAGTTTTTCCATAATTTCTCTTTGATGCATGATGATATTATGGACGAAGCTCCTTTGAGAAGAGGTATGCAAACCGTTCATTTAAAATACAACATCAACACTGGAATTTTGTCTGGAGATGCTATGTTGATTCAAGCCTATAGAATGTTTGAAGATCTTCCTGCAGAAAAATTCAAAGCGGTAACCCAATTGTTCTCCAAAACAGCAGTTGAACTTTGTGAAGGACAACAATACGACATGAATTTCGAAACTCAGAAAGAAGTTAGTTATGATGAATACATCAAAATGATTTCTTTGAAAACCGGTGTGATGATGGGTGCTTCCTTGCAAATTGGTGGAATGATTGCTGGTGGAAATGTTGAAGACTGCCAAAATTTATACGATTTCGGATTGCATTTAGGGATTGCTTTCCAATTAAAAGATGATTATTTAGATGTGTTCGGACAAAAAGATTTTGGAAAAATACATGCTGGAGACATCATCGAAAATAAAAAGACCATTTTATACATCAAAGCTTTGGAATTGGCAGAAAAATCAGATGCCGATGAATTGAAGTTTTGGTATGGTATGAAAACCGATAACATTGACAAGGTATATGCAGTAGAACGCATCTATAAAGCTTCCAAAATTGATCATGAAGTCATGAATTTAATTGGAGAATACACTGATAAAGCCATGAGTTTCTTGAACAAAATCAATGTTTCAGAAGAAAAGAAAAATTCCTTAAAAGCTTTAGCTGCTTCTTTGATTGATAGACAAATCTAATGCAATTCAGAACCGAATTACAGATACCCGAGTCTGACAGAAAAATTTCTCATTCCCATAAAATTTTGGGAATCGGTTCTTGCTTTGTCGACAACATAGGCGAGAAGATGGAAGAATCCAAGTTTCAAGTGTTATTGAACCCATTTGGAACTTTGTTTCATCCGCTTGCTATGGAAAATGCTTTGGCAAGAATGCATTCTTTGACCTATTATACTCAAGACGAAATTTTTAAATACAAAGAATTGTATTTCAGTTGGGACCATCATACTTCCTTTAGCCAAACAACCTTGAAAGCGACTTTGGAAAAAATCAACAATGAGTTGGAGATGGCCAATAATTTCTTGCAAAATGCAGATTGTTTCATCTTGACGTTTGGAACTTCTTGGGTGTATAAATTGAAAGAATTAGGTTTATTTGTGGCGAATTGCCATAAAGTCCCCAATCCGAATTTTCAAAAATATCTGTTAACCGATACCCAAATCAAATCATCTATTAAGAATTGTTTCAATTTGATTTTTGATATCAATCCCAATGCGCAGATTATTACGACCATCAGTCCTGTTCGTCATACAAAAGATGGAATGGTAGAAAACAACATCAGCAAATCGAGATTGATTTCCAATCTATGCGATGTCGCGATGCAATATGAAAATGTGGATTATTTCCCAGCATTTGAATTGATGATGGATGATTTAAGGGATTATCGTTTTTACAAAGAAGATTTGATTCATCCCAACGAAACTGCGATCCAATACATTTGGGAGAAATTTTCCGATACCTATTTTGAAAAATCGACCCAAGAGAAAATCGCCATTGCCAAAAAAATTCAACTTTCCTTGGCGCATAGACCGATGAATACCAACACAACGGCCTACAAGGAATTTTTATACAAAACCCAAAAACACATTGAAACGGTTGAGGATAAATTCCCGAAAGACAGTTTCATGATGGAAAAATTATTAGTAAGAAAATTGATGACCAATGCTAATTGATACGCATACCCATTTGTATTCAGAAGAATTTGACGAGGACAGAGACGCCATGATTCAACGTGCTTTTGATGCTGGAATTGAGCATTTTTACATTCCTGCAATTGATTCTTCTTATACCGAAAGAATGTTGGATTTGGAAGCAAACTATCCCAACAATATGCATTTGATGATGGGTTTGCATCCAACCTATGTTAAACCCGAAACTTTTGAAGAAGAATTGGCGCATGTCAAAGAATGGTTAGACAAACGTTCCTTTTCTGCGGTAGGCGAAATTGGCATTGATTTGTATTGGGACAAAACGACTTTGCCACAACAACAAATTGCATTTAAACAACAAATCAATTGGGCAAAGGAAAAAGGTTTACCAATTGTGATTCATGGACGCGATAGTTTCGAAGAAATCTTCGAGATTTTGGAAGAAGAAAAAGACGAAAAACTATACGGAATTTTCCATTGTTTCACCGGAACAAAAGAGGATGCAGAACGAGCAATTGGATTCAATTTAAAATTGGGAATTGGAGGAGTAGCAACCTTTAAAAATGGGAAAATTGATCAATTCTTGCATGAAATTCCTTTGGAACATATTGTATTGGAAACCGATTCTCCTTATTTGGCTCCCGTTCCTTACAGAGGAAAACGAAATGAATCTTCTTATATGGTCAATGTGGTGAATCGATTGGCAGAAATTTACCAAGTTTCAGAAAAAGAAATAGCTCAATCTACCTCACAGAATGCATTGTCCGTTTTTGTTGATTGAGCTATCTATTAAAATAGAAGTTTATTATCTCACCAAGGTAAATTTCGTATTGATGACTTCTACACCTGCTTGGTTCGTCGCTTTCAAAATATAAATTCCTGGTTGTAAAGATCCACTTAAGTTTACTTTGTATTCGCCAACCGAACGTACATTCAACGTATTGGCATACACTTGTTTGTTGTTTAAGTTATAAACGACAACATTCAAATTGCTTAAATCATTGGTTTTTGCCACAATGTTCAATTCGCTGTTTTTTACAATTGTTGGATACAAACTATAATTCGAATTTGCCATTCCATCTAATTCCGCTTGACGTAAGAAATGCTTACTTGCTAAATCATAGACAGGAACTGCATAATCTGAACGGAAGGTTGCTTTCAAGGTTTCGAAGTCCAATGTATAGAAACCGAAATTAGCCGTTGTTCCAATCAAAACTTTTCCGTCAGCCATTACAGCCGCTCCATTTACAGTATATTTTTCCGGTAAACCTTTGATTTGCCCTAAATAGTCAGAAACCATTTTGTTGGGATTGATTTTGAACACATGTCCCGCTGCAGAAAGCGCATAAATATTTCCAAAGGCATCTGCAATCATATCACCTCCATAAACAGAAGTTGCAATGCCAGAAGCTTTCGCAAATTCAGCAATCGAAGGAATAGAACCCAAATTTTGAACAGTTCCATTGGAAGAGATTTTCAATAATTCCGTTCCATTGTTGTTCAAGGCATACATAAATCCATCGGAAGCCGTAGTCATTCTTGCATAATAACTTCCTTGGTCTGTGTTCACCACATTTGCCGAAGCAATTTCCACAATACTTCCTTGTTTTGAAGCAGCATCTACCAAAGCAACACGATTATTGTTCATCGGCATATACACCAATTCACCCGTATTTGAAACCGTCATAGCCGCAATGTATTTTCCGCAGCTACACGCTTTGGTTGCGTTGGTTTCAGCATTTTCTATCGTTAATTTATCTGCTTTGGAAAGCAAAATGTTGGAAGAGTTCAAGTTGTTGGCATCCAATGTTCGGAAATCATTGAATTCGATTTTTCCTTTTGTTAATCCTGTTGCAGCATAAATATCTTGTGCATTTACTGTAATTCCAGCCACTAACATAGAGGTAAACAATAGAGATTTTTTCATAGTTATTTTCTATTAAGGATTTGTTTCCTAAAGGTACACAATAAATTTTAAAATCAAAACATTTCCTCAAACCATACTAAATACGTCAATTTGACACCTATTTTTAATCGAAATTCGATAAAATCAGCCAAAATGACTGATAAATTTCATTGGAATACAAATTGAAATTTACTTTTCAAACAAATTAAAATTTAAAAAAAAATGAGAACACCCATAAGAAGAAGCCAAGATTTATTTGGAGGATTAATTGAAAACATGTTGAACGATACGCAGAACTTTAAAAAGGAATTGAAAAACTTTTGGGTTATGCCAGCAGTAAATATCAAAGACAAAGAAGATGAATTTGAAATTGAATTAGCAGCTCCAGGTTTACAAAAAGAAGACTTTTCAATCGAGGTAGAAGAAGATTTATTGAAATTGAGTGTGGATAAAAAGCAAGAAAATGAAACCGTACAAGAAAACTTCACACGCAAAGAATTCAATTTCACAAAATTTCAACGAAACTTTTCACTTCCAAAAAATATGATTGACACAGACAATATGAAAGCCAATTATGTGGATGGAATCTTACGAGTTTCTTTACCAAAAATCAAAGAAGCAAAGAATACAAAAATCAAGATTGCAGTTAATTAAGGTTTAGGTTAGGTTATCAAATAAATAGATGCAATCCGGCCTGATGGAGAAATTCATCAGGCTTTTTGTTTGCCTATCTTTGATTTGATAACATCCCAATTGAATAGTAAAACCGAAAAGAAAATCAAGAAATACGCAAATCCTTGGGCTAAATTTACCTTTTCTTGAAAGTAAAATACAGCCAATAAAAAACTTAAAATCGGATTGATGTTGATGAAAACGCCTACAACAGAAGAATTCAATTTCTTCAAGGAAAATACATTCAAATACATCGGAATGATCGTAAATACAATGGCAATCAATACAACCAATCCATAGAACAAACTTCCTTTTTCAACGCCTGTATCGGTATTCATGAAAAATAAGGGCGAAAGTAGGATAGAACCCAATACAATTTGCCCCGTTAACGTAAACAATTTGTCCAACTGGTTGTTTCTCTTCTGTAAAATCAAATAAATCGCATAAGAAAGCGCAATGATCATACTGTAAAGCAAATCGAGGAAATGACCAATCGATAAAATCAAACAACTAATTCCACTTAATAAAATAGCGGTTTTTTGAACCTTGCTTAATTTTTCCTTTAAGACGAAAAAGGCTAAAACTGTGGTAAGAATCGGACAAATCAAATAGGCGAGAGAAGTCGCATTGACACTGACATTGTTCATTACATATATAAACAAAAACCAATTCAAAGCAAGCAAAGCTGCACTAGCAACGTTTACCCAAATGATATTGGATCGTTCCTTTCGAGAAAATCCTTTAAAACCTTGAATGTTCTTTTGGGTTTGTTTCCATTGAATAACAAAACTGAACAACAAAATAAAAATCGACGCAAAACTCATCCGATATACCAAAATATCGACTGACGAATACGCACTCAAAGGTTTCAACGCCAAACTAAACAACCCCCAAATGGTGAATGCTATAATGGCGGCTGCATAATATTTTGAATTCAATTTTTTAAAAGTATAATGTATGAATGTAAAATGTATATTGTATATCTTCAAGTATACAGTATCAAACTACAATTTACGTTAGACAAGTTTTCCGTACAAATCAAATTCCTCCGCACGTTCAATGACAACATTGACAAATTCTCCTGGAGACAAATAAACTTCCTCAGCAGAAATCAACACTTCATTGTCCACATCGGGCGAATCAAATTCTGTACGACCAATGAAATAATTTCCTTCTTTGCGATCAATCAAAACTTTGTATTCTTTGCCAATTTTTTCTTGGTTAAGTTCCCAAGAAATTTGCGTTTGAATTTCCATCAATTCTTCAACACGCGCTTGTTTTACTTCTTCTGGAACATCGTCCACTAAATTAAATGCGTGTGTATTTTCTTCGTGTGAATAAGCAAAACATCCCATTCGATCAAAACGTTGGTCTTTGATCCATTGCTTCATCTCTTCGAAATGCGCTTCTGTTTCTCCTGGATATCCTACAATCAAGGTTGTACGAATCGCCATACCTGGAACTTTCGTACGGAAAGCATCCAACAAAGCATTCGTTTTTTCAAAGGTAGTTCCGCGACGCATCGATTTTAAAATATCGGTAGAAATATGCTGTAAAGGAATATCGATGTAATTACAAACTTTAGGTTCTTCACGGATTACGTCCAAAACATCTTCTGGGAATCCGCTTGGGAATGCATAATGCAATCTGATCCATTGAATTCCGTCAACTTTGACCAATTCTTTCAATAAATCCGCAAGCGCACGTTTTTTGTAAATATCCAATCCGTAATAGGTCAAATCTTGGGCGATTAAAATCAATTCTTTTGTTCCACCTTTTGCTAGATTTTGCGCTTCTTTTACCAAAGTTTCTATCGGAGTCGAAACGTGTCCACCGCGCATCAAAGGAATCGCACAAAACGAACAAGGTCTGTCACAACCTTCAGAAATTTTCAAATAAGCATAATGTCTTGGGGTAGTCGTCAAACGTTCCCCAACCAATTCGTGCTTATAATCTGCGCCCAAAGCTTTCAACAACAAGGGCAATTCACGCGTTCCAAAATATTGATCCACATCGGGAATCTCACGCTGTAAATCGGGTTTGTAACGTTCAGAAAGACATCCGGTTACAAAAACCTTCTCAACCTTTCCTTGATCTTTCAAATCGACATATTCCAAAATCGTATTGACACTTTCTTCTTTTGCATTGTCAATAAAACCACAGGTATTGATAACGATGATATCGCCGTGATCGGCTTCATGACTCACGTCTTTTCCGTTTGCTTTTAATTGGCTCATCAATACTTCTGAGTCGTAAACGTTTTTAGAACAACCCAATGTGATCAAATTGATTTTCTTTCTCCCTGTCGATTTTGTACGCATAATTCACTTGAAATTCAGGGCGCAAATTTACGGGAATAAATCCGTAGTGGGAAATCTTCTGGTTTAAATTTAAATTGGACAATTATATTCGGCGAAAATTCCTCAAACTAATTTTTTATGTATTTTTGAAATCGGCTCAAAAAGCCAAAAGCAAAACACATGACAGACTTTATTAACAAAATCAATGGAATCGTTTGGAGCGAAGCCTTGATTATTCTTTGTATTGGCGCAGGAATTTATTTTTCCATTGCAACCAAATTTTTACAAATCACCAACTTCAGAGACATGCTTCGATTATTGTTTGCCAAAGCAACCAATGATTCTGGCGTTTCTTCTTTCCAAGCATTTTCGGTAGCACTTTGCGGACGTATTGGAACAGGGAACATCGTGGGTGTAGCAACCGCCATTGCCATGGGTGGTCCTGGAGCCGTTTTTTGGATGTGGGTAATTGCCATTTTGGGTTCGGCGACAGCTTATATTGAAGCCACGCTTGGGCAGATTTACAAAGAAAAGAAAGATAGCGAATACCGAGGAGGACCCGCTTACTATATAGAAAAAGGAATGGGCGTGAAGTGGTACGCCATGTTATTTGCATTGGTTACCATTGTTTCCACTGGATTATTATTACCAGGCGTACAAAGTAATAGTATTTCGAGTGGAATGAGAACTGCCTTTGAAATCCCGACTCATTATACCGCAATCGCGTTAGTTGTTTTAACTTTATTGATCATTTCGGGAGGAATTAAACGGATTTCCAAATTCTCCGAAATCATCATTCCCATCATGAGTGGCGGATACATTTTATTGGCGCTGATCATCATTGGAATGAACATAGGCCAAGTTCCCGAAATGTTTTCATTGATCATTCGTTCAGCATTTGGAATGGAAGAAGCCTTCGGCGGAATCATCGGAGCAGCCATCGCTTGGGGAGTAAAAAGAGGAATTTATTCCAACGAAGCCGGACAAGGAACTGCTCCACATGCCGCAGCTGCAGCAGCCGTAACGCATCCTGCGAAACAAGGTTTGGTTCAAGCATTTTCAATCTATGTCGACACCCTTTTGGTTTGTACCGCGACGGCTTTTATAATTTTGATTACTGGCCAATACAACGTTACGCCAGCAGATTCAGAAGCACTTATCACCCATATTCCGGGAGTCAATTATACGGCCTTTACACAATACGCGATTGCACATCATTTCCCTGCAATGGGTAGTGCTTTTGTAGCCATTGCTTTGTTTTGTTTTGCCTTTACGACGATCATTGCCTATTATTACATGGCCGAAACAAATTTCGCCTATTTGGACAAGAAAAACCAGTATTTCAAATACGGAAAATGGGTAATTGCCTTGATGGTTTTAGCTTCCACCTACTATGGAGCTGTCAAAACAGCAGATGTTGCTTGGACTTTGGGTGATATTGGAGTAGGGAGCATGGCTTGGTTAAACTTAATAGCAATCCTAATCTTACACAAACCCGCACTAAAAGCATTAAGAGATTACCGCGCACAAAAGAAACAAGGAAAAGACCCAGATTTCAATCCAACTGAATTGGGCATCAAAAACGCCGAATTCTGGAACGAAGAAGAAAATCAAAACAAATAATAAACAAAGCCTTTCGAAAGAGAGGCTTTTTAATTTCTACCTAAATAACAGTAATCATTAAGACGCTAAAACTTAATTCCTTTAAAAACCTTAACTCCTTAATGTTTCATATCAGAAATCAAGAATCAAGAATCAAGAATCAAAAATCTATCCTAAAACCTCCTCAATCAATCCTCAAATCCTTCACAAAAGACTTCTCAGGCGTAACCTCATAAACATCCGCTCCAATCCTGTCTACCGTAATTCCCGCCACACCCAAATAAATCTCATAAAGCGAATTAGAATTTTCAAAATCAACTATTTCCAAAAAATTCGCCACCAAAACACCATTAATAAAATCCGAAACCAACAAATCCTTCCATTTATACAAAGGTTTGCTGAAAACATATGAAAGCGAAACCCTTTGCCAATTCGAATCCCCGAAATAAGGCGTTTCAATTGTATAAACCGATGCTTCCCGCAACCGCTTCCATTGTTCCGTAGAATCTTTGTGTAGATACGTAGAAATCTTATCAGTCGGAGAAATCATTGCCGTCGGAAAAACAGACTGAAGATTAGCCATAATTTCCATTTTCAACTCCTTATCTCGTTTAGATTCCTCTACACCAACCCCTTTCAAATCAGCAACAGCCTGCGTCATATCTTGAATCGTATAAATTGTAGCAGCAACCTTATCCGGAATATCAACCCCAAACCCCTTTTCAATCGCCATCAACAATTCCACCGAATCTAAGCCCATAGATAAATCATTCAATTAAATTCAAAGCCCATTTTGCTTATAAGCATCTTCCACAAACTGCACAGCTTCAGCAACCGAAACCTCAAAAGCCCCAGCTTTACCCGCATCAAAAGCCTCTAGCCAGATTGCATATCCTTCCTCAAAATCGGGGAGAGGCTCCTTAATCGAAACCAATTTCAAAACAGAATTTCGTAAAGAACTTTCCGCCATAGGTAGATGTCCAATGGTTTCAGCAAATTCACCATCGACCGATTTCGCAATTTTTAAATCTTTTACAGCGATATGAATGTATCTTTCAGTAGCGGAAATCGAATCAATTTTTAAAATCTGAAGTGTCGACTCAGGTTATTGCGCACGACTTTCATACGACCAAACCTGTCCCACCTGAAAGTCTTGTGATTTCCCTATCCCAAACATCGAAAAAAATGAAGCCATAAAAAGGAGGTTTTTAAACATTAAGGGAAGATAATTAAATTTTAAGATATAATATATGTATAGTCTTTATTACCTTAATAATCTTCATTTCTTAATGTTTCAAACCTTTACGCCCGACTACATTACAACTTTCAATTTATCCTTTAGAA
Organism: Moheibacter stercoris; assembly: GCF_040545805.1. NCBI lineage: Bacteria > Pseudomonadati > Bacteroidota > Flavobacteriia > Flavobacteriales > Weeksellaceae > Moheibacter > Moheibacter stercoris. The sequence continues at coordinate 12,473 of NZ_JBEPMO010000008.1, forward strand.
CTTCCTCACCCTTTTTTATGCTGAGCTCGCCTGTCCGCCGTAGGAGGATCGAAGTAAGGCTAGGGGAAAAGGAAGTTCAATCACTTAAATCTTTCAATTCATCAATCCAAAATCAACAATCAGAAATCTAAATTCAACAATCAGAATTCAGAAATCAAAATTCTAAATAAATCCGTATTTTTGGCAGAATCAAGATTAATACAATGCAAGAGACACAAACCACACAAGATTTCGATATCAAGAAAGACATATACAAACCCAAAAATGCCATTCGTGTTGTAACAGCCGCTTCACTTTTTGACGGCCACGACGCAGCCATCAACATCATGCGTCGTATGATCCAACGTACAGGTGTCGAGGTAATCCACTTAGGACACGACAGAAGCGTTGAAGAAGTAGTCAACACTGCCATTCAAGAAGATGCACAAGCCATCGCGATGACTTCCTACCAAGGTGGACACAACGAATATTTTAAATATATGTACGACTTGCTGCAAGAAAAAGGCGCAGGTCACATCAAAATCTTCGGCGGAGGCGGAGGAGTAATCCTTCCAACCGAAATCAAAGATTTGATGGACTACGGAATCTGCCGTATCTATTCACCCGACGACGGACGTGAATTAGGTTTACAAGGGATGATCAATGATTTGGTCATGAAATCAGATTTTCCAACGGGTGACAAATTGACGAATGAGATGATTGCTTCTTTGGAAGACAAAAACATTCATTCCTTGGCGCAAGTTATTTCAGCATTCGAAAACAATTTAGATACACATCAAGACGCTTTCAACCATATTCAGGAGAAAGCAAAACAAAATAACATTCCCGTTTTAGGAATGACCGGAACGGGTGGAGCAGGAAAATCTTCTTTGGTGGACGAATTAGTTCGTCGTTATTTGTTGGATTTCCCTGATAAAACCATCGGAATCATTTCAGTCGATCCAACGAAACGTAAAACTGGTGGAGCTTTGTTAGGCGATAGAATTCGTATGAATTCCATCAACAATCCACGTGTTTATATGCGTTCGATGGCGACGCGTCAAGAGAATTCTTCGATTTCCAAACACATTGCGCCTGCATTAGATGTTTTGAAAGCGGCAAAATTTGATTTGATCATTTTGGAAACTTCTGGTATCGGTCAATCAGGTGCAGAAGTATTGGAATACGCAGATCTTCCATTGTACGTAATGACGCCCGAATACGGTGCTGCTTCTCAGTTAGAGAAAATCGATATGTTGGACTATGCGGAAATCGTAGCGATCAACAAATTCGACAAAAAAGGAGCAGAAGATGCCTTACGTGATGTAAAAAAACAATACCAACGCAATCACGAGCGTTTCGACGTGATGCCAGACCAAATGCCGGTTTATCCGACACGTGCATCTCAATTCAATGATGCAGGAACCAATTCATTGTACAAAGCTTTGGTCAATCGTCTAAACGAAATCGCTTCTGGTAAATTTGAATCTTCTTTGGAATTTGGTCCAGTGGCAAAAGAACAAACCCAAGCCATCATTCCTCCAAAACGAAATCGTTACTTATCTGAAATCGTAGAAAACAACCAAACCTACGATCAATGGGCAGAGGAACAAGCAAAATTGGCACAAGAAGCTTACGCATTAGACGTTTCAAGTTCCATACTAAATGATGATTCTTTAAAATCTAATTTAGAGCAAGTTAAATCTGAAAAATTAGAGCGTTTAACGCCTGAAAATAGAAACATCGTTCTGACTTGGGACGAAAAGAAAAAACAATATTCCGACGAATTTTATTCGTTCAAAGTTCGCGACAAAGAAATCAAAATCGCTACGCATTCGGAATCTTTATCACACCTTCAAATTCCAAAAGTTGCCTTACCAAAATATACGGCTTGGGGCGACATTTTGAAATGGAGTTTGAAAGAAAACGTTCCAGGAGAATTCCCATATACATCCGGAATTTATCCGTTCAAACGTACTGGCGAAGATCCAACGCGTATGTTTGCGGGTGAAGGAGGGCCAGAACGTACCAATCGTCGTTTCCACTATGTAAGTTTGGGAATGCCTGCAGCACGTTTGTCTACGGCATTTGATAGTGTGACTTTGTATGGTCAGGATCCGGCAGTTCGTCCTGATATCTACGGAAAAATTGGAAATGCTGGTGTTTCGATAGCAACCTTAGACGATGCCAAAAAATTATATTCAGGTTTTGATTTATGTGCGCCATCGACTTCAGTTTCGATGACCATCAATGGTCCAGCTCCGATGTTGTTAGGTTTCTTTATGAACGCAGCCATTGACCAGCAATGCGAAATCTACATCAAAGAAAATGGTTTAGAAGAGAAAGTGGAAGCGCGTTTAAAAGAAAAATTCGACGACAAAGGTTTACCAAGACCTTCATACAACGGTGAATTACCAGAAGGAAACAATGGCTTAGGGTTGATGTTGTTAGGATTAACAGGTGATGAAATTTTGCCGGCTGATGTTTACAACGAAATCAAAGCAAGAACTTTGTCAACCGTTCGTGGAACCGTTCAAGCCGATATTTTAAAAGAAGATCAAGCACAAAATACATGTATTTTCTCGACTGAATTTGCGCTTCGTTTGATGGGGGACGTTCAACAATATTTCATCGATAAAAAAGTACGTAATTTCTATTCGGTTTCCATTTCAGGGTATCACATTGCAGAAGCGGGCGCAAACCCAATTTCACAGTTAGCATTTACCCTTGCAAATGGATTTACCTATGTGGAATATTATTTGTCGAGAGGAATGCACATCGATGATTTCGCTCCGAATTTATCGTTCTTCTTTTCAAACGGAATCGATCCAGAATACGCAGTAATCGGACGTGTAGCAAGAAGAATTTGGGCGAAAGCAATGAAAAACAAATACGGCGGAAACGAACGTTCACAGATGTTGAAATACCACATCCAAACTTCGGGTCGTTCGTTACACGCGCAAGAGATTGCCTTCAACGACATCCGAACGACGTTGCAAGCTTTGTATGCGATTTACGATAACTGTAATTCATTACATACCAACGCTTATGACGAAGCAATTACAACCCCAACCGAAGAATCAGTTCGTCGCGCAATGGCGATTCAGTTGATCATCAACAAAGAATTAGGGTTAGCGAAAAATGAAAACCCAATTCAAGGTTCGTTTATCATTGAAGAATTAACCGATTTGGTGGAAGAAGCCGTGTATGCTGAATTTGATCGATTGACCGATCGTGGTGGCGTTCTAGGTGCGATGGAAACAATGTACCAACGTGGAAAAATTCAAGATGAATCGATGTATTACGAACATTTGAAACATACAGGCGAATTTCCTATCATTGGGGTGAATACGTTCTTAGGAGCAGATGGTTCGCCAACTGTAACGCCAGATGAGGTAATTCGTTCAACAGAAGAAGAAAAAGAATACCAAATTGAAGCGGTTCATAATTACCAAAAAGCCAATGCCGAACATTCTGCGACAAGCATCCAAAAATTGAACGAAGTCGCTTTAAACAACGGAAACTTATTTGAACAAATCATGGAATCCGTGAAGTCAAATTCTTTAGGCGAAATCACCAATTCCTTGTTCAACGTAGGAGGGAAGTACCGTCGTAATATGTAATTCGATTGACGATAAACGAAATTCGATTGACGAATTTCAAAACTTATAATATAAACCTTGTTGAGATTTCCTTGACAAGGTTTTTTTTAATTCATTTCCTCCCTTTAGGGTTGGGGAAAAGAAATGAATTCTTTCTTGTTTGTCTTTCCGAGCAAAACGAAGTGGAGTGAAGGAATCTCAAACTTTTCAAATTCTTAACGTTTAAAGAACTATTACGCCAAGCTTCACAAAGAATACGCAAAGTTTCGCAAAGAGTTTATAAGGATTTATGATTAATTCATTTCCTCCCTTTAGGGTTGGGGGAAAGAAATGAATTCTTTCTTGTTTTTCATTCCGAGCAAAACGAAGTGGAGCGAAGGAATCTCCTAGTCACCCTGCCCCGATAGCTATCGGGAGTCGAAGGGCTTTGCAATCCTTTGCACTTTTGCAATCCTTTCCGTAATAACTATTACGACAGCGTTTTTGAAACATTAAGAAATTAAGATGTTTAAGAACAATAAGTTTAAATTACTATGAAACGAAAGTTTTCTATGAAAAACTAAAAAAATATGCACTCTATCTATGTTCCTATGTGGTTTAAATTTGGAATTATAAAACAATAGGAACCTAAAAAAGAAATCTTTATTTTCGAATAAATAATTTGCATTGAAAAAAATCCTTTCTATAATCATATTCCTTCTATTTATTCTACTTCATTCCCAAGTGAAACGAATGGATTTGCATTCAAATTGGAAATTTACCGAATCCAAAAAATCAGATTGGAAATCTGCATCGGTTCCGGGAAATATCCATACCGATTTATTTGACAACCAAATCATTCCGCATCCGTTCGAAGGCGATAATGAAAAAGATTTGCAATGGATTTCCGAAAAGAATTGGACGTATCAAACAGAATTCGAATTAACCAAAGAACAACTCAACAATGAAAACATCGATTTGGTTTTTGAAGGGTTGGACACTTATGCAAAAATCTATTTGAATAACCAATTAATTCTGGATACGCAAAATGCTTTTCGCACCTACAAATCAGATGTGAAAAAACGGTTAAAAAAGAAAAATACTCTACGAATTGAATTCACGAATCCGAATTCAATCGAAGAAATCAAAGCCCAGAAAAATCCCTACAAACTTCCCGAAGGCAACCGAATTTTCACCCGAAAAGCCCAATTTCAATACGGTTGGGATTGGGGTCCAAAATACAATACAATGGGCATTTGGCGTAATGTTTATTTGGAGTTTTGGAATGATGCAAGATATGATAATGTTTTTCTTAAACAATTGGATTTAACCGAAGAAAAAGCAAATCTTGAAGTCGAAATAGAATTAATTAATCCTAAAAATAATTTACATAGTATTCATATTTATGTCAATAATGAGGTTGTATATTTTGGTCGAACGTCTGGAAATAAGATTATTGCTCCATTTGAGATAAAAAATCCGAAACTTTGGTGGCCACATAATCTTGGACAACCTTATTTGTATGATATTAAAATTGAACTTAGAGATTCACAAGGATTTATATTAGATGAGCAAGTCATTCGAAAAGGCCTTCGAACCATTGAACTCGTAACCGAAAAAGATGAAATCGGGGAGAGTTTTTATTTCAATGTAAATGGTGTTCCGGTCTATATGAAAGGAGCGAATTATATTCCCCAAAATAGTTTTCAAAATTGGGTCACACAAGACCATTACGACAAGCTCTTAAACGATGCGAAAGCAGCCAATATGAATATGCTTCGGGTTTGGGGCGGCGGAATTTACGAAGACAATTATTTCTACGAAAAATGCGATGAACTAGGCATTTTGGTTTGGCAAGATTTTATGTTTGCCTGCGCAATGTATCCGGGCGATGAAGAATTCATCGAAAATGTCCAACAAGAAGCTATTGACAATGTCAAACGTTTGCGAAATCATACGTCCATCGCGCTATGGTGTGGAAATAATGAAAGCAATGAAGGTTGGCACCGTTGGGGTTGGCAAGATGGACGATCGGACAAAGAAAAACAGGATATTTGGCGCGATTACCAAAAATTATTCAATGAAATTTTACCCAATACAGTAAAAGAATACACCCAAACGCCGTATTGGGAATCCTCTCCGAAATTTGGTCGGGGCGATGCGCGTTATGTTTCGGAAGGTGATGCCCACGATTGGTGGATTTGGCACGATGGCCATCCGTTTGAAAATTTAGAAACCAAACGACCTCGTTTTATGAGTGAATTTGGGTTTCAAGGTTTTCCATCTACTGAATTGATTCACGAAATGTTTGGTAAAGATTCCATTGATTTTAGTTCCTCTAAATTCAAAAACCATCAAAAACACCGCTCCGGATTTGAAACCATCCAAACTTATATGGAGCGTTATTTTCCTGTTCCAAATGATCCGTTGGATTATGCGTACGTAAGTCAATTGGTTCAGGCATACGGAATCGGGAAGGGGATTGAAGCCCAAAGACGAAACAAACCCAATACAATGGGAAGTTTGTATTGGCAATTGAACGACGTTTGGCCCGCGGTTTCTTGGTCGAGTATAGATTGTAAAGGGAATTGGAAAGCAATGCATTATCAGGCGAAGGAAAGTTTTAATGAAATTTTGGTTTCATTTGAACGAAAAGTTAATTTGGTAGATGTGTTCATCGTCAATGATTCTTTGTCTAAGCAATTTGGAAAATTGAAAATTACATTGGCTGATTTTGATGGGAATATTTTAGATCAAATTGAAAAAGAAATCGAAGTTGACGGAAATTCATCCACTATTGTACATACATTGGATATCTCTGATCATCTAAACCGAAAAGACGAAATCTATCTTCATTCAGAATTTAAATCTTATGAAAATGTCTTTTATTTTGTTTCTCCAAAAGAAATGAAATTAAAAGAATCACCTATTAAAACCTCCTTATTTGATACTGCAGACGGAAGTGGTTATATAATTTACTTATCGTCCAATTCTTTGCAAAAATTTGTGGAAGTCAAGTTGAATGCTGAAGGAAAATTCAGTTCGAACTATTTTGATATACTCCCGCATAAAAGCTATTTTCTATTTTTTAGATCAAAAGAACTTTGGCCAAATGGAGAAAAATTGATTTTTAAAACGTTAAATAGTTTGAACTCCCAAAAATAATGTGTAAATTTGAACTATTAAAAGTTTAAAATCATACTAAAAATGGCGACAACACCCTACAAAAACAAGGACATTAAGCAATTCGTTGAAGATATGCCTACGACGTATTTTGTAGGCAATGCCGCTGTACCTTTGGCAGAAATGACTTCCATTCAAAAAATGCATATTGTCAAATCAGGTATTTCCAAAAAGTATTTAGAAATATTTAAAAAATCTACCTCATTGGATTATGACAGTTTAGCAGAAGCACTTTCTGTGACGCGTTCTACTTTAATCAACAAAAAAGGAAATGAAAAATTCAGTGACCAAATCAGTGAAAAAATCATTGCTTTGGCAGATTTGTACTCATTTGGTTATGAAGTTTTTGAAAATCAGGAAAAATTCAACAAATGGATGACTACGTCCAACCAAGCTTTGGGTGGGGTTGCTCCACTTGAAATCATAGACAATATTTACGGGAGAGAAGAAGTCCGCAACCTTATTGGTCGTATCGCTTATGGTGTTTATTCCTAGTCTATGTTGGTATATCGAATTTCCAAAACGCAATATGCTGATGATTTGAATGGTACAGGAGCCAAATTATTTGGTGGCCGCTGGAACCATATCGATACGCCTTGTATTTATACTTCTCAAAGTATTGCCTTGGCAGTATTGGAATTTTCGGTGAATGTAAACATTGAATTTATTCCCAGAGCTTTGAGCATCATTACGTTCGAAATAGACGATCGATTGATCAAAGAAATAAAACTTAAAAAACTTCCTGGAGATTGGAAAGAAGTTCCAGCACCCTTTTCAACCAAAGATTTGGGAACCAAACATTTGAAAAATGGTGCGCCCATTCTGAAGATTCCGTCAACGGTCATCCCTATGGAATTTAATTATCTCATCAATCCCTTTTTTGATAAAGCTCATTTCAAGATTCTGAAAATTGAAGATTTCATCTATGATTTAAGAATTAAAAATGTCTAATGGACATGCTTAGGCCCCTATAACATGAAATAAATCATGTTTTCTTATGAGTTTGTTAAAATTTTGTTTACTTTTAATGTGGGCAATTTTAACATTAACACATGAGAAAAAACTACATTCTTAAGTCAGCAATCTTTGCATCGCTGTCTTTAGGTTGCACGATTAATTTCGCGCAAACCACTCAGGAAAAACAACGAATTGTTGCTGAAAACAACGTTGGAACTTTAAATCTCTTACAACAAGAATTTGAAAATCGATTTCTTCAAAATCAAGTGAAAGTAGATAATTATGTGGTACGAATGAATGTTCCAAAATCGTACAGCACACAGGATGGAACTTTATTTGAAATACAACGAATCGAATCAGACGGGACTCCAATCTACTATCAAACCTATAATATAGCAGCGGCTCGATCCACTAGAACCAATCACCTTCATTCCGGTGGAAGTTTAGGATTGAATTTAATGGGAACTAATATGACCGCGCATGTTTGGGATGGAGGACACGCTCGTGTTTCTCATCAAGAATATGATGGTGCTGGAGGAACCAATCGTGTAACTTTAATGGATACGGCTTCAGAAGGAGGAACTAAGCTGAATTTTCATGCGGCACACGTAACAGGAACCATTATGGCATCTGGAGTTGTAGCCAATGCAAAAGGGATGGCTCCGCACGCAAAAGTCAACGGATATATGTGGAACAATGATGTTTCGGAAGCTACATCTGCTGCATCTAACGGTATGATTATTTCCAATCACTCGTATGGATATCAGTCCATCAATCCTAATACAGGTGCAATGACATTGCCATCTTATTATCCGGGTGCTTATATTACTGATTCGCGTTCGTGGGATCAAATTATGTACAATGCTCCTTATTATTTAATGGTGGTTGCGGCAGGTAATGATGGCCAATATCCGATTACCAACAGTCCATTGGACGGAATGACTGGATACGATAAATTAACAGGTCATGCTACTGCAAAAAATAATTTGGTTGTGGCCAATGCCAATGATGCTAATATCGACAACAATGGGAATTTAATTTCGGTTTCGATTGCATCTTCAAGTAGTCAAGGACCAACAGATGATTATCGAATCAAACCAGATATTGCCGGAAATGGTGTAGGTGTTTATTCGACTTATCAAAACGCTGACAATGCATATGCATCAATTACTGGAACATCCATGGCTTCACCAAACGTTGCTGGATCCTTGCTATTGCTTCAAGAACATGCAAGAAACACCACCGGAAATTTGTATAGAGCGGCAACCATAAAAGGTTTAGCACTACATACAGCTGATGATTCTGGAACCACAGGACCAGATGCTGTTTTTGGATGGGGATTGTTGAATGCTAAAAGAGCTGCAGAAACCATTACAGGAAATGGCAGTACTTCTATCATCCAAGAATCCACATTAAGCCCAGGACAAACGGTGACTTTACAAGTAAACAGCAATGGAACTTCGCCTTTGATGGCTTCCATTTCTTGGACAGACCCAGCGGGAACAACTACGACTGCTTTGAACAATACAACACCTCGTTTGGTAAACGATTTGGACATCCGAGTTACACAAGGATCTACGACTCATATGCCTTGGAGATTAACTGGTGTAACTACCAACGGAAAAGGAGACAACATCCGCGATCCATTTGAACGAGTGGATGTAGCAGGCGCTTCTGGAACATACACAATCACCATTACGCATAAAGGTACCTTAACCAATGGATCTCAAAACTACTCCTTGATTGTTACAGGTATTTCTGCGGCTCCGGTAGAATGTACTGCAACTGTTCCAACTCAATTGGCAACTTCCAATGTAACTGCTAATGCTGCAACCGTTTCTTGGTCAGCAGTTGCAGGTGCTACTTACGATTTGCAATACAAATTAGCAAGCGCGTCTACTTGGACAACAGTAGCTGTTTCTGGAAATACACACAATTTATCTGGATTGGCTGCCAATACTAGTTATAATGTTCAAGTTCGAAGCAAATGTCCTTCAGGAAGTAATTCTGCTTATTCTTCTCCAATTAATTTCACTACGACAGAAGTTCAAATGAATTATTGTACTTCTCAAGGAAATGATTTCTCAGATGAATACATAAGTAGAGTTCAATTGAATACCATTAACAATGCTTCAGGAGCTTCTGGATATTCTAATTTTACCAATATCAGCACAAACTTGACCAAAAATCAAGCTTATACCATTACCATTACGCCAACCTGGACAGGTAGTACGTATTCAGAAGGATTTGCAGTTTGGATTGATTACAATAATAACGGAACATTTGACTCCAATGAGTTGGTGTATTCAAGAGCTGCATCAACAGCATCACCTGCGAGCGGAACCTTTACTGTACCTACTTCAGCTACAGAAGGAGCTACTAGAATGAGAGTTTCCATGAAATACAATGGAATCCCAACGGCATGTGAAACATTCTCATATGGAGAAGTGGAAGATTATACTGTTGTAATTGGGGGATCAGTTGCAGATACACAGGCGCCTTCTGCACCATTAAATCTTGCAGCAAGTAATGTTACATCTACTTCTTTGACATTGAGTTGGAATGCTTCAACCGATAATGTAGGAGTAACTGGATACGATGTTTACAGCAATAATACCATGATTGGAACTGTTACATCAACTTCGGCAAACATTACGGGATTAATAGCTTCTTCAACTTATAGCTTCTTTGTGAAAGCAAAAGATGCGGCAGGAAATCAATCAGCAAATAGTAATACAGTTACCGTAACAACTCCAGCACCGCCTAGTGCAAACTATTGTACTTCCAAAGGAAATAGTGTGGCAGATGAATTCATCAACAGAGTTCAACTGAATACCATCAATAATACTTCTGGTGCAAATGGTGGATATGGAAATTTCACTCATTTGACCACCAATTTAACGAAAGGTACAAGTTATACTATCACCATTACTCCAGGTTGGACAGGTACTCGCTACAATGAAGGTTACGCTGTATGGATTGACTACAACCAAAATGGAACTTTTGAATCCAATGAACGCGTATATTCAAGATCAGCAACCAATGCAACATCTGTTTCTGGAAGCTTCACAGTACCGACTTCAGCTTTAAATGGTACAACTAGAATGAGGGTTTCGATGAAATACAACGCAATTCCAACTGCTTGTGAAACATTCTCATATGGCGAAGTGGAAGATTACACGATTGTAATTGGTAGTGGAACAAATAGTTCTTATGCAATTCCTGACGAATTTGCTGATGCTTTTGCTAAAATTTATCCGAATCCAGTAATAGATGTTTTGAACATTGACACAAATGCAGAAATCAAATCGATTAAGATTTTGGATTTGGCTGGTAAAGAACAATTTAATGTAAATACAGTTCATCAAAATAAATTGAATGTTTCTCATTTAACAGCTGGAATCTATATTCTGGTAATGGAAACGAATCAAGGGCGTATTATGGAAAAATTCATCAAACGATAAGTTAACCTTAATCCAATAAAAAAAGTGGGAGTAATTCCCACTTTTTTTATTTCTATCAATTTAAAAACTTTTTTTATTCGGCCTCCGTTGACTTATTGGCCAATTGACCACAAGCTGCGTCAATATCGCCACCACGACTTTTGCGTACCATAACCGTAATTCCAGCTTTTTCCAATTCTCGCACATAACGTTCTTCTGCCTCAATACTTCTATGGTCAAATTTCCCTTCGCCAATTGGATTGTATTGAATTAGATTCACTTTACTTGGAACTTGTCGGCAGTATTTAATCAAAGCTTTGATATCTTCATCACCATCATTAATCCCTTTCCAAACACAATATTCAAAGGTAATAACCGATCCTGTTGCTTTATACCAATATTGAAGAGCTTCCATAATTTCAGTTAAAGGAAACTTATCCGAAAAAGGCATAATGTCATTTCGTTTGTGTTCGATTGCGGTATGTAAAGATAACGCCAACTTTACACGTAAATTTTCATCGGCCAGCATGTTAATCATTTTCGGAATCCCTGAAGTTGAAACAGTAATCCTTCGAGGTGACATTCCCAAACCTTCTGGAGTGGTTATTTTGCGAATTGCATCTACGACATTTTTGTAGTTCATCATCGGTTCGCCCATTCCCATAAAAACAATGTTGGACAAAGGACGATCAAAATACAATTTGCTTTGACGATCGATTAAGGCTACTTGGTCGACAATTTCGGCTACGTCCAAATTTCGCATACGTTTCAATTTGGCAGTTGCACAAAATTCGCAATTAAGAGAACATCCAACCTGAGAAGAAACACAAGCTGTGGTTCTTGTTTCGGTTGGAATTAAAACAGATTCGACCATCAAACCATCGTGTAATTTTACACCGTTTTTGATGGTTCCATCGTTGGATTTTTGTAGTAAATCGACGTTGGCATTTTGAATGCTAAAGATTTGATTCAATTCGTCACGTAATTTTTTGGACAAATTGGTCATATCCTCAAATGTATGGGCATTTTTCTTCCAGAGCCATTCATAAATTTGTTTGGCTCTGAAAGATTTTTCCCCAATCGAAGTTAATTCTGATTCAATTTCTTGAAGACTTAACTTTCTGATATCTTTTTTGATTTGACTCATATTTTGCGAAACTCGAGTTTCGAATTTCGATTAAATAATTAGCATAGCGTCACCGTACGAATAGAATTTGTATCCTTCTTTCACGGCTTCTTTGTAAGCTTTCATCAACAAATCATGACCAGCAAAAGCGCTCACCATCATAATTAAGGTTGATTTCGGCGTATGGAAGTTTGTAATCATACAATTTGCCACACCAAAATCATACGGTGGGTGAATGAATTTATTGGTCCATCCGTTATATGGATTCAAATGATTGTTAGCAGAAACAGAGCTTTCAATCGCACGCATGGATGTTGTACCAATAGCGCAAACGCGTTTTTTGGCATCAATCGCTGCATTGACAATTTTTGCAGTTTCCTCTGGAATGATCACTTGTTCAGATTCCATTTTATGTTTGGATAAGTCTTCTACTTCAACTGGAGCAAAAGTTCCCAATCCTACGTGTAAAGTTAACTCTGCAAATTCAATTCCTTTGATTTCCAAACGTTTCAATAAATGTTTCGAAAAGTGCAAACCAGCTGTAGGAGCTGCAACTGCACCTTCATGTTTTGCATAAATTGTTTGGTAACGTTCTGCATCTTCTGGTTCTACTTCGCGTTTGATGTATTTTGGCAGTGGAGTTTCTCCTAAATCTTCCAAAGCTTGACGGAACTCTTCGTATGATCCATCAAATAAGAAACGTAACGTTCTTCCGCGAGAAGTCGTATTGTCCACAACCTCTGCTACCAAACTATCATCGTCTCCAAAGAATAATTTATTTCCAATTCTAATTTTTCTTGCTGGATCAACCAAAACATCCCATAAACGAGTTTCTGCGTCCAATTCACGAAGTAAAAAAACTTCAATTTTAGCTCCCGTTTTTTCCTTATTACCCATTAAACGAGCAGGAAATACTTTGGTATTGTTCATAATCATCACATCACCTTCATCGAAATAATCAATTAAATCTTTGAATTGCTTATGCTCGATTGTTTGATTTTTTCTATCTAGAACCATTAGTCTTGCCTCATCTCTTTGTTCAGATGGGTGTTCAGCCAATAATTCTTCCGGTAACTTAAAGTTAAAATCGGAAGTTTTCATTTTCATATCGCAAAATTTTGTGCAAATATACGATGTGCCATACCCCAAAGTCAAGTAAAACTTGTATTTTAATGAATTTAAGGATTTCTTGAGACTAATTATTTGTTTATTTTTGTAAGTCAAAACACAATTACTTCTATGAGATTACGAATTTTATGTTTACTAACCGTTTCCTTGTTTTTTGTTCAATGTGAGAAAACTGAAAAAATTGAAATTGGTGCAATTACAGAAAAAACCCCAGAGGAAATTGCTTCTTATGTGGAATATGCTCCTAGTTTTCAATTCAATTCCATAGAAGGAGAGGCCATTTCATTGGAAGATTTAAAAGGAAAAATTCTTTATGTTGATATTTGGGCAACTTGGTGCAGACCTTGTTTGCAACAATTACCTGCTATGAAAGAATTGGAACAAAAATACAGAGATACCAATGTTCAATTTGTAAGTATTTCTGTCGATCAAGATAGAGACAAAGCTAAATGGGAGAAAATGGTGAAAGAAAAAGAAATGGAAGGTGTTCAACTATTTGCAGGAAAATCAACCTCTTTTAGTGCAGATTACAAAGTGAATTCCATTCCTCGATTTTTAATTATTGGGAAGAATGGTGAATTAATCGATGATAACGCTCCTAGACCTATGAGTCACCTAACTGGAGGAATCAATGAAGAATTGGTTCAAATTTTGGACAAACTAAACAGCTAAACAAATTGATATGAGTGATAAAGAAAAAGAAGAATTTTATATAAAATTCAAAGAGAGACTTGAGAACACCACAGAATTCCCTTCAGATTACACCTATAAATTTATCGTTCCGACAGATAACAAACGATTGGCTGAAGTGCAACGTGTATTTGATGGCGCTCGTCCACAATTTCAAATGAAAGAATCCAAAACGGGTAAATACACTTCCGTAACGGTTGTGGTGTATGTTTTGGATGCAGACCAGGTAATTCATTATTACCAACAAGCGGCATCTGTAAAAGATGTCATGATGCTTTAATTCAAAATAGAAATCGAAATTAATCCTATAGACCCTTTTCATTCGCAAAAGGGTTTTTTATATCTTTGCAACCGCAAAAAATTAGTATGTCGTTAGAGAAAGAAATAAATCGCAGAAAGACCTTTGGTATTGTTGCTCACCCCGATGCTGGTAAAACTACCTTAACTGAAAAACTTTTATTGTTTGGTGGAGCTATTCAAGAAGCGGGTGCGGTGAAAAGTAATAAAATAAAGAAAGGTGCTACATCTGACTTTATGGAAATTGAACGTCAGAGAGGTATTTCTGTTGCGACATCGGTTTTAGCGTTTGATTACAAAGGAAAAAAAATCAATATTCTCGATACGCCAGGTCACAAAGATTTCGCAGAGGATACTTTCAGAACCTTAACGGCTGTTGACTCCGTAATTGTAGTAGTTGACGTTGCGAAAGGGGTGGAGGAACAAACAGAAAAATTAGTGGAAGTTTGTAAAATGAGAAATATCCCAATGTTGGTTTTCATCAATAAGATGGACCGCGAAGGGAAAGATGCATTTGATTTGATGGATGAAGTTGAACAAAAATTAGGACTTCATGTAACGCCTTTATCTTGGCCCATTGGAATTGGATCTACCTTCAAAGGAATTTACAACATTTGGGAGAAAAACATCAATTTATTCAGTTCAGAAAACAAACAAAAGATTTCTGATGCCATTTCTTTTGAAAATTTAGAAGACCCAGAATTGGAAACAGTTATTGGTGATACCTATGCAGAAAATCTTCGCAATGAAATCGAATTAATTTCAGAGGTTTATCCGCCATTCTCACAAGATGAATACATGGCTGGACAATTGCAACCTGTATTTTTCGGTTCGGCATTGAATAATTTTGGTGTTCGCGAATTATTGGATGCTTTTGTGGACATTGCGCCCAATCCTCAACCCAAAGAAACCACAACTCGTATCGTTGAACCTTATGAAAAGAATTTCAGCGGATTTGTCTTTAAGATTCACGCCAATATGGATCCGAAACACCGCGACCGTTTGGCTTTTATAAAAATCGTTTCAGGAAAATTTGAACGAAATAAAAATTATTTACATGTTCGATCTGATAAGAACATGAAATTCAGTAGTCCCAATGCTTTCTTTGCCGATAAAAAAGAAATTGTAGACGAAAGTTTCGCAGGTGATATTGTCGGATTACACGATACAGGAAATTTCAGAATTGGAGATACCTTAACAGAAGGAGAAAAAATGATGTTCAAAGGAATCCCTGCTTTCTCACCTGAACATTTCCGTTATGTAAACAATGCTGACCCATTGAAAGCGAAGCAATTAGAAAAAGGTATAGATCAATTGATGGACGAAGGTGTTGCTCAATTGTTTACACTTGAAATGAACAATCGTAAAATCATTGGAACGGTTGGTGCTTTACAATATGAAGTTATTCAATACCGTTTGGAACACGAATACGGAGCGAAAGTAACTTACGAACCTATCTCCATACACAAAGCTTGTTGGGTAGAAGTTGACAATGAAAAGTCAGAAGAATTCTTGGAATTTAAACGAGTGAAACAGAAGTTTTTGGCAAGAGACAAATTCAATCAATTGGTATTCTTAGCAGATTCTTCTTTTACCATTCAGATGACACAAGAAAAATATCCAAGTGTAAAATTGCATTTCGTAAGTGAATTTTAATTCTTTTGATGCTTAAAAATCCTCCATTTTTGGATTGAGAAAATTCTCACACACCAAAAATACAATCAGGAAGCAAAAGAAAAATAGAAAAGTAAGTTTTTGCATAGTAAGGATTTTAGTTTATAGATGGTGAAAATTCACAATGGTTGCGCCTCTTTCCATTAAATTTACAGATAAATTTTTGAACTATTCATAAATTTTTAAAATTGTATCTTAGAACCATCAATTAAACAACTATGAGACTTTTCTTTTTGGCCATGTTATTCCTATGCTTACCTGCTAAATCTCAAGTCCTTAACCATAAAACTCTCTTTACTAAACAAGATAGTTTACGTGGTTCAAACAATGATTTCAGAAATTGGTGGAATGTTTTGCATTATGACATATCTATCGAAGCAGATTTTGATCAAAAATTCATTAAAGGGAAGAATATTTTGAAGTTTGAAGTTGAAAAAAATGTATCTAAACAAATCCTTCAGATTGATTTACAAGAACCTATGAAAATCACTTCCGCATTGTTGAATGGGAAAAAGCTCAAAAACATGGTTCGAGAAGGAAACGTTTATTTTTTGACTTTCAACGAAAAATTGCAGAAAAATAAATCCTATCAATTGGAAATGAAATTTGAAGGAAATCCACGTGTAGCCAAAAATGCGCCATGGGATGGCGGATGGATTTTCAAGAAAGACAAAAATGGAAACCCGTGGATGTCGGTTGCCTGCCAAGGTTTAGGAGCAAGTGTTTGGTTTCCCAACAAAGATTATTTAGGTGATGAACCAGACAAGGGCGCTAGATTAACGATGATTGTTCCCAAAAATATGATGGGAATTGCCATGGGGAATTTGAAAAAAGTCGTTCACTCAGAAAATTCCGATAGTTATACATGGGAAGTCGTGAACCCAATTAACAATTATAATATCATTCCTTACATTGGGAAATATGCAGAAATTAAGGATTCATATCAAGGCGAAAAAGGAAATCTACCTTTGAGTTATTGGGTTTTGGATTACAATGTTGAAGCGGCAACGCATCAATTTCAGCAAACAAAACCTATGTTGAAACACTTTGAACATTGGTTTGGACCTTATCCATTTTATGAAGATGGATTTAAATTGGTAGAATCACCCCATTTAGGAATGGAACATCAGTCTGCGATTGCATACGGAAATCATTTTGAAAACGGGTATTTAGGAAGAGATTTATCGGGTTCTGGTTGGGGACTAAAATGGGACTTTATTTTAATTCATGAATCTGGTCACGAATGGTTTGGAAACAACATTACCAACAAAGATGTAGCCGATATGTGGATTCATGAAAGTTTCACTGCCTATTCTGAAACCTTGCATACACAAGAATTATTTGGCGTAGAAGCAGGAAACGATTATGTGATTGGTACAAGAGTGAATATTTTAAATGACATTCCTATGATTGGACATTATGGAGTCAATCAAGAGGGTAGTGGTGACATTTATTACAAAGGTGCCAATATGATCCATACCTTTCGTCAATTGTTGGAAGATGATGAATTGTTTCGTCAAATTTTGAGAGAAATGAATTCAACATTTTACCATAAAACGGTTACAACAAAAGAAATTGAAGATTTCATGAGCGTTAAAAGTAAAATTGATTTGACAGAGTTTTTCCATCAATATTTACGTACAACTCAAATTCCAATTCTTGAATATTCGATTACTGGAAATGAATTGATGTATCGTTGGACCAATGTTGTAGACGGATTTGATATGCCATTGAAAATCGCTAAAACCAATAAATGGATTTATCCGACTCAACAATGGAAAACAGAAAAATTGGATTCAGAAACTGGCAAAAATTTTAAAATTGATCGTAATTTTTACATTCAAACCAAAAACATTCATTAATCACGAAATTTCTCATTCAAGGCTTTTTCCACACGAAGAATTAAGACAATAACCATGAAAATGGTCATCGCAAGTCCTACCCAAATTCTTGTGTCTTCTTCCATTTCGAAAAATTTGCCCATAAAAGATGAAATTCCAAGAAAAAATCCAAGATTAATCATTTCTTTTGCGGCATAATCTTGTGCAAAATCCCATCTTTCTTGTGATTTCATAGATCTTGGCGTTCTATAACCATAAAGGGAATTGATTTTTTTAGGCGGATATTTTAGAAAGATAAAACCTGCCACTAAAAAGATAATTCCGCATAAAAGTGCAATTTCTATGATTTGATCAAACATGGTTTTGGATTTAGAGACGAAATTATAAAATTCTTCAGAAATTCGTACCTTTCAACTATGGAAAACCATCCGGTAATTTTGTTTGATGGCGTTTGCAATTTATGCAATTCATCTGTTCAATTTATCATTGAAAGAGATGTTGAAAATCGTTTCAAATTTTCTTCCTTGCAATCCCAATTTGGTCAAAATTTCCTCAGAAAGCACCAATTGAATACAGAAACCTTTGATTCAATTTTGTTGGTAGAAAAAGATCAATATTATTCAAAATCTACTGCAGCCCTGAAAATTGGTCAGGAATTGAAGGGATTGAAATGGCTCAAAGTGTTTTGGATTGTTCCGAAATTTATGCGCGATTTTGTTTATTCCATTATTTCAAAAAATCGATACAAATGGTTTGGAAAGCAAGACAATTGCTGGATTCCAACGCCTGAATTGCGCGAAAAATTTTTGAATTGAATGCATTAAAAAAGCGACCCAAAAGTCGCTTATATTTTAATTATCTTTTTTCGAAGCCTTTTTACTTCCTTCATAAATATCGTATCGTAGAAAATCACATTCCAATTTCCCATTGAAAACTTTGATTTTTTTGGAAGGTCGAAGTCCGACATATTTTTTTGCCGATAAATCTGACGTGATGAACCAAGCAAAGGTATTCGGATATTTCGCTTTCAAGGTATCGCCGATTTCTTTGTATAGTTTTTCATTGTCGCTAATCAAACGTTCGTTGTATGGCGGATTGAAAAGCACCAAAACGGGAAACATATCTTTTTCAGATTTGAAAAAATCTTGGTATTTCACTTCAATGAATTCATCTAAACCAGCATGAATACTATTGTCTTCTGCCAATTTCAACATAGTTGAATTGATATCATATCCGACAATTTTTCCATGAAATTCTTTGATTCGATTCAATCTAGTTTCCTTGATTTTTTCAAATAGATTTTCATCATAATCTTTCCAATTTTGAAAAGCAAAGCCCTTACGATGAACTTGTGGTGGAATGTTTGTCGCCATCATGGCTGCTTCGGTTAAGATCGTTCCAGATCCACACATAGGATCCAAGAAGTTTCCGTTTCCATCCCAACCAGCTAATTTCAACAATCCAGCTGCCAAAACTTCGTTGATAGGAGCAGGGCCTCCGTTTAACTTATATCCACGTTTATGCAAAGATTGACCACTACTATCGAGAGATAAGGTCACTTTATCATGGCTAATATGCAAATTGAACCAGATGTCAGCATTTTCTTTGTCAACACTTGGTCTACGTCCAAATTTCTCTTGAAAACGATCGACCAAAGCGTCTTTCACTTTCAATGCAGCGTAATGCGAATGCGTAAAATAATCGGAATGAACGGTTGCATCAATCACAAAAGTTTGGTCGATATCCAAATAATCTTCCCAATTGAACTTTTTGAATCTTGCATATAAAAATTCCTCATTTCGAACGGAAAACGAATGAATCGGTTTTAAAATACGTAAAGCTGTAGCCAAACTATAATTTGCCTTGTATAGAAATCCTTGATCGCCATAGAATTCGACCAAACGATTTTTCACGACTATATCTGCTGCCCCTAAAGATTTCAGTTCATCTGCCAAAACGGTTTCGAATCCGAAAAAAGTTTTGGCTTGCATTTTAAAATTTTCCAAGAATGAATTTTTTGCAAAATTACATTATTCTCATCGGTTTCGCACAGAAATATGTCCAGAAACCTTTTTGCCATCGCTAATGGTAATGATATACCAATAATCACCCGACGGAATTGGGTTTCCTAAGTACTTCGCATCCCAACGGAAATTAGCATCAATTTTACGATCTACAAATAGTTTTCCATAGCGATCAAAAATCTGAATATGCGCGTCTGGATGAACTTCCAATCCTCGTATTTCCCAGTAATCATTGATTCCGTCACCGTTTGGACTGATGAAATTTGGAATCCCTAAAACTCCAAATGTTTTAGCATCTGAGATACATCCGTATTTGCTTTTCGCAATTAAATCATGAATTCCACCCGGAACATTGTTCAAAATATAGGTATCATGCCATGTCAATCCGTTGTTATAGCTGTATTGATATGGAGGAGTTCCACCAGTTGCAGAAATCGTAACTGTATGATCATTTACAACAATATTGGTAATGGTAGGTGGATTATCAAAAATAACTTCAATTTGTCTTTCTGCTGGACAACCATCCGCCGTTTCTCTCACAATTAACGTATGCATTCCTTCTTCTTCAAAAGTTACAGTAGACGAATTGCTTATAATTTCGCCATCTGGATTCAACCAAAGGTATCCACCATACGGATCAAAGAAATTAAATATTCTCTCATCACCAGGACAATACGCAACATATTCTGGAAGTTCAAATTCTGGAACTGGCGCAACTTCGATGATGAATTCTGCAATTCCACCACAGTTTCCATCAGCATCCAATGCTCTTGCATAAATGGTTTGTGGACTTGAAGTATTCACATAATTCGAAGGATTGGGAATAGGGTTCGCTCCAGTTTCCGCATCGTTCATTGATGTATGAAAAGTTAATATTGAGCCTGCTAAACCAAGAGATGTATTGATTTGGTTTTGTAAGCTTGGTAAATTAAAACTCGTAAATCCATCATTGGGTTCCGTAGGTGAATCACATTCAAAATAAGTATTATCCAGTTCAGAGGTATTGATAACCGTTTCCAATTGAACCTCAATTATAGACCAACATGTATATTGGTTGGCCACACGTATAAATACAGTGGCAGAAATTGTCGTTGGAGTATAATTGACAGGTAAAGCATTGGTTTGATTTTGTGCATCGGCCAAGGTTGCATAATATTCAAAAACCAAATCCGTAGAACCATCTGAAATCAAGGGATTGAAATTAGCCAAATTAAATTCAGCAGGTCCAAACATACTACATTCTTCGATTTGAGCAGTCTGCAACAAAGGTGCAGCACGGTAAATCAGTTCAAAAGAACCAACACTGATACATCCATTTTCATCTTCCAATCTCACCCAAATTGTTTCAGGAGAACTTATATTAATGTAATTAGTTGGAATCGCAATTATATCTGTATTGTTTCTTGCGCCAGTTTGACTTGTATGGTAGGTAATAACAACCGATGTAGGATCTGCACCGTTCAAGATTGCCGGTTCATGCAAGGTTAGATCGGTAGCAATTCCTGTTAAAACTTGATCTTCCGAACAATTTTCAAAATCTGGAATCGTATAGTCAATTGCATCTGGAGCAACTATCATAATTTCGAATGAACCAAATTGTACACAATTTTGATCATCAACCAATCGTACCCATATCGTTTGAGTAGCCGAAGTGTTTTGATAAGCATTTGAATTCACAATTGCACCAACTCCATTTGCAGCATCTGGCTGATTCAAATGATAGGTAATGATATAATCCGCAGCATTTCCACCATTTAAAACGGATGCTAAATTTTCGGTTAAATCGATGGTAATTCCCGTTAATGTCATCGTTGGAGCACATTCTGACAAAGAATCGATTTCGTGAGTCAATTCTGTAGGTAAAGTTGTTTCGATTTGGAAGGTAACAAATTCTACACAGCCTTCAGCGCTAATTTTTCTCACCCAAATCGTTTGTGGAGAAGCCGTATTGATATAGGCTGTTGGATTGGCTATCGGTGCATTTCCAGTTCGCGCATCTGATTGGGTTAAGTGATAGGTAAAGGTGAAGTCGGCAGGATTGCTTCCATTTAAAATAAGGGCTTCGTGCTGGGTTAAATCGAAACTATCCCCAACTGGATTCATATCCAAAGAACAAGCCAATAAATTTGGTAAGCCTGTCGTTAATTCTACGGGTGATGTAATTTCAATTTGAAAAGGTGTCACCACATAACAACCTACAATATCATTCATTCTTACATAAATAGTTTGAGGAGAATATATATTGGTATAGGCATTTGGATTGACAATATTGTTTCCATTTCCAGCTTCTGCATCGGCTTGATTAATATAAAAACGAATTTGGATTCCTGTTTGTGTTCCGACCATTTGATTTCCCGTAATCGTCAAATCAAAAATTTCGAAACCATCATCGTTTGTATCACATTTAACCAATGCATCAAAAGGATTGACCAAGGGAGTCATCCCCAAAGTTATTTCACGAATATATTCGTTGTTTGTTTCGCTAAATTCTGTTACAGTTCCTTGGCCCGTTCCATCATCATCGACTTTCGCACGGAATTCAAATGTGTTGGCTACAGACATCGGTACCGTTAAGGTTATGGTTCCAGATTCTGAGCCACCAATAGGAATGATGTTTTGAGTTGCTGAGGTACCAATTAATTCATTGTCTGCATAAAAGGCAATGGGAGTACCACCAGCTAAATCTCTAGTTGCAACATAATTTCCAACAGTATAGTCAATGACGATATCTCGATCATCACAACCTCCTTGAGCCACATCGCATTCAATCGTAGCGTCTGGCACCTCGGAATTTAATACAACCACTAAATTATTGATGATAATTGCATCTTGTCCACTTGTTAACTTGATGAACAATTGATCATCACCTTCTTGTGTATTATTACTAATATCATACACATCTAAATCCATGTTGTACAACGTATTGCTCCCAGTAAAAGAGTTTGTTCCGTTGAAAGCATTATTTGCAGGATTTAATGGCGGATTGCTAACAATAATGTTGTTGATTTCCAATCGTTCGTTTACCGCAATATTTTCATCTCCTTCCCAAGCTAAAAATCCAACACGGTTACCTTGCTGATTCAAAACATTAAGATTTTGAAGTGTAATTTCGGCTTCATTATTATATTGATCTACTCGAACAAATCCATCATAAACATTTACCAAATTGTTTGTCAAAGTGGGTTCACTATAAACCACCACAACAGCCCAACCACCAAAATTTGTGGCATTTCCACAATAATCCCATATTACAGCAGATAAATCAAAATCAGAAACGGTATATACACCATTTCCATTGGCAGCAATAATGTTGGTTATGTCTGCAAACGCACTCGTTACATCACGTGAAGCAATGTCTGTAGTAAAAGTTCTCGTCGGTGTAATTGGAATATTATTGAGTCGAATATTAAAATCGAAATTATGTGCACCACCAGAACCGGCCCAATACAAATAAGCCTTTTCCAATGTTTGATTTGGCGTCAATGTTAAATTTGCACTTGAACTTGTATTGATTGTACATGGAGCACCTGTTCCATTTGCTGTAGTATTCATTGTATTTCCAAACATCGTAAAATCATATTTTCCCAAAAAAGCTTCATATAATTGAAGATCTTGAGCAAATAGATTGATTGTAAAGGAAATACTTATAAATAGAGATAGAATTTTCTTCATAAAAAGGAAAAATAATAAAATGTGTGTTAATAAATGCACACTAAATTACTATTTTTCCTAGATATTTATTGATTTCGAACAGAAATATGTCCAGAAACCTTTTTTCCATCACTGATTGTAATGATATACCAATAATCTCCAGAAGGAATTGGATTTCCTAAATATTTACCATCCCATCTAAATCCAGCATCAATTTTTCGATCGACAAATAGTTTTCCGTAGCGATCAAAAATTTGAATATGGGCATCTGGATGAACTTCCAATCCACGAATTTCCCAATAATCATTGATTCCGTCTCCGTTAGGACTGATGAAATTTGGAATACCCAAAACACCAAAAACTTTGGCTTCCGAAATACAACCATATTTACTTCTCACCAATAATTCATGAATTCCACCAGGAACATTGTTCAAAATATAATGATCATGCCATGTTAAACCATTGTTGTAACTGTATTGATAAGGGGCATATCCGCCATTAGCAAAAATTGTTACCGTATTTCCTTCTACTGAAATGTTGGTAATTGTAGGTTGATTATCAAAAATTACATGAATATCTCGTTTTGCTGGACAACTTAATCCTGTTTCTGTTACCTCTAAAGTGTAGGTTCCTTCTGCCAAAAACTCGATTTGAGAAGTTGTACTTACAACATTTCCATCTTGATCGGTCCATTTATAGGATTCAAAATTTCCAAAAAATTGAAATATCTTTTCAATATCTGTATTACAGAAGTAAGCATTTTCGTCCAATTCAAATTCTGGAACTTCCAAAACTTCAATTTCAAAATCAACAATTCCACCACAAGCACCTGAATTGGTTTCTGCACGTGCATAAATGGTTTGTGGGGAGGTGATATTTTGATAATTGGTTGGATTCGGAATAGCATTATTTCCAGAAAGGGCATCTTCCAATGTTTCGAAATAGAATATTGTGTAGCCATTTGCGCCTAATGAATTTTCGATTTCTCCATGACGAAGGGTCAAATCAAAATTTGCAATTCCATCATTGGGCTGATAAGGGTCATCACAAACTGAAGTTGCAGTAGATAATTCATTGTGAATCAATACAGTTTTCAATTCAATTCTACCAATTTCAAAACAACCATTTTCATTTTCTACTCTTACGAAAATTATTTGGTTGACTTCTGTGTTGGTAAAATTAATAGGCAAAGCCCCCGAATTACTTCTTGCATCTGCTTCTGTAAGATGGTAGCTGAAAATTAATCCTGTTATATCTGCCACCAATTGAGCATTTGCATATCCTAAATTAAACGTAGCAAAATCAGAAAGGCTACATTCTTCCACAATTACTATATCTTCAACTAACAAAGGAGCATCTAAAAATTGAATAGTCAACGTAGTGAAATCTTCACAATTACCCATTTCGTTTTTAACTTTTACTTGAATAACCAATGGTGAACTTGTTATTTCAAAATTGGTAGGATTGGTTATCAAAGCTCCACCTATCCCATTAAAATATTCATAAGTAACATTTATGGGAGAATTATTGGTAAAATCCAATGAGGTCAAATCAATGAATTCTGATTGGTCATTTTCATTGTCACAAATTTCAAGGATTAAAGGTTGAAGAGCAGGGAATTCATCTACTTGAAGAGTAAGTTCCTCAAGGGAAATACAAGCATTCTCACCTACAGAAGGATCATAAATTTGAACATAGACAATTTGAGGATTCGTAGTATTTTGAAAACTTCCTGGATTGGGAATTAATTCTGTTCCTGCAGAATCCAAATAATATTCATACACCAAACCAGCAGGATCTGAGGTTACCAAATTTGGAACAAAACTTACCAAATCAAATGTTTGAACTCCATCTCCATCATCATCACAAATCGCGTAGGGAAGAGGCTGTGTTTCTGGTCCCAATCCGACTTCCAAAGAAATTCTTGCAATTTCGAAACAACCATGCTCATTGAATACCCGTACGTAAACCGTTACGATTCCATCTCCCAAATTAACAGGAAAGTTTTGATGATTGAGGATCAATTCATTGTCGTCTTGCGTTTGCGCTCCCAATTCAGTCGAATATAACTGAAAGGAAAGACTAGCGAAATCAGCTGTTATTTCTGGTAAATAATCCTCCAAATTGAATACATGAGATCCATCTACTGTACAGACATAGTCTTCTTCTGGATCTTCCGTTTCAGGTGAACTTGAAAAGGTTAAATCAATGTCTTTTTCTCCATTACAACTATTGGCAATGAAAACGACTTTATAATTCCCAGTTTCAGTTGCATTATAACTTGCATTTATTGCACCCGGAATTTCAACATCATTGAAATACCATTGATAGGTTACATTTTCTGCCTCTAAATTGATAATCAAAGGAAAAGAAGTTACATCACATAAAACTTTGCTTTCGCCCAATTCAGCTCCTTCCAAATCGACCATAGTTCCTCCTAAATTAAATGAACCTGCTTCTAAAAAAACAGCAGAATCCCATTGGTTATCTGAAATATCGGATATAACCAAACGGATATGATAGGTTTCTCCAGCTTGCACTTCAGCAAAAGCAGTAAGAGGAGTAGTTCGACCTCCGAAAGCAATATCTTGGAAAGGTCCACCCACATAGAAGGTATTATCCCCACAACCATCATCGTTTACATTATTGATCGTAACAGGTTCACCATTGGGTAACAAGGCGATATTTTTCCCACTCAAACCAGGGTCATTCACGATTCCAGGACCACTTATAATAAACCCAAAAACATCATTAAAAGTTCCGCAAGTCCAATCTGGATATTCTTCTGAAGCAAAAATATAGTTAAAGGAAATTTCATTTCCAAAAGGAACAAAGTCAAATTCAAATATGGTAGCATCGTTACTAGGAAATCCTCCAGATAAAACTACCAAATCTTGATCTCCTCCCCATGATCCATCTGAATTTGTACCATTGCTTGGTCCTACTGAGTTTCTAGCATAACCTGACGTCAAAATAATGCCTTTTTCAAATGGGAAATCAGAGGTACCTCGTTCAAAATACCCCCAACTTCTATTGGCATTTGGAAATTGTGCACCTGGATTATCAAATAACTCAAAATTGGATATTTCTGAACAAACTCCACCATCAATAAGAACCTCATTTGTTAATTCCTCTGCTGATAAATTTGAATTTGGAGAGGAAGCTGGGTTGACAAGGATAGATTGCGCTTGAAGGTTGGCTAAAAAAAAGTTTAAAATAATAAAAATTCGATTAAAAGAAAATCGCATGGTATTGTGTGTTAATCTTACGAAATTACTAAATTATTTAGGTTTAATGAAGATTTTAACTTTGTTGCTGTATTTTTGCAAGATGTTTGAAATTACCATACTGATACTTTCTGTTTTCATTGGAAGCGTTTTGGGACAAATCTTTGTTAACCAAAAGAAATTAACCAAGTTTTTATTGACCTTTAGTGGTGCATTTTTTCTTGCAACCGCAGTTTTGGAAATTTTCCCAACTGTTTATGAAGTTCATGATCATTATATAGGATTATATGTCTTAGGTGGTTTATTTTTTCAAATGATTATTGAATCCTTGAGTAAGGGCGCAGAACATGGACATGTTCATTTGCATAAAAACCAAAACTATTTCCCCATCAGTATTTTCATTGGATTGTTTTTGCATTCCTTTTTTGAAGGTATGCCCGTGATGCATCAACATTCACATAATTTATTGTATGCGATTTTCATCCACAACATTCCGATTTCAATGGTTTTATTTGCCGCATTGTCTCAGTTAAAAATTTCCAAGGTTTATATAGGATTATTTATGCTTGCGTTTGCTTTGGCTGGTCCTTTGGGTGTCTTATTTGGAAATACAATTTTAGCAGATTACCACAAAGAAGCTTCGGCTTTTGTGGCTGGTATTTTCATCCATATAGCAACGGTTATTTTATTTGAAAGCACAGATTCTCATAAATTCAAAGCCCAAAAGGTTTTAACGGTCCTTTTGGGCTTTGTGATTGCTTATTTGACCATTACATTAGGTCATCATCATCATTGATTATTTTTTGGCTGCGTGATAAGCGTCTATTCCTTTCTTCATCCAATCGTAATAGGCATCGACATCATAAATGGCCCCTAAAGGTTCATTGTAATTGTTCAAATCTTCATCTACAATGATATAATAAGGTTGTGCATTGTTCTGGTATTTTTCAATTTCAAATGCCGTCCATTTATTTCCAACGGTTCTCAATTTACGACCCAATGCTGGAGAATATTTTTGTTCGCTTTCTGGAAGTTTGGTGTTTTCGTCTACATACAAGGAAACCAAAACCACATCATCCATCAACATATTTTTGATTTTTGGATTTGGCCAAACGATTTCTTCAACTTTACGACAATTCGCACAAGCGTGACCTGTAAAGTCAATTAAGATAGGTTTTTTCACTTTTTTGGAATGTTCAATCGCATCGGCAATATCCAAAAATGCTGGAATCTGATGCGGACCATATTTTTGCCCTTCGATTAATTCTGAAGTAGTTCCAGATCCACCAGTTGATGCTTTTCCAACTCCATTTGGTGATTCAGCATAATGAATTGGAGGCGTTAGTCCACTTAATAATTTAACGGGAGCACCCCATAAACCTGGAATCATGTACATCACAAAAGAGAAGGTTAAGATGGCAAAGAATAACCTACCAACACTTAAACGATCTTCAGGAGCATCCATTTTCATTCGGAATTTTCCTAATAAATAATAGCCCATCAAACCAAAAATCGCAATCCAAATTGCTAAGAAAACTTCTCTTTCTAACCAATGAGCTTGCCATACCAAATCGGCATTGGATAAGAATTTGAAAGCAAAAGCCAATTCCAAGAAACCAATACAAACTTTTACGGTATTCATCCAACCACCCGATTTAGGCAAGGAAGTCAACCAACTAGGGAAAATGGCAAACAAAACAAACGGAATCGCCAAAGCAAGTGAAAATCCTAAAGAGCCAATTACGAGTGACCAATAATTACCGGTTCGAACCGCTTCTCCCATCAATCCAGCAATAATTGGAACGGTGCATGAAAACGAAATTAACACCAAGGTTAACGCCATGAAGAAGATACCTAAATATCCACCACGATCCGCTTGTTTATCGGTATAATTTGCCCATTTAGAAGGTAGAGTGATTTCAAAAGCTCCAAAGAACGAAATAGCAAAAACCACAAATACTACAAAGAATCCAACGTTGACCCAAGGATTGGTTGAAAATTCATTTAAGGCAGATTGACCTAAAAATCTTGATGCTAAAAATGCCAATCCAACAAAAATTACAATGATAGATAAACCATAAACTCCGGCTTTGAAAATTCCTTGAGAACGATTATTACTTTGTTTGGTAAACAAACTAACAGTCAAAGGAATCATCGGGAAGATACAAGGCATCACCAAAGCCAAAAGGCCACCAGCTACACCTTTTAAGAAAATTCCCCAAAGAGAACTTTTTTCTTCTTCTTTATCGGTTGCAGAAATGCTTGCTTCTTCTGTTAGTTGGTCTTTTTCCAATTGTACAGAATCATTGACTTGCGGTTCTGGAATTGAGGTAACCGTAGCAGTATCTCCTTTGGCTGCTAATTCTTCTGGAGTAGTAGAAACAGATTCTTCTGGTTTTGTTTCCTCTTTTATTTCTTCCGTTACTTTGGGAGTCAATTTTACTGAAAACTCAACCCAATCAGGTGGCAAACACTTCTCAGCATCACAAACTTGTGTCTCTGCTGTGAATTTAACCGTTGTTTCCTTCGGGTTCTTTAGTTTCAGTTTTTGCTTAAACGTAACTTGATTTTCGTAGTATTTTTCTTGTTGAGCAAATAATTCACTGTATTTGTCCAATAATTTTCCAATTTCAGCTACAGATCCTTTGTAGTCAACATTGGGATTTGCCTCAAACGTGATGGTGGCGGGAACCCCAATTCCATCGGCTGGATGCTTTTGAGAATACATATGCCAACCTTGGTCCATTTTGGCGGTTAGCGAAATTTCAAATTCATTATTCCCTAGATCTTTCGAGCTTGTCGACCATTTGACGGGATTCAATACTTGTGCATGGACAAGCAGAGGAATACATAATAGAAATAGTAAAGTCCTTTTTAACATAAATAAATATTTAAGAAATTGTGTGTGTTCTCTGTTATTTTAAAACGATCATCCAGTCTTTTTCCCACTACATAAAGAATTCGGTCTTCTTTGTCAACCAATAACCAAGTCGATTCTTTTTCCAATTTTGATAACTTTTCATCCTTGAAAAACTTGCTTATTTTTTTTGAACCCTTCATACCAATCGGAAAGAACGAATCACCCGTTTTTTGTCTTCTCAATCGCAAAGGGAATTCAACTTTATCTAAATCAAGCGATTCCGCACTATCAAAAGGTTTTTCCTTTGTTTTTGAGAATCTCAAATATAAGGGTTTTTCCAATATCTGGTCTTGATCTAACTCAATTTCATTGGGAAAGTCGTGTTCACCCTTTTTAACCAAAATCAATTCTTGTCTATTCTTGATCAATCGATGTGTTTTGGATTGAATTTCACCATTTTCATTGGAATCCATTAATTTTTGAATTTCGAATGGATGTTCCAATCCAAAGGGTTGAAAAAGATGAAACAAATAGGTGGAAAGCGGATGTAAATCTTTTAGTCTTTCAATCGAAATGAAAATTTGTTCATCTTTCGATTTAAATAGATCATTGGAAACCGATTGAAAATGGTATTTCAAAATCAAATTCTGATCCGATAAATGCTCGATTGAACGCTGAAAGTTTTGAAGGAATTCCGGATGAATTTCTATCAATTTCGGAAAAATTTCATGTCGAATTTTATTTCGTGTGTAATCTGTCGTAGAATTCGATGCATCTTCTCTCCATTGAATGGAATTTGACTTTGCATAATTTAGAATCGATTCTTTAGAAAAATTATGCAATGGACGTAGAATATGTTCCGTATTAGATGAAATTCCGACCAAACCATCGAGTCCCGTTCCTCTAGACAAATTGATCAAAAAAGTTTCGAGCGAATCATTGAGATGATGGGCAGTACAAATCCAATCAAAATGATGTTCAACTTTTAATTCCTCAAACCAATCATACCGAAGGTTCCGAGCCGCCATTTGCGTAGAATAGTTTCCAGATGATTTATAGGATTTGACATCAAATCGTTTCACAAAAATAGAAATGCCATGTTGTTGGGCAAATTCACGAACAAATTCTTCATCCTCATCTGAATCCTTTTCACGCAATTGGAAATTGGCATGCGCCATGGAAAAGGGTAGACCAGTTTGTAGAAATAAATCAACCAAAACCATGCTATCGATTCCTCCGCTCACCGCAACTAAAATTTTGGGTAAATTTTGGAAATCTGTTTTGGGTAAATTCGATTGAAAATTTCTGAGATTTAACTCCATATTCCTACAAAAATACACAATAAAAAAAGTGTAAAAAACAATTTGCCTTTTACACTTTTATTTTTTCAAATGGTATCAATTTATTCAACTCGATCAACCACCTTATGCAATTCAAAATTAAATACGAAACTTGTATTTCTAAATGAATAAGAAGGAGAACCTCCAATATAATTCACATCGCGAGCAAATGCTGCTCTAGAAGGCACAAGAATAGCTCCTTGAAAATTATAGGCATTTAAACCATCATTGGCGGTAGATTGAAAGTGTTTGATTCCTTCTACGAAACCTTCAATGACATATTCTTCCATTTTTCTACCATTCTCAGCCATTGCAGGTGAGATGTGCGTATAATAGAAATAAGGATCCCATTGCGGGCTACCTGAAGCATTGATGGTCGAATAAATAATTGCCGATTCATTGGTATATGGCTTTTGACCATCTGCTAATTCTTCTTTATTGGCTTTAAATGTTCTTGCTTCATAAGACAACAAAATGCTGTCTTGTGCATTGTTCACAACAGCTCTTCCTTCAGCTACAAATTCATTCTTCTTCACAACCCAAACACCAGAAGGCAATTTGGTTCCTTGGGATAATAAATTTGGGTGATTATCATCAGCAGAATCCGTTACATCAAATCGTTTGATCAAACCTCTTTCTGGTTCAAAATAATGATCTTCTAAAAAAGCCAAAATCGCTTCATCATCCCATTTGTTTTGATCTGCAATAGAAGGTTCACGGTTATCATCATCATTTTTACAAGCTGTAAATACGAAAACGAAAGCAATTATTGCAAAACCCCATTTTTTCATCATAAATTTGTCTTTAAGTTGCGAATTTACAAAAATAAACTTCCTATAATCAAATTTAATCATGCGTTTAGATAAATTCCTTTGGTATGTTCGGTATTTTAAAACAAGAAGTATTGCAGCAGATGCCGTAAAAAAAAATCGAGTGAAAGTAAATGGCGACGTTGCAAAAGCTTCCAGAGAAGTTACACCCTCTGATGTAATTACCGTTAGAAAGGATCAAATCGATTACCAATTTGAAATTATCCAATTGCCCAAAACTCGTTTAGGAGCGAAATTGGTTAGTCTACATATCATGGACAAAACGCCCAAAGAAGAATATGCGAAATTGGAATTGCGCAAAATGGAACAAGATTATTACCGCGAAAAAGGTGAGGGGAGACCTACCAAAAAAGATCGTCGTGATTTGGACGATTTTATGGATGGGGAAGAAGAAGCCTAATCTCTTCCACCAATTCATCTACAGATTTTGACTTTACATCTACTATTGATTTCGCTTGGTTGTAAAAGTTACTTCTTTCGAATAGATGTTTGGCAATAAATTCGGGTAATTCATCATCAGGAATTCGCGCAATCAAAGGCCTATTTTCTTTTTCATGAACTAAACGATTTCTCAATTCCATAGGAGTCATGCGTAAATAAACCGAATGAGTGTGGAGATTAATTTGATTCATGTTGTCATAATAAACGGGAGTACCACCACCCAAAGAAAGCACATAACTGTCCTCTAAGCTTAGTACTTCTTCTAACGTCGCTTTTTCCAATTTACGGAATCGAATTTCCCCTAAAGCCTTTAAAGTGTCTGAAATGGATTGATTTGTTTTATGTTCAATCTGCTTATCCAAATCGATAAAATATATACCCAATGTTTTTGCCAAAAGCTCACCAATAGTGGATTTTCCACTTCCCATATACCCAACCAACGAAATCTTCATAATTTTTTATCTGGGCACAAATTTCGAAAAAATCTTATAATCAGACCATTAAAAAAGAAAGAATAATATTTTTAAAAATAATCCTAGAAAGCTCTTTGGTTTTTAAAAATTATTTCTACATTTGCATCCCGTTAGACAAGTACTAACGATGACTCGGTAGCTCAGTTGGTAGAGCACAACACTTTTAATGTTGGGGTCCTGGGTTCGAGCCCCAGCCGGGTCACTAGTAGCGGAACAATAGTTTCGCTATTTTAATGTTAATTTTAGAGTTTATGACTCGGTAGCTCAGTTGGTAGAGCACAACACTTTTAATGTTGGGGTCCTGGGTTCGAGCCCCAGCCGGGTCACAGAAAGCGAAATAGTTTTATTTCGCTTTTTTTGTATTTTATACTTTTTAGAAATCAATCCTTATAAATAGAGACAAAAAAAAGAGAAGCAATTGCTTCTCTTTTTTGTATGGTTGTACGTGGTAATCTATTAATTCGCAGATCTCCAAGTTACAGGTAAGTCAAACTGTAAGTTTACACTTGAACCATCTTCTAGTTTTGCAGGGGTAATTAATCTACCGCGTGAAGCTAGACGAGTAGCGATGCTTTTCAACGCTCTTTCAGACTCTCTACCTAATTCGGCATTAACACCTCCAGCGCCACCTTGTAAGGCTTGAACTTGGATGATTTTTCCAGATTTGTCGATAACGAAACGAACTTTAGCTACTGCTTGAGATTCACCTCTATCACTCATTCTATCAGAAAAATCAGCTAATTGATCTCCTAATTCTTCGTTCAATTTTTGAGACATACATTGTGTTAACTTCGTTTTGTCTCCACTGAACTTTTCACATCCAGGAAATACCGCCATATCTTTAACTTGACGTGCTGTAAAGTTTCCAACTGGAGCAGGTTTTGGAGCTGGTGCAGTACCTGTTCCTTCTTCCTGTTTTGGTTTACTTACAATCGTGGTGGTTTTCTCACCTTCCTTGTCAACGTTAGAGATTTGCTTGTCTTGCATATCCTCCTGTTTTGCAGGTGGAATTTCAATTTTCACTTCCTCTTTAGGCTCAGGAATAACCGCATTAACTTGTGCTACTTCTGGTTCTGGTGGAGGAGGTGGCGGTTCTTCCTCAGGTTTGATTTCTTCTTCTTCAATAATTTCTGGTTCTTCAATATTTTCCAAAGTTACAACTACTTCTGTTTCAACTTTATCTTTTCTATTGAAAACCGAATTATACGTGAAAACACCTGCGGTTACTAAACCAATGACCAATAATCCGATTAAAAATGCTTTTAACAAGGTAGAACGTTCGGTCATCCTAAGGTCATACGCACCGTATTCTTTGTGTCTGTTTTCGAATACAATGTCATCTAGCGATTTGTAATTTTCTTTTGACATGACTTTTCAGATTAATTTTTACTACTAATTCCACTTTTCTCTCTATACACATTTACTTCGTTTTCTATGATATCAACGATACCATATCTTGAAGACTCAGTAATTTCCATTTCATCCAAGACGTTCACCAAATTTTCATAAGTTGAATCATCTGTTGGTTTAATGATCACGGTAAATTTATCAGCATCTCTTGCTCTTTTACGAGCATCGATGATAACTTTTCTAATACCTTCTTTGGTATAATCGGTTTGATTCAAACCGTCTGCTACCAATTTAGTTTTATCCTCTTGATGCCAGAATATTGTGTTTTCTCCTCCTAAAATAATGGAAATTGAGTTTGACAAATGAATTTCCGGAGTCTCCTGAGGAATTTCCTTAGGTGGAGTTTTCGGAGGCATATTTAAGCTCATCACGTTGGGTTTACTAAATGTAGTGGTAAACATGAAGAACGTGATCAAAAGGAAACCTAAATCTGCCAAAGGAGTCATATCAACTGCTGTCGACTGCTTCTTCGCTCTTACCTTGCCACTATCATTGCTTTGTTTTTCTTCTATTTGTGCCATGGGTATTAATCTTTAGGTTTTGCTTCTGAATTAGTTTGTAACTGAAACTTGTTAATGTCGCGGTCAACTAATTGCTTAATTAAATCTCTGAACTCAGGGTAATGTGTCCCTACGTCTCCTTTGATTGCAATTTTTACTTCAGGGTCTTGAGCCATTGTCAATTGAACCCAGTCAATTAATTGCGTATCTACACTATCTAATGGGATACCAGGAATGAATGTTTGTTTTTCACCGTCTGATAAATTCAAATAGGATTTTAATTGTCTAATCGGAACAGGAATTTCTGAAATTTTACTAAATGCGAATTTCTCTGCTTCGGTGAAATTAATACCATGTTTTGCTCCCATACTTTCCAATACTGGAACTTTATTACTGTCGTCAACAATACTAAAATAATATTTTCCTTCATTGTTGATGGTGATTCTCATCAAATGACCATCTTGAATTTTGGTTTCTGCGACAGAGCTAGGTGTTTTCACAGGGACAATATCCGGCTTCTTGAACTGCGTGGTTAGGATGAAGAATGTTAGCAACAACCAAGCCATATCACTCATCGCCGTCATATCCATGTGGATACCTTGTCTTTTTGGTTTAACTCTTGCCATTATTCATTTTTTTTTGTTATCAATAATTTTGTTAATCAAACGGAATACGATTCCGTCACTTGAATTTCAAAAAAATGAATTAATGGTGAGATGCGAAAGATTGTTGAATGCTCATACCTACTTCATCAATTTTGAAGGTCAAGTCATCAATCTTATTTGTAATCATGTTATAAACGATGATCGCGATAGCTGAAGCTCCAATACCCATACCGGTGTTGATAAGTGCTTCTGCAATACCTACTGATAATGCTGCAGCATCTGGAGTTCCTCCTCCTTCACCTAAAGCAAAGAATGCCTTGATCATCCCGATTACCGTACCCATTAACGCGATTAACGTACCAACTGATGCAATGGTTGAAATAATAGAAGTGTTTTTCTCCAAAGTTGGCATTTCCAACGTTGTAGCTTCTTCTAATGTTTTGTTTAATTCAATCAACTTTTGCTCTTTGTTCATAGAGTTATCATTAGACAAAGCTTTGTACGTAGTCAAACCTTCTCTAACAACGTTACCTACTGAACCTTGTTGTTGATCACATAATTCCAAAGCTTCGTTGATTTTGTTTCTTCCAACTAAATCACGGATGTTTTCAACGAATTTGGTAATGTTACCTTTACCAGCTGCTTTGCCCAATGCAAAAAATCTATCAATACCAAAAACGATTACCATTAAGAAAAAAGACATTAGGAATGGAATAATCACACCTCCTTTGTAAATAATCCCCATGAAGTTTTTCGGGTGTCCTGCCGTAGTTCCTCCTTCGAAGTTATTTACGCTTCCAAATAAACCATAGAAAATAGCCATCGCAACGCCTATTAAAATAATGATTGTAATTGGAGCATTTAATCCCCCTCTTTTAGATGTTCTTGTTTGAATAGTTTCATTTGTTTCCATTTCCATTTTTAATTTAAATTATCACTAAATTTTATTTACAAGAATGCGAATCTATAATTTTATCTTAAATAATTCGCTTTTTTCCCTTAAATTTTTTAAAAAGTTTACGTTAAATTGATTCTCAATTAACACAACAAAAATTCAAATATTTGATAAAGAATTATTTGAATTTTCGAAATTGCAACAAAAATTGAACCAAGTTTTTCAATATTTGAAAATACTATCAAAAACTTATGAGAAACTTAAAAATAAATATCTTTGAAAAAACTATCTAAATGAAAGTGTACACAAAAACAGGGGATAAGGGAGAAACTTCTTTATATGGTGGAGTAAAGGTTTCCAAAAATCATATTCGAATTGATTCTTACGGAACCGTTGATGAATTGAATTCCACAATTGGATTAATTAGAAGTTATCCTTTATCACAAAGCATTATAGATCAATTGATTCAAATTCAAAAGAATCTTTTTCATGTAGGAGCAGAGCTAGCTACTCCTGCAGCAAAATTGTATCTCGCCAATGGTCAATGCCGATTACCTAAGTTGATGGAAGAGGGAGACATTTTGCAATTGGAAACCTGGATTGATGAAATGGAGGAGAAGCTTGAACCTTTAATGCATTTTATATTACCAGGTGGAAATTTAGCGGCTTCTCAGGCTCATGTGAGTCGTTGTATCTGTAGAAGAGCCGAAAGAATTACTGTTTCTTTACATGAATTGGAAGAAATTCGCCCAGAAGTGATTAAATACTTAAACCGATTGTCGGATTATTTGTTTGTACTCGCACGAAAAATAGCTATGGATGCAGGGCATGAGGAAATTAAATGGCTACCCAATGAATAAAGTCGCATTATTCTTAAATGGCCAAGCCCCAAAGCTAGTTCCGAATATTGAACAGTATGAATTAATTTATTGTACTGATGGAGCTTATGGATATTTATCTAAATTAAATATTCAACCAGATGTGATAACGGGTGATATGGATTCACTGGATTTACAATTAATTTCTGATGGAATTGAAATTATCCCGACACCCGATCAAAACTTCACAGATTTTGAAAAAGCTCTGCAAATTATCAACGATCGAAAGCACCAAGAAGTTCATGTATATGGAAGTAGTGGCATGGAACATGACCATTTTCTAGGGAATCTAACAGCTGGATTGAAATTCAAAGAAAAATTGACACTTTTATTTTTTGACGATTATAGTTATTATTTTTTCGCAGATAACCAAACTAGATTAGATGGCTACGAAGGAAGAATAATTTCCTTGTATCCATTCCCAGAAACAAAAAATATTACCACCAAAGGGTTAAAATATCCGCTTCAAAATGAAGATTTATCTATCGTCGCTCGGATCGGAACTAGAAATCGCGCGGAATCAAATGAAGTAGAAATAAATTTTGAAGAAGGGAATCTATTAATTTTCATACAGAACAAATAAACGGAAAGGAAGTGTTTCTTTTCTTCCTTGAAATTCTATTTAACATAATATAAATTATAGGCATTTTTACTAGGTAAATTTTAGGATAGAAATGAGGCAAATTCACCAACCTATATAATATTATATATATACCTTATAAAATTGGTATCAAATCTTTAAAATCTTGAATGATATAGTTTGGTTTTTCCGTTTCTAATTCTCCAAAACCATAGGCACAAAAAATAAAATCCAAACCATTGGATTTAGATGATTCAAAATCTGTTTGTGTATCACCGACATAAACAGTTTCAGTTTCGTTTAGTTTATTTCGGTCTATGACGGATTTAATATTTGAGGCTTTATTTTGTTTCGTTCGTCCGTAAGATTCGAAATCTTTGAATATATCTTCAAAACCAAAATAATCCAAAAATGCTTCAATGTAGCCGTCCTGACAATTGCTTACAATGTATAAATCATGACCTTTTTTTAAATATGCCAAGGATTCGGCAACATAAGGATACAACAATCCACCTTTTTCACGAATCGTTTTGTTTTCATGTTGTTTAATTTCCATCAGAATTGCTTCCAGCTTTTCCGATGAAATTCCAGGAACAATATCGCGTAAAATATCTTCTGCCAATAATCCCATGTATGGATTTAGATCATCAATTTCTAAGGGTTTTGAAATCAATTCAGCACGAAGCAAAATGCGATTCCAATTATCGATGATGGTATTTCTGGAGTCCCAAAGTGTACCATCTAAATCAAAAATTATATTTTTATATTTCAATTTAAATAACTCTAATGTAGTAATTTATAAATTTTATATAAACTTATGGATAAATTAAATACTTTGCTCTAACTTCTTTGAATTTATCCAAATCTGCCTGCCAAGATTTTTTAATTTCTTCTTCTGAAAGTCCTGCTTCAATCTGTTTTCTCAGCTGATCGGTCCCTGCTAATTTATCAATCCACAATTCCCCTGAATTTTTAATCCAAAAGGGTTCTTTTCCTTCATAATTTTGATAAGCTCGAATTAACCATTCCAACTTAATTTCATGCACATCGGGATGATTTGACAAATCTTCGCCATAACAAACTTGACCTTTGAATCGTGGATCCTTGGCTCCTGCGTTTGGCTGTGGTGTAAATTGATACGGCATATTTTTCAGGAATGGCGAACCATATACCATAAATGGTTTATCTGTTCCACGACCTTCACTTCCATTGAATGCTTCAAAAAAGCAGGTAGACGGATATAAATTAATGGATTTGTCGTTCGGTAAGTTGGGCGAAGGCTTTACGGGTAAGGAATAAGGCGTATCATGCGTATAGTTTTTCAATGGAATAATTTCTAAATCAGCTTTCAGTTTACCTGCCAACCAACCTTCTCCATTGATCATTTGCGCATATTCTCCGATTGTCATCCCGTAGACAATCGGCACAGGATGCATTCCTACGAAAGTTTTGTACTTCATACTCAAAACAGGTCCATCTACATAATGTGCATTGGGGTTTGGTCTATCTAATACGATCACCTTTTTTTTCGTTTCTGCAGCCGTTTCCATCACATAATGCAAGGTAGAAATATAGGTATAGAACCTCGCTCCTACATCTTGAATATCAAAAACAATGATATCCAAATCGGCATATTGTTCTTTGGTTGGTTTTTTATTCTTTCCGTACAAAGAGACAATAGGCAATCCCGTTTTGGTGTCCTTACCCGATTTCACTGTTTCGCCAGCATCGGCATCTCCTCTGAAACCATGTTCAGGAGAAAAAATCTTCTTCACTTCCACTCCATTGGCAATCAAATGATCCACGATGCTTATTTGTTCAAATATGGCACAAGTCCCCGAATTGGGTTCATTTCCACAATTCTTCTTACCTATCATCTTTGTTCCATCGGTTATACCCGTTTGATTGGTCACAACTCCTACTCTTTTTGCTTTTAAAATTGGCAAATACACATTGGATTGTTGTGCTCCGGTTAGAACCTCTTTTGTTATACCATTTGTCTTGATTTCATCTTTAGAAACATCCTTTACAGCTTTTGGTGTTTGAGCTTGACAAGAAATCGAAAGGAATAATGCAAATGCTGTATATTTGAAAAGATTTTGAAACATAACTAAAATTTTAAGGTTTGAATTTTTCTTGGTGGTTTGCAAAAAAAATTGCGTTTGGTAAAAGTAGTAAAAATAACCTTTCTACCACGATTATCCGTATTGGACAATTAGCTGTTGCCATTGGAATTATGGTAGCATTGATCACGCTTTCTACAGGAATTGGCGCAAGAAAGGGAATCAAACAAAAATTAGCCGACTTCAATGGACATATTACCATCAAACCTTACAACAGCAATCAATCCTTTAATTCGGATTCTTTATCCATTCAACAAGATTTTTATCCGATCTTCACCTCTATTCCAGAAGTTACCCACGTTCAAGCCATTGCTTTAAAAAGTGGAATCATCCGAACGCCCGATAATTTTAGTGGAATTGTATTAAAAGGTGTGGGAACCGATTATGATGTCCAACGTTTTGATTCCTATTTAGTAAAAGGAAGATTTCCAAACATCGAAAAAACGAAGATCAGTGATGAAGTTGTTCTTCCACAAAAAATTGCCAACGAATTGCATTTGGATGTGGATAGTAGCTTTGTTACTTATTTCCTTCAAGACACAGGAAAGCCTATCTATAGAAGGTTTAAGGTTACAGGAATTTTCTCCACGGACATCAAAGACTTTGATGATATTTATATTTTAGGAGACATCAAACATGTTCAACGTTTGAACAAATGGGATAGTTTGACGATTGGAAGTTTTGAATTGTTCACCAATAACGTTGAAAAGATAGATCAAACGGCTAACAAAGTCAATGAATATATTGATTTCCAATTATACGCCCAATCCGCAACGAGTTCTTTTACCCAAATCAATGATTGGATTGAAATCTTTGACACCAATATTTTTGTGGTATTGTTCATTATGCTATTGGTTGTCATTATTAATATGATCATGGTTTTGCTGATTCTTATCTTAGAAAGAACGCATTCCATCGGTTTATTAAAGACATTGGGCTCTACCAATTGGAGAGTTCGTAAAATATTTATCTACTACTCTATTTTCATTATGATCCCCGGATTATTTTTCGGAAATCTCATTGGAATTAGTTTGTTATTAATTCAAAAATATTTCAAGGTCATTAAGCTTCCAGCAGAAAATTATTACCTTTCTGTAGCTCCAGTTCACCTAGATTTGACTCAAATTTTGCTTTTAAATCTCTCCGCAATCCTAATATCGGCGGTAGTTTTGATCTTTCCGTCCTACTTAATTGCAAAAATTTCTCCGAGTCAAGCCATGAAAATCAATGAGATATAAATTTCTTGAGATTTTTTTGAATTTTTTCCTGAATTCTTCTTTGTAGTTCAAAAATATGTCGTAAAATTGCACTGGAAATAGTGAAAACTATTTTCATTAGGTTTAAGTTGGTTAGGGGGAATACCCTCGTTCAGTTTTGAGCGAGGGTTTCTTCGTTTTTACCCCTTCTGGAAATTCTATCCCATAATTTTGCTATGTTCATATTCTATTCTATTTTTGTCTACTATATAGGTTAGGAATTGAATTCAAAAGAAATTGATTTTACACAATTAATTCAAAACAATCAAGGGATTGTTCATAAGGTATGCCGTATCTATACGGATACCCAAGAAGAACATGAGGATTTATTTCAAGAGATTGTGTTGCAACTTTGGAAATCATTTGATTCTTTTAAAGGGGATTCCAAATTTAGTACTTGGATGTACCGCGTTGGGTTAAATACTGCCATTACCTTGATACGTAAAAAATCAAAATCAATCCCTGTAACCTCCATAGATTCAACTAACTTTTCACATCTTAAATCACAGGAATACGATGAAGTTCAGGAAGAACGTTTAAAACTACTGAATTCGAGTATTAAAAAATTAAATGACGTCGAAAGAGCATTGGTTTTATTATATTTAGAGGAACTTCCTTATAAGGAAATTGCCGAAACAATGGGAATTACAGAAGTTAATGCTCGTGTAAAAATGAACAGAGCCAAAGAGAAACTTAAAGAAATGATGAATCCAAGTTATGCAAGGAAATAATACAGATAATAACGAATTAGATGATTTAAAATCTTTATGGCAAAGCCAAGAAGATAAAATTACCTATGATTCCGATGATATATTCAAAATGATTCATCGCAAATCAGTCAATTCCATTCAATGGTTATTTATCATCACAATCATTGAGGTAATTATTGGTATCTCGATGTCTATTTGGACTTTATTTTCTGGAAAACATGTATATGATCAAGAAAGAATTAAAGTTATTGGTGAAGATATTTTCACCAAATACGAGAATTTCTCACATATAGGTTTATTTGGATCTTTGGTTATTTTCGGAATTACTTTTTATTTCTATCGAAAAATTAATTCTTCTTTATCGGTAAAAGATTTAATGACTTCGATAATTAAATTCCGTAGAATTATCACTTGGTTTATCATCATCTGGATTGTTGGAATTTTGTTACTCTTCACCCCTATCATGGTCGAGATGGGTTCCAATACTTACCTCAATAGCCAGCCTCATTTAAATGAAACCATTGAGTCAACCAAAATGACCGCCCAAAAGGTTGGATACATCATGGCGATAGTTACCATTGTGTTAATGTTAATTTTTAGCGGAATTTATTATGGATTGATTTATGGTGTATTTTTGCGACGCTTAGGTAAAAATTTAAAAGAATTAAAAAACATCAAATAATTTGAAGTTTAAAGTAACCCATAAAAACTGGATTTCCATCTTGTCAACAAGTCTTTTCTTCTTGTTGATTATGATGCAACCTATCCATCAAATTGGGCATTTATTTGATCATCATTCTCATCATTGTCATACCGATCATTCGTCTCAAGAAAAGTTTCAAAACAGTGAAAATCATTGTGAAGTATGTGAATTCCAATTTGCTCAACCTTTGGAAATCACATTTGATGTCTTTGAATTCAATGATTTTACCACCAACATACAACTTCCATCTATAGGGGAAATAAAATCCAAAATTTCAACCTATAAATTCGACTCAAATTTTTTAAGAGGACCTCCAAAAATTGCTTAAAAACCTTTCTATTAATCGTTTTTAGTAATTTTTAAAACATCATTATGCAAATGAATCGTTTGCTTCTATTCTTATGTTTCATAGGGATTGGAGCCAATGCACAAATTTCCATTCAAGGATCAGTAACATCCGCAATGGGAGAATCTTTGAAAAATGTAGAGATACAATTCAATGAAAAGAAAGCGTATACAGATAAAAATGGTCGCTATCAAATCGTTTTAGCAGAATCGGGTCAATACGATATTTCCATTGACTTTCCCTTATATGAACCATGGTTGGAGTCAAAATATTTATCCCAAAATGAAACTATAAATTTTATTTTGGAGCCCGAAATTATCCAATTGTCAACATCATTAATTCAGCATCAACATGAGGCAAAGGTTGAAAACAAAGAAGTTGTTAATCGTCAATTTTTGCAAAATGAATTTGCCGGATCTCTTGCCAAAACTTTGGAGAAAATTCCAGGAGTTCAGTCCATGGAAATTGGTTCTGGAACTTCAAAACCCGTCATTCGTGGTTTGGGATTTAACCGTATTTCGGTTACCGAAAATGGTATGAAACAAGAAGGACAACAATGGGGAGCAGATCACGGATTGGAGATAAGTCCATGGGCAATTGAAAAGATAGAAATCATCAAAGGTTCTGGAGCTTTGCAATACGGAAGTGATGCCATTGGAGGTGTGATTTCCATTCAGAACAATGTAAAACCAGCGAAACATTCTTTCAATGGACATTTTATTGGAATTGGAAGATCTGGCAATCAATCTTTGGGCGGAGCGGTGAAAATTCAGAAACGATATGAAAATTTTTATTGGAAGTTTTCCTCGAATTATACTGATTTTGCCGACTACGAAATTCCTACAGAATCCATCCGATATTTATCAAGAAACATCCCTATTTACAATAGCCGATTGAAGAATACTGCTGGAAATGAATTGTCCACTTCCATCCAATTGGGATATGATTCCCATGAATTGGAGAACACATTTAACTTCAGCCTCTATCAGCAAAAATTAGGATTTTTCCCAGGTGCGCATGGCGTTCCAGATTTAAGTCGCGTGGAAGATGATGGCGATCGAAGAAACATTGGATTTCCTTTTCAAAAGGTTCAACATCTTAAATTTCAGAACGAAACCATCTTACCCTTTGGGGAAAGTGAATTGAAATTCTCTTTGGGTTTTCAAAACAATCATCGACAAGAATTTAGTGAGTTCCATACGCATTATGGAAATTCACACACTCCTCCTCTGGTTGATCCAAACCTAGAATTGGATTTTAATTTATCGACGTATGATGCTCATCTGAAATTCGAACATTCTATTTTGAGAAATTGGGAGTCAGTATTGGGAATCCAGTCTCAAATTCAACACAACCAAATCAAAGGATATAGTTTTTTGTTACCAGAATTTACGAAACAAAATTTCGCAGGATTTTGGACGAATAACTGGAAATTTCATGAAAGGTGGAATTTGAATTT
Organism: Moheibacter stercoris; assembly: GCF_040545805.1. Taxonomy (NCBI): domain Bacteria; kingdom Pseudomonadati; phylum Bacteroidota; class Flavobacteriia; order Flavobacteriales; family Weeksellaceae; genus Moheibacter; species Moheibacter stercoris. The sequence goes on from NZ_JBEPMO010000008.1 coordinate 56,683, forward strand.
TGGAATCAGATTGGATTATACCAAACTGTCAATCGCTGAATTTTTCGATGATTATTTGCATCAATTTCTTATTCAAAATGGTCATACAAACGAAAACGCAGAAATTCTTGCACAAAGAAGCGAAGCTTTATCCAATGATTATTGGAATCTGAATTATGCAATTGGAGCGCTTTATCAACCAACTTCCAATTTAGATTTTAATTTTAATCTAAGCAGCAACTTCAGAGTTCCTAATGCGATTGAATTGGCTTCCAATGGAATTCATCATGGTTCATTTCGTCATGAAAAAGGAAATCCCAATTTGGATCCTGAAAAAGGATGGTCAAGTGATTTGAAAATTACCTATCATCCGGATTCGTGGAATTTTATTTTCAATCCTTACTTCTATTATTTCCAAAATTATATTTTCTTACAACCAACCGTTCAATTTTCGCCTCTTCCACACGGTGGTCAAATTTACCAATACAACCAAGCGGAAGCGTTTATCACAGGAATGGAAGCGACTATTGAAAAGAAATTTTGGAATCGTTTGAACTGAATATTCAGTGTTGAATTCCTTTACAATCAACAGAAAGATCGAGATTCAAAAGAGAAGTATCCGCTTCCTTTTAGTCCACCAATTCAATTTTTCAACGAATGGGATTGGGAAATTATTTCGAAGGGAAAAACTTTTGAAAATCTACATTTTTCAGTTCAAGTAAAACATGCGATGAAACAAGATCGAGTGGCGAAGAATGAGGAAGAAACAGGTTCGTATACCCTATTTGGAGCAAAAATTCAATCAAAATTAAAATTGGGCAAGTTTCAATCAGACATCATTTTGTCGGGACAGAATCTTTTCAATCAAACCTATTTCAACCATATGAGCTATTACCGCGCATTGGAAATTCCAGAAATGGGTAGAAACATACAATTAATCATTCAAATACCTTTTTAAAACATAACTAACTCAAAAAATTAAAAAAATGAAACAACAAATTGTAACGTACAGTCTATTATTAGCATCCGTTTTTACTTTTCAAGCTTGTTCATCTGACGATGATTCAGCAGACACAACAAAACCTACAATTGTCTTAAATACACCTACAGAGGATCAACACTTTCATCCAGGTGAAAGCATTGCATTGAATGCAAATTTTACAGACAATCTAGCCTTGGGATCTTATAAGATTGAAGTTCACCATGCGGGAGATGGTCATACACACAAAAATGCGAACAGCGCAGAATGGTATTACATTCATACCGCTACAATTGAAGGGAATCCAAATAGCTATCAAGCAACGCATTTAATAGAAATCCCAACTCTTATTGAAGGAGATTCTATTGAATTGGGCCATTATCATTTAGGAATTTATTTGATTGACGCAGCAGGAAACGAACAGCAACAGTTCATCGAAATTGGAATAGACTAAATAGTTTTGAAGAAGGGAATTGATTTCCCTTCTTTTTTTTGTGTTTGCAGAAATCCTTCAAACAACCTAATTTAGCCATCCACTAAATAGCCATACCATGATAGCAATCGCCGATAGCGGATCGACCAAAACGGATTGGGTCATTTTGAATGATGACTTGTCTGAACATTTTAGAAGCAATACCATTGGTTTCAATCCATACCATATTGACTCAGATTCGATTGAAGAAGAAATGTTCAAAAACGAGGAACTCAAAACGATTGCCGAGAAAATTACCAAAGTCTATTTTTATGGTGCAGGATGTTCGGCTGATTTCTTGAAAGATACCGTCAAAAAGGGATTTGTAAAATTTTTCCCCAATGCCGAATTACATGTAGACCATGATTTATTGGCTGCTTGTTATGCTGTTTACAGGGGAACTCCTGCGATGGTTTGTATTTTAGGAACGGGTTCCAATGCTTGCTATTTTGATGGAAAACAAATCAAAGAAGCAACACCTTCCATGGCGTATATTTTGGGAGATGAAGGAAGTGGAAACCATATGGGTAAAAAATTGCTTCATGCCTATTTTTCAAAGAAAATGCCGAAAGAATTGGCAGATAAATTTCACGAAACCTATCATTTAACCATCAGTATTCTCAACATCAATGTTTATCAGAAACCATTGGCAAATGCATATTTGGCTTCGTTTAGTACGTTCGTTAACGAGCAAAGAGATCATCCATTTATGCAAAATCTGATTTACACTTCGATGTGTGAATTTTTCGAAAATCAAGTGATTCCCAATCCAGAAGCGAGATTCTCAGAAGTGAATTTCATTGGATCTGTTGCTCATTATTACGAAGATATTTTACGTGCTGTTGCTCCTACTTACCATTTAGAGGTTGGCCATGTGGTACGTAAACCTATCGACAATTTAGTCAATTACCACAAAGAATATATTTTAAAATAAATGAATCAACCTCAAATTGTTGTCATTTCTTACAACACGCCACATAGAAAAACGCAAGACGTTTTATTTCAATTAAAAGCCAAAGGATATGAAAAAGTAACAGTTTTGGCTTTGCCTTTTGTTCAAAGAGAAAATCCGTTCAAACCTATTTATGCGCATCGTCCTTCAACTGCTATTCAAGTTGAAACAAATCTTTTATGTGAAAGACTTTCGTATGGTTTTGAAACTGTGACAGCCGATGAGATTCATCCGTACTTAGAAAAACATCCAACGGATTTCATTTTAATTGCCGGTGCGGGACTTTTACCAGATGAATTGGTTGAAAACCATAAATTGATCAATTCTCATCCAGGTTGGTTGCCCAAAGTTCGTGGATTGGATTCTTTGAAATGGGCAATTCACAACAAACAACCTCTTGGTGTTACTTGCCATTTTGTGGATTCTGAAGCTGATGCTGGATTTTTAATTGATCAAAAAATGGTTCCGATTTACAGCAACGATACCTTTCATTCGGTTGCTTATCGTCAATATGAAATAGAAATTGACATGTTGGTCAATAGCATTGAAATCATTCCGACAAGAAAAGATTTCCCATCCTTGAGCACTACAGAGTTTGAAGCAACTCGTCGTATGCCCAAGGCGATTGAGCAAACTATTCTAGAAGAATTTGAAGCATACCGAAACGAATTTACTCAAGATTAATTCGTTCCCCATACAAAACTTGCCCAAAGGGCGACAAGACAACCAATTGGTAAATTCCTTTTTCAGGAAGATAAAATTGGTTGTTTTCGTTTGAATATATCTCTTGAATTGCAACAGGAATAGGTCGATTGCTGATTACATCTGTTTCATTATATATGTGAATAATATTTCCTTCCAATCCTCTTCTATAGTCAAATGTATACGCGATTCGATTTTCATTTATCCAATCATTTTTTGACGGGAAAATCACTTGAATATCAAAATATCCATCTGCAACAGTCCAAATTTTGCCATCCTTGTTTACCATAACAGTTGGTTCTGAAATCTTCTCCGAAACATTGTTTCGCCAAGATGCTGAGCCTAAATTGGAAAAAATCGCCTGCTCAATGGTCAATGGATTTACGTTGGTAATTTCATAAAAACGTTGCGCCATCATTTTCCAATCACTTTTTTGCTTTTCTTCGATATGACTATGACCCGCCAAAACAATCATTCGCTTATTTTTTTCAAAAATTGTTTTCAAATTTTCTGCTTGTATAGAATCTTTGAAATTATTGAACGCCATTCCTTTCAAATCGGTTTCCAAGGTATTTTCATAGGGTAAAATTTCAAATCCTAAATCTTTGGCTTTTCGTAGCAAATTCCCAAATTCTGGTTCTCTCGTATAATAGCCAGCCATTTGGGTTGGAACATTTCCAATAAAAGAAGAATCATTTGTGCTCAAAGCTTCCACAGCCAAGGTTTTAAAACCCTGAATTTTCAAATCGCTTAATAGTTGTGCAAGAAAAATCCGATTTTCAGGATTCATATGATTTTCATTGAACATCACAACCTGCTGATCTATTGTTTGTTGAAGTATGAATTCATTGGCTGATTGCGGTTGAAAATCATCAGAAATCTCAAAAGGTTTTCTATTCTGATAGTTAAAAACTTGAGCGATTAATCGATTTCGACTGTCCAAATCGCCTAAAAAACTCAAGGCATTTGCCTTCATCTGTTTGCCATAGGCAGTGGTATCCTTGATGGATTCGAAGTATTTTAGATAATTTCCATAGGGATTTGATTCAAAACTTTTGTTCTCTTCCAATTCTTGAAATAAATGCGAATTAATGGTGAAAAACAATCTATTTAATTCGTCATAATAGAAAACTTGATGAGGATCTTTCTCGTAATTCGGGCGATTGATGGATAAGAATCGCAGTTGACCATTACCCTTTTCCAAAAAAGTATCGACCACTTGAAAATTCATAAAAGGATAAAAGAATTGAATTCCATTTTGAAACCTATAAAAATCAATTCCTTCCATTTTTTCATTCAATAGTTCACTAGAAAGATTGTCATAAAAGAAACCAAATGTATTGTTGAATTCCGAGATATCATTAAAGGTAAAAAGAACTTGATGGTCAGGTTTAGATTGGATTTTAAATGTTATGAGTTGAGATAATTCCTTTTGATTGATCCAAATTAACTCCTTATCACCTTGAAATTGCTTATAATCACCCATTAAATAAAGTGAAATAGAATCCAAGGGTTGACCAAGTTGTACTTTTTGATAGGATTTTACATCACTCGTTACTTGGGTTTGAGTAGATTGAAAATAATTAGTCGAGCAGGCGCTCATTAGTATACATCCTATAAATAAGAATCCAAATTTCCTCATATATCTTTTTTAAATTCAACAAAACATAAATTATCGTTATGTCGGTAAAATAAAGGCTTATAGAAGGTTTTTCAAATTTAGATTATTCGAATTTACTATTTTAATTGAAATTATTTCTTAAAACTGTAACAACTTGTAAAAGGAATTCGTCTTTTAGATAGAACGAATAATTCGACCTTGAAACTATTTCAGATCCATACAGAAAAGCAATTGATTTCGCAATGTCTAAAAGGCAATACCAATGCCCAAATGACTTTGTACAAAAAATATGCGGCTGCTATGTACAACGTAAGTAGAAATATAATCAAGGATGATATGCGCGCTGAAGAAGCCATGCAAGATGCGTTTCTTTCAGCTTTTGACAAATTAGATGAATTTAAAGGAGAGGTAACCTTTGGTGCTTGGTTGAAAAAAATTGTCATCAATAAATCTCTAGATTATCTAAAAAAGGACAAAATGTATGAGAAAATGGCTTCAACAGATGACTTATCCATCATAGAAGAATTAGAAGAATTTGATATCACCGAGCAAATCGAAGCAATCAAAAAAGCAATGGATTTACTTCCAGAAAATTATCGAGTTATTTTCTCTTTGTACTATTTAGAAGGATATGATTACGAAGAAATTTCTGAGATTTTAGAAATGAGTAATACCAATTCAAGAGTGATGCTAAATCGTGCTAAAAATAAACTAATTACATTATTAAATTAAAGGAATAATGGAAGATAAATGGAAAGATATAATTGGACAAAATAAGGAAAAATTCCAACAAGAATTTACCTTACCAAATGGTCATGAGGATCGCTTTATGTCCAAATTAAAGGAACAAAATAAACAACAACAAAAAGTTCAAATTAATTATTGGAAAGTTGCAGCCATATTTATTCCGATTGCGATGTTGGCAACGTATTTCTTTTTAGAATTCAGTCCAACAACAAACGAAACTTTAGAAAATGATAGAATTTTGGCTGCTTATTCGCCCGATTTAAATGAAGCTGAAAATCATTTCTCATACATCGTTCAGCAGAAAATTGAAGAAGTAAAAGCACTTGAAACTCCCGATAATAGACTGTTTATTGATCATTCCATGACCAGTTTAAACGAATTACAAAAAGATTATAATCGATTATTAATAGACCTAAAAGAAAGCGGTGGAAACGCTCAAGTCGTACGTTCCATTCTTCAAAATTTACAATTCCAAGTGGAATTATTGGAAAACGTCTTAACTCAAATTGAAAGCATTCAAAATTTAAAAACAAAACAAAATGAAACTATATAACTTTCTCTGGATTATCCTTTTTGGAATTCAATTTGCTTGGGGAGCCAAGCCCGAAATCATTGAATCAAAAGTCATCAAACGTAGTTTTGAAGTGAACTCAACAGCTGATGTTAAAATTAACAATCGATACGGAAACGTAAACATCAGTAGCTGGAATCAAAACAAAGTTGATTTTCATATCGAAATTCAAGTTGACGGCAAAGATGCTCAAAGGGTGAAAGATCGTTTGGATGCCATTAAAATCAATTTTTCATCTAACCAGAATTTAGTTGCCGCTGAAACCCTTATCGAGAATATCAAAAATCAGAACAATGTGAATATTTCCATTCATTATTTCGTAAAACTTCCGAAAACCAATAACGTTTACATCCAAAACCAATATGGAAATATTGATATTGATAATCTTAAAGGTTCTACCAATATATCCCTGAAATACGGAAACTTCACTGCAGGTCAATTGCAAAATGCCATCAACTTATTGGATTTTGATTATGTAACCAAGGCTAGTATCGATTTTGTTCAATCTGCATCCATCAATCTGGCTTATAGTAAAATAACGATTTCAAAATCTGAACTTATAAATACAAACGCTCGTTATTCTGATATTTCTTTAGGCGAAGTTCATGATTTGATTAACAACATTAGCTATGGAAATTTGTCCATCCAAAATGCCAATGCTGTCACCAATGCGTCAAGTTATAGCAATATTAAAATTGAAAACTTAAGCAATTCATTTGTCTTTTCAGGGAAATATGGTTCAATCTCCATAGCTCATGTCAAAAAAGGATTCAATAAAGTTTCCATCGGGTCAAATTACATTTCGGTCACTTTGGGAATTGACAAAGATGCTGGATATAAATTGGAAGGCAATTTTAAATATGGAAGTTTATCCTTTCCTCAAAATGTCAAAATGTCCAAAGAAATTCAAAAAGGTTCCTCTGCCTCCTATGAAGGTTCTGCAGGAAATGGTTCAGGTGACATCTTATTGAACATGACCTATGGAAATGCGAAAATCAAATAAGTAAACTATAAAAAAAATATACGATGAAATCACTATTTTTAACAATCTTAGCCAGTTTGTCCATCATTTCTTGCGGACAAGAAACCATCAAAGGAAACGGAAAATTAACGAACATAACCAAACAAGTTAGTGCAAATTTTGATGGAATTGGATCCTCTGGATCCTTCGACATTGAAATCCAAAATGCGCCTCAAGATGGAAAAATCCAATTAGAAGGTGAATCCAATATCTTGGAAAAAATTGTGGTGGAAGTAGAAAATGGAAAATTGAAAATTGAATTCAAAAGAGGATATAATTTTCGCTCTTCACAACCGATTAAAATTACTTTGAAAGCCCAAAATTTAAAATCAATTGCTTTATCGGGTTCAGGAAACATTCGTGCTCATGGCACTCAAAATGTGAACGAATTTACAGCTGCAATCAGTGGTTCCGGTGATATTGAAGCCAATGTAAAAGCAAATCTTACAACGGCAAGTATTTCAGGTTCTGGAGACATTAAGCTTTCAGGAAAAACAGATGAATTCAAAGTAGGAATTTCTGGATCTGGGGATGTTTATGCCTATAATTTAAATGCGGATAATGTCAACATTGGAGTTGCAGGATCGGGTGATGCAGAAGTTACCGTTAACAATTCTTTACTAGGTGCTGTTGCTGGATCGGGTGATATTTCTTACAAAGGAAATCCCTCAAAAGTAAAAGTGAACTCTTCAGGTTCTGGAGATGTGATTCATGTTAAATAAAAGCCTCATCGTTTTACTCATTATTGTAAATCCCAGATTTCATTCAAGAAATCTGGGATTTTTCATTTTACCGATCAAACGCAAAAACTTCTGCTCGCTCATCCTTTTTACCCGATAATTCATTTGCGATTATTTGTGCAGCTATCATACTAAACGTAATGCCATTCCCACCATATCCCAAGGCGAAATACATGCGATCTTTTCCCGGCCAAGTTCCAATATAAGGCAATCCATCAGCGGTGGAACTAAAAGTTCCGCACCATGCCATATCTACTATAAAGGGAATGTCTGGATAAACTTTCTTGAATTGACGTTCCAATTTTTTGATTTTATTGCGTAATAATTTGTCTCGCTTATCAGGATTTTGAAATTCTTCATCTTCTCCTCCAATCATAATCCGATTATCAATAGTTGTTCGCATATAGAAATATGGTTCTTTGGTTTCCCAAATCAAACTACGCTCTGGCCATAATTCATCTTCATGCACAGGTTGAGAAACCAAGGCATAGGTCGACAATAAATTCATGACTTTTTTAGGAAGAAATTGACCTGCTTCAAATCCAGTGGCAATGATTACATACTTACACTTAATGATATGTCCACGTCGAGTTTCCAATTCGTAGCCATTTTTCACTTCTTTCCAATCCACTATTTCGGTATGGGAATAAAGCTCTAGTTCTTTCTTTTTTAAATGGTATTTGAGTAAACCTGTCGCCGCTGCATAACAATCCATTTGTGCGGCTTCTTTATTTTTCAAGGCTGCAGGCGCTTTGATATTGTGTTTCTTTAAAACATCTTTTTCATTTAAATACTCCACTGGAAGTCCATGTTTTTGACGAATTTCAAATTCATCTTCCAACAACTTCACATCTTTTTTGTAGGAAGCCAACCAAACACTAGACAAAGATTTATAGTCTGCATTTACTTTGGCTTCTTTTAAGACTTTTCCAACATCAGCAATGGATTCTAAACTTGCATGATAGGCTCTACTCGCGAAATCTTCTCCTACAATTTTGGACATTTCGCACAATGGAATATCAATTTCGTATTGCAATTGAGCCGTACTTGCAGCAGTGGAACCAGTTCCAATTGTCCGTTTATCAAATACTGCGCAAGGAATTCCTGCTTTGCAGAGTTCATGCGCAATCAAAGATCCGGTTATTCCAGATCCTATGATTGCTACATCTATTTTATAATCATTTTCTAAAGGATGAAAATAATTGAACAATTCATTTTTGATAATCCAATAGGCCAATCCAGAATGTAAATCCATCTTGAATAGATATTTGGTTAGTAAAAACTAAAATAAGGATTATTCGAATTGATTTAAGAATTATTATTTACGAAATAATTTTAATTTTTAGCAATAAAAACGGTTTTAGTGTTGACAAATTCACGGATTCCTTCCTCAGATAATTCTCTACCAAATCCAGACTTCTTCACTCCACCAAAAGGCAAAGCAGGATCGGATCGAACCATTTGATTCAAAAATACAGCTCCTTCCTCAAACAAATGAATGTTTTCTTTCAATAAATTGACATTTTTTGAGAATATAGAAACACCTAAACCAAAGCTTGTTAGATTGCTCAACTGAATTGATTCTTCAAGTGAATTTACTTTCATAATGACCGCAACAGGACCAAAAGTTTCTTCTTTAAAAACGGGCATTTCTGTCGTTATATCAGTCAAAATAGTTGGTTCAAAATAGGCTCCATTTCGATTTCCTCCAACTAAAACCTTTGCGCCCATTTCAACAGATTTGGTTACTTGATTTTCTAATTCTTCTGCCAAATCTTCACGAGACATAGGTCCCATGGTAGTGGTTGGATCAAAAGGATCGCCCAATTTAATTTCTTTAACTCTTTCTGAGAATTTCGATAAGAATTCCTCATAAATTCCTTCTTGAACAAGAAAACGTTTTGCAGCGATACAACTTTGACCCGCATTACGAAAACGCGCATCAATTGCTCGATCAACTGTTATGGACAAATCGGCATCATCCAATACAATAAATGCATTGCTTCCGCCTAATTCTAAAACCGATTTCTTAATATTTCTCCCCGCAATTTCCGCAACAGAAGACCCTGCTTTCTCACTTCCCGTTAAGGAAACAGCTTTCACGTAAGGATGATTTAACACTTCCTCAATATGTCTGCTTTCTAAAGGAAGATTTAAATAGGTTCCTGGTTCAAAACCAGCTTCTAAAAAGATATCTTCTATCAATTGAGCCGATTTGGGAACGTTACTAGCGTGTTTTAACACAATGGTATTCCCTGCTAAAATCGTAGGAATCGCAAATCGAAAGGCTTGCCAAAAAGGAAAATTCCATGGCATAACTCCCAAGATCACTCCTAAAGGTTCGTAGCGAACCAAGGCATCATATTTATCGGTCGAATACGATCTATCCGCCAAAAATTCTTCACAATGATCTGCGTAAAAAGTACAGTTTAAAGCACTTTTTTCAATCTCTGCATACGATTCATAAAGAGCTTTCCCCATTTCTTCGGTGATCACACGACCAAATTCCTCTTTTCTTGCAAGAAGAATTTCTCCAACTTTTCGAACTTTCTCAATGGGACGAATTGGAAACGAAGCCTTCTTTTTCAAAAAGACTTCGTTTGCTAATTCTATTTTTTGAAGCGCCTGTTGGATGTTTAGATAATTATCAGGCATAATATTAAATGATTTATAGAGAAGGAGTGAGATCTTTCATTTTCTCTAAATAAGCTCCTTCTTTTACTTCTGGATACAATTCATCGTATCTCATTACTTTATTATAGGCTACACGTAAATTGATGTAGCTTCGGTCAATTTCACTATGATGCACAAGACCAGCCGCAGAAATCAATTCTGCAAAACTCTTCATCGTATTCTTATGGTAATTGTACATACGAACCGATTTGTCTTCTACATCCAATCCTTTCATCAAATCAGGATCTTGGGTCGCAACACCAGCTGGACATGTATTCGTATTGCACTGCAAAGCTTGAATACAACCAACTGCTAACATCATCGCTCGAGCACTAGAACACATATCTGCACCTAATGCCAAAGCTCTAGCAATCGAGAAACTACTATTTAATTTCCCTGAAGCCATTACTTTGATGTCTTTTTTCAAATCATAACCACGTAAGGTATCAACTGCAAATGCCAATCCATCTAACAATGGCATACCCAAGGAATTGGAGAATTCAACTGGCGCAGCACCCGTTCCTCCTTCTCCTCCATCAATGGTAATGAAGTCTGGTTTTAACCCTGTCTTCACCATGGCTTCACAGATATCGATGAATTCTTGCTTCACCCCAATACACATTTTGAAACCAATGGGTTTACCTCCAGACAATTCACGCATTTCATGAATCATTCTCAACAATCCTTCTGCATCTTTAAAAGCAGAGTGAGATGGCGGAGAATCCACTTCTGTATGAGGTTTCACCCCACGAATTGCAGCAATTTCTGGTGTATTTTTTTTCGCTGGTAAAATCCCTCCATGACCAGGTTTTGCACCTTGAGAGATTTTCAACTCAATCATTTTAATGTTCTTAATTTGAGACGTGATTTTAAATTTCTCAGGAGAGAACTTTCCATTATCAGCACGACAACCAAAATAACCTGTTCCCACTTGCCAAATCAAATCTCCACCTGGCTCTAAATGATAAGGACTTACCCCACCTTCACCAGTATTATGCGCAAATTGACCCATTTTAGCTCCTTTGTTCATGGCCAAAACGGCATTTTTACTCAAAGATCCAAAACTCATAGCTGAAATGTTCAACAAACTTGCCGAATAAGGTTGTGTACAATGTTCACCACCCACCATAACTCTTGGCGCTTCGTCTACTTTCATTTTCCCTGCATACATCGAATGATTCATCCATTCGTATCCCACATCATAAACATCCATTTGGGTTCCAAAAGGAACTGTATCGGTTACGTTTTTCGCACGCTGATAAATCATACTACGTGTAACACGATCCATAGGACGACCATCACGGTCATTTTCCACAAAGTACTGCATGATTTCAGGACGGATGCTTTCTAAGAAATAACGCAAACGACCTACAACAGGGAAGTTTCGTCTGATCGCATGTTTTTTCTGATTAATGTCAATAATTCCCAATATAATCAAGGGAAGGACGAGGACAAATGCCCACAAAATAGGTTTCCAGAAAAGTGAAATGATTAGTAATAATGCTGTAATAGAAACAGATAACGTAATAAACAGTGGCCTTACTTTCATACTTGCGTTTAAATTCTGCAAACAAAATTAATCATTCTCTACTAACTTCACAATTACAAATTTCTTTGAAAGAATTTCTGAATTACGAATTAATCAATATAAATTGATAATTTTGAGGTTTATTTATAAGAAAACCTCATGAAAATTATTTGTATTGCAAGAAATTATGCTGATCATGCAAAAGAATTAAATAATGAAATTCCTGAAAATCCTGTATTTTTCATCAAATCAGACACTGCAATTCTTCCCAAAAATCGCGATTTTTATCTACCAGAATTTAGTCAAGATGTACATTATGAGGTAGAGGTGATTTTGAAAATTTCCAAAGCGGGAAAATACATCCAACCCGAATATGCGTCGAATTACTTTGAAGAAATTTCCTTAGGAATCGATTTTACTGCGAGAGATTTACAAGCTCAATTGAAATCCAAAGGTCATCCTTGGGAAATAGCCAAATCATTTGATGGCTCTGCCGTTATAGGTGATTTTGTTTCAAAAAATGAATTTGATTTAAACAACCTTGAATTTGAATTGCATCGCAATGATGATACGGTTCAAAAAGGCAACACTAAAGATATGATTCATTCATTTCACAACATTATTTCTGTAGCTTCTCAATATTTCACCTTAAAAACTGGAGACATTATCATGACCGGAACACCATCGGGTGTAGGGAAAGTAAATGAAGAAGATCAATTGGTTGGATTTTTAGAAGGTCGAAAAGTTTTTGATATTAACGTCAAATAATGTAACTTTAAAGAATTAAAAGCCTTTACGATGTCTCAAAAAATTTTAGTCCCCATTGATTTTTCCGATTTCAATCAAACAGTGATAGCCAAAGCATTGGACTATGCAAAACTTACACAAGCAGAGATTTTCCTCATTCATGTTGCTACATTGGATTTAGGTGTAATCGTGAGTGAAACTGGATTTACTTATTTACCTGAATTGGAAGATACGGCACTAAAGGAAGAGGCAGAACAATTGGAAATTCTACAAAAAGAAATTCAAGGCAAGGGATTCAATTGTCAAGCAATCATCAAACAAGGAATTCCAGCAGATATCATTTTAGAAGAAGCCAATTCAATTTCTGCTGATTTAATTGTCATCGGTTCATTGGGGCATAATACCTTATATAATATGTTGATTGGAAGTGTAGCTTCAGAAGTCATCAAAAATTCAAAAATCCCTTTATTAGTTATTCCAAAAGCCAAATAAAATGGAAACCAAACGATATCCTAAAAACGAAAATTTCACTGTCTTATGGACAGCCTCAAGATGTATTCATTCTGGAATTTGTGTAAAATTATTGCCAGAAGTTTACCATCCAAAAGACAAACCTTGGGTTCTTCCTGAAAATGCCGAAATAGAAGAATTAAAGGCACAAATTCATAATTGTCCATCGAGGGCATTGGAATATGAAGAATTGTAAATCTCACAATTAATGGAGACTTTTAATAAGAATCATCTAAACAATGATTGCTTTCTTTTCATCATATGAATTTTTTCAGGCTCAAATGCCCAAATTCATGCCGTTCAAATTTTTTTAAAAATCTAAAAACCCTAAATTTGTGAGCTAATTCTCACAAGAGACAAAATATAATGGAGAGATTTTCATTTTTAAATGCCATACACTCGGAATACATTGCTGAATTGTATGAGCAGTATCAAAAGTATCCTGATAGTATTGAACCTAGTTGGAAAGCTTTTTTCCAAGGATTTGATTTTGGATCTATGTCCTACAATGGTCAATCATTGACAGATGGAAATACGAATTCTAATCAAGTTGCGCAAGGAACTAATCAGATCCCAGAAAAAGTTCAAAAAGAATTCAAAGTTATCAACTTAATTGATGCTTATAGAACAAGAGGACATTTGTTTACCAAAACCAATCCCGTTCGTGAACGCAGACAACATGCGCCAACTTTGGATTTACAGAATTTTGGTTTATCAGATGCCGATTTAGATGAAACGTTTGATGCTGGAGAAATTTTAGGAATTGGAGGAAGTACTACACTCCGAAATATTATCGATCACTTGAAAAATATGTATTGCGATTCCATTGGTGTGGAATACATGTACATACGTGATCCAGAAAAAAACAAATGGATTCAAAATTGGTTAAATGCCAATTTGAATCATCCAAAATTAAGTGTTGAAGAAAAAGAGCGTGTTTTATTGAAATTAAATGAAGCTGTCGCTTTTGAAAACTTTTTACATACCAAATTCGTTGGACAAAAACGTTTCTCATTAGAAGGAAACGAAAGTTTAATCCCTGCTCTTGATGCTTTAATCAATCGCTCAGCCGACGCTGGCGTTGAAGAAGTTGTTTTGGGTATGGCTCACCGTGGACGTTTGAACGTTTTGGCCAATATCTTCAAGAAATCGTATTCCCAAATTTTTAGTGAATTCGAAGGAAAAGAATTTGAAGAAGATTTATTTGCTGGTGACGTAAAATACCATTTGGGTTCAACGACAGAAGTAACAACTCCATCGGGTAAAAAAGTCAAAATGAACCTTGCTCCTAACCCATCGCACTTGGAAACAGTAGATGCGGTAGTGGAAGGTATTGCAAGAGCCAAAGCAGACAATGATTACGCAAAAGATTATAGTCGCGTATTGCCCATTTTAATTCACGGTGATGCTGCTGTTGCTGGTCAAGGTATTGTTTACGAAGTTGTTCAAATGATGAATTTGGACGGATACAAAACGGGAGGAACAATTCATATAGTTGTCAATAACCAAGTTGGATTTACAACGAATTATTTAGATGCTAGATCGAGTATTTATTGTACCGATATTGCAAAGGTAAATTTATCACCTGTATTGCATGTTAATGCAGATGATGCCGAAGCAGTGATTCATGCCTTGCATTTTGCAGCTGATTATAGAATGCGTTTTGGGGAAGATGTATTCATCGACTTATTGGGTTACCGTAAATACGGACACAATGAGGGTGATGAACCTCGTTTCACACAACCTAAATTGTATAGCATCATCGCTAAACACCCAAATCCAAGAGAAATCTACAAACAACATTTGATCAAAGAAGGTGTTATTGGAGATTCTATTTTGGCCGAAAAAGAAAAAGAGTTCAAAGCTTTATTAGATAAAAACTTTGATGAAGCCAAAACAATCGAGAAAAATAAATTGACTCCTTTCATGCCAGAAGAATGGGAAGGATATGAATTGGTATCCGAAGCAGAAATGTTGGAACCAGTTGATACTTCATATTCATTGGACGAATTGAAAGCAATTGCAGAAAAAATTACTTCGGTTCCAGAAGGAAAAAAATTCATCAAAAAAATTGAACGTCTATTGGATCAACGCAAACAAATGGTTGCTGATGAAAAATTAGATTGGGCAATGGGTGAATTATTGGCGTATGGAACTATTTTGAACGAAGGAAATAGCGTTCGTTTGTCAGGAGAAGACGTTGAAAGAGGAACTTTCTCACATCGTCATGCAGTTATCAAAACGGAAGATTCAGAAGAAGAAGTAATCTTATTGAACCATTTAAAAGATGGTCAAGGTGAATATACCGTATTCAACTCTTTGCTTTCAGAATATGCTGTTTTAGGATTTGATTATGGATTTGCGATGGCTACTCCTTCTGCCTTAACCTTGTGGGAAGCGCAGTTTGGAGATTTCGCCAACGGCGCACAAATCTTAATCGACCAATATTTATCGGCTGCTGAGGACAAATGGAAAATCCAAAACGGATTGGTCATGTTATTACCTCACGGATACGAAGGTCAAGGAGCAGAACACTCTTCTGCGAGATTGGAACGTTTCTTACAATTGTCGGCACAAGGAAATATGTTTATAGTGAATTGTACGACTCCTGCAAACTTCTTCCACGTTTTAAGAAGACAAATCAAAGCAAAATACAGAAAACCTTTGGTGGTATTCACTCCGAAGAGTTTATTGCGTCATCCTTTGGTGACTTCTACCATGGACGAATTAGCCAATGGTCAATTCCAACCTATCATTGATGATGCTACTGCAGATCCAGCAAAAGTTGAAAAAGTAGTTTTCTGTCAAGGGAAATTCTATTATGATTTGTTGAAGAAAAAAGAAGAATTAAATGCAGAGAATGTAGCATTGATTCGTTTGGAACAAATTTATCCTTTGGATAGAGCCAAAATTAATTCGATTTTAGAGAAATATACGAATCGTAAACAATTGATTTGGGCACAAGAAGAGCCAGAAAACATGGGAGCTTGGACATTCATTTTAAGAAAAATGAGAGAATTACCATTTGAATTGGTATCGCCAGCTGAAAGTGCTTCTACTGCTCCAGGTTCGCACAAATCATTTGAAATTAAACACAATAGAGCAATTAATAAAGTTTTTGAATAAATTAGCAACAAAATACTAAACATATTATGGTATTAGAAATGAAAGTCCCTTCACCGGGAGAATCCATCACCGAGGTTGAAATCGCAACTTGGTTAGTAAAAGATGGCGATTATGTAGAAAAAGACCAAGCAATTGCCGAGGTTGATTCAGACAAAGCTACTTTGGAACTTCCAGCAGAAGAAAGCGGGATTATCACGTTGAAAGCTGAAGAAGGTGACACAGTTGCTGTTGGACAAGTTGTTTGTTTGATTGATACTTCTGCAGCAAAACCAGAAGGAGGTGCTGCTCCAGCAGAAGAACCAAAACAAGAAGCTCCAAAAGCTGAAGAACCTAAAAAAGAAGAAGCGAAACCTGCTGCTACAACCTATGCTAGCGGAACTCCTTCTCCAGCTGCAAAGAAAATCTTGGATGAAAAAGGTGTTGCTCCTTCTCAAGTTTCAGGAACTGGAAAAGATGGACGTATCACTAAAGAAGATGCAATGTCAGCTTCTGTAGCTGCTATGGGAACTCCAACTGGAGGAAATAGAAGTTCAGAAAGAACAAAACTTTCTATGTTGCGTAGAAAGGTTGCAGAAAGATTGGTTGCTGCAAAGAATGAAACAGCTATGTTGACTACGTTCAACGAGGCAACCATGAAACCTATCAACGAATTACGTGCAGAATTTAAAGAAGAATTCAAAAACAAACATGGTGTAAGTTTAGGCTTTATGTCGTTCTTCACCAAAGCAGTTGTTCGTGCATTGCAGTTGTATCCAGACGTAAATTCAATGATCGATGGAGATTACAAAATTTCCTATGATTTCTGTGATATTTCCGTTGCGGTTTCTGGACCAAAAGGATTGATGGTTCCAGTAATGAGAAATGCAGAATTATTAACCTTTAGAGGAATTGAAGCAGAAATCAAACGTTTGGCTTTGCGTGCGCGTGACGGTCAAATTACGGTAGACGAAATGACAGGAGGAACATTTACCATTTCCAATGGTGGTGTATTTGGATCTATGTTGAGTACACCTATCATCAATCCACCTCAATCAGGAATTTTAGGAATGCATAACATCATTGAACGTCCAATTGCCGTAAACGGTCAAGTGGAAATTCACCCAATGATGTACATCGCTTTATCATATGACCATAGAATTATTGACGGACGTGAATCTGTTGGATTCTTGGTAGCAGTTAAAGAAGGTTTAGAAGATCCAATTAATTTGTTGATGGATGGAAACCCTCGTAAAGCTTTGGAATTGTAATTCAGTAGAAGCATATAAAGTAAAAATGGATACTTAAACGTATCCATTTTTTTTTGCACAAAAAAAAACCACTAAATGTGGTTTCTTTTCAGGTTGTTAAGGTTCGGTATGGTTGATTGTTTTAGAGAGAGTTTCTATATTTTTCTAAAGCAAATATACCTTCAAAGTTTGGTTGAAAAAACAGGAAAAATCCTATATTTTTTGGGTGATTTTCCCCTAAAATAAAAATCTCGCTATTGTAAGAGTACAATATTGCGAGATTTCGATAGCTTTCATAGCAACAATAATATTTTATGAGAGAGAGTTTTTTATTTAAGGGGGTTTAAGTATTTATTTAAAATACAAAGGTATCGAATATGAAATGAATATAAATAGGAAAAAACCTGTTTTTTATTCGGGAAATTTTTAGCTGTATGATACATACTAGCTTATTCCATTCAAGTTTTAGAAAATTATAAATAAAAACAGCTGGTTTATAAATTCGATCTTTTTAACTTGCGTCCACAAAACGAAATAAATATGAATGATATTTTGAACCTTGAGCCAAAACCAATTTGGAGAAACTTTTCCAAACTTAATGAAGTACCACGTCCTTCTAAAAAAGAAGAAAGAGTTATTCAATTTATGATGGACTTTGGTCAAAGTTTAGGTTTGGAAACGATAAAAGATGCTGTTGGTAACGTGATCATTAAAAAACCAGCTTCAGCAGGTATGGAAAACCGTAAAACGGTTGTTCTTCAATCGCATTTGGATATGGTTTGTCAAAAAAATAATGATGTCAATTTTGATTTTGATACCCAAGGAATTGAAATGTATATCGACAACGAAGGATTTGTTCGTGCAAAAGGAACTACTTTGGGAGCCGACAACGGAATTGGTGTTGCAACGATTATGGCGGTTTTAGAATCAACTGACCTTGCCCACCCTCCTATTGAAGCTTTGTTTACGATTGATGAGGAAACAGGTATGACTGGTGCAATCGGTTTAGATGAATCGGTTTTACAAGGTCATATTTTGTTGAATTTAGATACAGAAGAAGACGATGAATTGACAATCGGATGTGCTGGTGGATTGGATGTAACAGCAACCAAAAGCTATTCAATCGAAACTTTATCAGCAGATTATCAATCCATCAAAGTAGACGTAAAAGGATTAAAAGGTGGACATTCAGGAGGTGATATTCATTTAGGCTTAGGAAATTCGAACAAAATTTTAGGTCGATTTTTACACGAATCCATTTCATTCAAAGGACAAATCGCTTCGATGAATAGTGGAAGTTTACGCAACGCAATTCCACGTGAAGGTCATTTCATTTTGTCTTTTCCAGCAGATCAAGCTGATGCGATCAAAGCGGCTTTTGAAAAATTGCGTGAAGATATTTTGGTGGAATTTGCTAGAATTGAACCAAACATTCAGATTTCAGTTGAAAATGTAGCTTTAGTCAACCAAGTTGCGAGCTTAGCGGAAACAAAAAATTTAGCGTTTGCTTTGATGACTGCATACAATGGTGTTTATAGAATGAGTCCTGAAATTGAAGGATTGACTGAAACTTCTAACAACGTTGCCAATGTGGTCGTTGAAAACGGTGAAATGAAAATTCTTTGTTTAACTCGTTCTGCATTGGATTCCAACAAAAAGAATTTATCGGAAACCTTAAAAGCAACTTTCGAACTTTGTGGTTTTGATGTGAAATTTTCTGGTGGATATCCAGGTTGGAGACCCAATACGAATTCTGAAATTCTTCGTTTGATGGAGAAATTATACAAAGAACAATTTGGTGAAGATCCAAAAATCAGTGCAACACACGGTGGATTGGAATGTGGAATCATTGGTGGGCATTATCCTAATTTAGATATGATTTCATTCGGTCCGAATATTTTCGGTGCGCATTCACCAGACGAACGTGTCGAAATTAAATCTGTTCAAAAATTCTGGAGTTACTTCGTTGAAGTTTTAAAAGAAACTCCTTCGAAATAAATAAAATCAAAAGTCCCTAACTCAAGTTTGAATTAGGGATTTTTTATGTTTTACAATTTTAAACTAATCTATTTTTAATCGCTTTAGAAACCGCTTCAGTAGCCGAATGAACATGAAGCTTGTCGTAGATTTTCTTGATGTGAAAACGAACGGTGTCAATACTAATTCCGATTTCATGGGATATCATTTTATAACTAAAACCTTTTACTAAACATTTCAGGATTTCGGTTTCTTTCTCTGTTAGATTATAAGTTTCTTGGTCGCGAGTCGTTGCTACGGGCAACATAAAGAGAATTTTCTTGGCGATACTTCCCGTCATGGGTGCACCACCGTTTATCACCATTCGTAAAGCAGAAGCTAATTCCTCCGTCACATGTTGTTTCAAAATATAACCCGTAGCTCCAGCGCAAACGGCATTGAAAATCGTATCGTTATCATCAAAAACCGTTAACATAATCACAGGAATGCTGTCGAATTTCGTTCGGAGTAATTTTACCGCTTCTACCCCATTGATTTCAGGCATATCTACATCCATCAAAATCACATCGGGTTTCAGATATTCCACATCTGAAATGATGCTTAAAGCGGAAGAAAATGAACCAGATAATTCAATATCTGTTTCTACTTCCAGAAGTAGTTTTACAGAATTCCGAATCAAATCATTGTCGTCGTATGCGAGTACTCGTATTGCCATATCGTAAAAGTATGCTTTACAATTCGTAAATGAAACTACATTTTTATGTAGCTGGAAATTCTAGTCGAATATTTGCTCCTTTTCCAAGTTCCGAGTCGATGTTAATTTGGCCCTTCAAAGCCTTTGTTCGGTCCTTCATATTACGCAAACCATTGGAAGAAGTTTCTTTATCTACGTCCATTCCTACTCCATCGTCTTGAATTTCCATCAGCAAATTGGCACCTCTTTTTACCACAGAAATGTTGACTTTTTGGGCTTCTGAATGTTTGGCTATATTGTTAATGGCTTCACGAAAGATTAAGAAAAATTCCTTTCGGCTATTCATATTTAAATTTTGATCGAGTACATTTTTATCGACATTCATCGAAATATCCACGTCTTTGGGTTCTAAAGTTTGCGCAACGTATTCTCGCATCCTAACGACCAAATTTTCAATTTTATCGTTATTGGGATTGATCGCCCAAACGATGTCACTCATTTCTTGTTGAATGGCTTTGGTTTGTTCGGTTATTTGGTTGATGAAATTCTGGGCTTTGGAATTGTCTGAATTCATTGATTTAGCCGAAACTTCCGATAAAATTTTAATTCCCGTCAAAGTTGAACCAACTTTATCGTGTAGATCTCGTGCAATGTGATTCCGAACTGCTAAAAGTGCTTCTTGTTGTTCTAATTTCTTTTTTAGTTTAAATCGATTGAATAAAATTCCACCTAAAATTAATAAAAGTAAAAAGCCAACAATCATAAAATTTCGCGTATGCCTTTGTTCCAAAAGTTTTTGTTCTTGTAATTTCTTTTCTTGTTGGGCAAGTAATAATTCTTGTTCATTGGTTTTGGAAATCAGTATTTGCTTTTCCAAAGATTCTTCTTGTTGTTTGATTTTTAAATCATTCAATGCTTGGGTTTGAGAAAGTAAATCGATTTCGTTTTGAATTCGTTTGGCTTCGGCTTCGTTTCCTAAAATGATCGCATTTTGTTTATCGATTTGAAGATCTCGAATTCGTTGTTCAGTTTGCAATTTTAGAATTTCGTTGTCTTTCTTTTCCGTTTCGTATTGGGTTCTAATTTCCTCAATTTTCGCCATATTGGAAGTTGTACTGATGCTATCGCGATAGGAAACATAATTTTTATAGTATTTCAGTGCTTTTTCGGGTTGATTCAAATCTTGGTAATATGCACTTAGTTTCTCTAAAGCATTGGAAATGTTTTCTTTGTTTTTTAATTCTTGCGAATAGGCCAAGGCTTTATGGTAATATTTGGTCGCAGTAGCAGTATCTTGGACTTCTTTTGCTGCAGTCGCAGCAGCAACATACAATCTTGATAACAAAGGTTTGTTTTCAGCCATTTCAAAAATCGTTATAGCTTTTGTATAATTGACCAAGGCATTTTCAAAATCATTTGTACGGGAATGATAGGCAGCCATACCCGAATAAGCAGAAGCCATCAATTTACTATTTTGGGTTTGTTCAGCCAAGACTACAGAAGCTTTCAAATGTTTATTTGCTTGGTCCATTTGATTTTTAAGGATATACAATTGACCAATGTTTAAATTGGTGATTACCAAACCTGTAACATCTTTTATTTTTTTTCGAATTTCAATGCTTTGTTTTTGATGTTGAATGGCTTCGTCAACATTTCCCATCAAATAATAAATAGAAGCAATATTGCTATAGGTTTCTCCTAAACCTTTTTGATCCCCCAACTTTTCACGTAATTTCATGGATTTTATGAACCATTGCATTGCTTCATTATGGTTACTTGCCGTAAGATTAGTAGATCCAAGATTACTATAAATTTCTGCTGTTCTAAGATTATTTTTCTTTTCCAAACCCATCGATAAGGCTTTTCGGAAATAATTTTCAGAATCTTTTGCATTTCCTGCATTCATTTCAAATACGCCAAAACGGTTATAGGCTTCAATAAGTAAAGTTGTGTCTTTAAGTTCTTTCGCCAATTCGAGCAAATCACAATTGTATTGTTTCATCTCATTCATTTTCCCTGTTTGAAAGTATATTTCAGCCATCAAATCTCGGGCTTCCGCATTCTGCTTTTTGGTTATGCTGTTTCCAGAATTTTGAAAAAAGGATTTTAATTCTTGCTCCGCATCTTGGTATTTTAGTACTTCAACTAGTTGTTTTGCTCGATTTATTTGTTCGTTTTGAGCTAGTAAAATTTGAGATAAACAACATAGAAAAATGGCTAAAAATAGTTTTTTAAGATGTTGAGAGGTAGGGGTTAGAAGTACCTTCATAATTAGGGAGTTTTGGTCGTTTTAGTATTCTAAAAATAGAAAAAATTATCGAATAATAAAACAACGTATTCGCAATCACATATTTATGTAGTTGAGTGACTTTTATTTACCTTTTAAGTTTGTCAAAAAAAACAATAATGAAAAATTTTACCCTTTACTCAAAACTTAAAGTATCCATCTTAATAGGATCAATGCTTTTTCTACCATCTATTTTTGCTCAAGATGTGGGATACGTTCATACCACAACATCCACTAATACGAGTGGGCATATAACCCGATTGGATCATCCAGATTTAAATAATAATCCTAGTGCTCATTTTTTATTTTCACAACGATATATTGACGGTTCAGGCGTTGACAATAATAATCCGACAGGAATTTGGTACGATGGAAACCGCTGGGCAATTTACAATGAAAATATGGCTACCTTAAATGTAGGTGTACAGTTCAATATTTTTATACCTGATGACAGTTCCGTGTTTGTTCACACGGCATCAAGTTCAAATACTTCGGGATTATATACCTATTTGGACGATACAGCTCAAGAAGATTATTTGTTTTATAATACGTACTGGAATCCTTTCGCAGTTTATAATACGTCTATTTATGGAAATTATTACAACTCAGCCAGTGCAAAGAGAGCATTATTTTCGGAAAATGCTACCAATATTCCAGAAAATGCTTCTTTTAAAATCATGAAAGGATCAGGTACTTCATCATACCTAAATTCAATCAGTTCAAGTGCAGCTGTAATAACAGGATCCTCTATGCGTCTTGATATCCCAACATTAAATGGAAATCCCGATGCTGTGTTTTTATATTCTCATTATTGGGGAATTCCAACAGGTAGTAATCAAGGGTACTTACCGGTTGTTTCTGAAGCTTTTTATAGTGGTGGCTATTGGCATATTTATGCGTATGGTGGAGAAGCTTTTCCAACAGAAGTATTAATTGATATAATCGTTCCAGAAACAGTTTTAGGTGTAGAAGATGTCGATGCTAGTTTATCCAAGATTTCTATTTATCCGAATCCTGCAACTGATTTGATAAACTTTCAATCGAAAACTATGATTGAAGAAATCCAAGTATATAATCTATCAGGGCAAAATATCTTAAATTCTAAACAAACTGGAATGAAGGTTCAAATGGATATTTCTAGTTTACCTACAGGTGTTTATATTGCAAAAATCAAAAACAACCAAGGCTGGATTAGTCAGAAAATTGTCAAAAAATAAATTAGAATGGTTTCGTATAAAAGTTCCGGAATTACATCTGGAACTTTTTTTTTATTTCAATAGATAACCATCACATATTTATGTAGTTGAATGACTTTGAAACACCTTTTAAGTTTGTCAAAAAAACAATTATGAAAAATTTTACCCTTAACTCAAAACTTAAAGTATCGATCATATTAGGATTGATGCTCTTCCTACATCCTATTTTTGCTCAAGATGTGGGATTTGTTCACATGACCCATTCAACAAATATTGTTGGTAATTATTCTTACATAGACAGTCCTTTATTGAACAATAACCCTTCTGCAAAATTTGTTATTTCGCAACGCTACAATGGAATTAGCAATAACAGAGCTACTGGTATTTGGTATAGCGCATCTGCTCAAAAATGGGCTGTTTATAATGAAAATTTATCTTCTATGCCAGCAGGAATAGGTTTTAACATTTTCATTCCAGATGATAGTTCTATAAATGTTCATGTAACCGATGCTACAAACACGATTGGACATGTTTCTTACTTAAATGGTTTTGACAATGGAGCCTATGTATTTCACAGTAATTACTACAATCCAAACAATATTTATAACGATAAAGTTTATGGAACTTGGCAAACTGGACCAGATCGTTGGATAATGGCAGAAAATGTGACAGATATACCAATGGGTGCTGCGTTCATGATTATGGGCGGAAGTGATGTATCCTCTACCTTGGCATTCTTTATTTCAGAAACTTCCAATATAACTCCTAATGGTTTACGATTGGATCATCCTATGTTAAATAATAATCCAAATGCAGTTTTTGTTTATTCCCATAGATATGCCTATCCAGATACGAGCAATTCTGTATATCTATCTTCAATAACAGATGCTACCTATGCAGATGGATATTGGCATATTTATGCGTATGCCGTTAGTTTTCCTTCAAACGTTACATTTGATGTGATTATCCCCAATACAATTCTTGATGTAGAGGATCAAGCTATTGAATATGACAAAATTAAAATCTATCCGAATCCAGTTAAAGACGTAACTAATTTCCAATCGATAGCAAAAATTGAAGAAATACAAGTAGTCAATTTATCGGGACAAGTCGTTTTAACCTCTAAACAAACTGGAAATTCCGTTCAAGTAAACATAGCAAACCTTCCTTCTGGAATCTATTTAGCCAAAATCAAAACGGCTCAAGGATGGTCTTCTCAAAAGCTAATTAAACAATAAACCAATATTACTGAGGTATGAAAATTCATTTTTATATCTCAGTTTTTTAAATCGTAACAATATGAAAAAATTATTCGCCCTTTCATTATGTGTAATCGGAACCAGTTTTTCCGAAGCACAATTTTTAGAAAAACTTGCCGACAAAGCTGTAAATGCAGCTGAACGTACGGTTGAACGTCGTGTAGAACGAGAAGCCGAAAAGAAAACAAATGAAGCCATTGATGGCGTACTTGATGGGAATAAAAAAGAAACAAACACCAAAAATAATCCGAGAAACAAGGAAAACAATTCCTCTACTTCAACAAAAGGAAAAGAGGTTAATGTTACCAAAGAATCTGATTTCGTCCCTGGAAATTCTTTAGTATTTTCCGATGATTTTCAAAAAGATGCCAAAGGTGATTTTCCTGCGAAATGGAATACCAATGGTAGCGGACAAGTCGTAACAATTGATAATACAAAATGGTTGGCTTTGAACCATAATTCAGCCGCTCATCCTGAACTGACAAAAGCTTTACCCGAAAATTCAACTATCTCGTTTGATTTATTACTGGTTTCCAAAAAAGGTGAAACCACGCCAACCATCCAATTTGGATTAACCAAATCCAAAAACATTTTGAAAGAAAAAACAGAACAAGGTAGATTTTATATTCAATTAAGAAAATACGCCGATAAAAACTCCAAAACCTTGGAATATGGTTTAAATCAAACCCCAATTGGGAACAAAAGTGATTTTCCATTGAACAATTATGTGAACGAAATTCTGCATGTAGACATTGCCATTAATGGAACTAGAATTCGGGTGTATTTAGATGGTGAAAAAATCATTGACCTGCCCAAAGCCTTGACTCCAGAATTAAGAAACAACTTCTTCATTACCAATTCCATGGTCATTCCAGCTACTCAAACACCTTTGTACATTTCCAATTTGAGAATTGCATCGGCCGATGTAGATGCGAGAAGTTCGGTTGCCAAAGATTTATTTGAAAAAGGATCTGCTTCAACTAGCGATATTTTGTTCGATACAGGAAAATCCACGATTAAATCTTCAAGTCATCCAATTTTAGATGAATTGGGAACTAGTATCAAAAATTCCAAATCAACAATTGTGATCATCGGTCATACCGACAGTGATGGTTCAGAAGATGCGAATCAAAAATTAAGTGAGCAACGAGCAGAATCTGTCAAAAATTATTTAATCACCAAATTCAAAATTCCTTCCAATCAAATATTGACTTCAGGAAAAGGAGAATCAGAACCTGTTTCTAATAACAATACAGAAGATGGTAAAAAACAAAATAGACGAGTTGAATTTAAAAAATTATAACATGAAAAAAATGAGCCTACTTACATCATTCATACTTTTTTCCATTTTCACATGGAATTGTAGCAGTAACGACGACAATGGAAATGCACCCAATAATTCCGCCGGACCCTCTTTTATAAAACTCCAATTAGATGGTGCAACCGTATTTGATAAAAGCACCAACAATCCCAATCCTTCAGCGGAATTTTTGAATGCGACCATTTCCACACAAGAATTTACCTTAAATGGAACAACGATTCCTGCCAATACCTTGTCAATTGTGACAGGAAACGATACCTATACACAAACCGGATTAGGCAAAATGATTATGGTTCTTGCCTATAATATTACAGAAGTTGGAACCTATAATTTCACGGCCAATGCAAACAACCAATTTTTTTATAGTGATACAACCAATCCTTCCAGTACATTTATTTCTCAAATTATGGAACCGTTTGAAACCACTGCAACCATTACCATCACTAAAATTGGTGGATTGAATCCAGCAGGAAATGGTCGATATGTGAGCGGATACATTACGGGAACTGCAATGTCTGGATCGGTATCCAATCCCAACGAAGAAATGTCTTTTCGCTTAGATTTTAATGGTGGGGTACCCGAATAATTACCTCATATTTTTACAGAAGAAAGCAGGAAACCTTTGGGATTCCTGCTTTCTCGTTTTCAATAGTTTTCTCGAAATGAGTAAGTAAAGTTAAGAAAACTTTGAGCGCACTTAATTTAGATAGAGAGAAGTTTAAGCACTGATTAGTGAAGTTTGGCTTATACAAATTTACAAAACATATTGAATTCACCATCAGGAAATTACCTTATTTTACTACAGGAAATTTACGGTATTTTGATAGGGATTTTATCCCAGATCTTTTAACAGATTGGCGAGTTTTTCTGTTAGGTTTTTACGTGAATAGTGAAGTGTTTCTTCTGAAACAGGATTCAAAATAGAATTTTCAAAGTTGTCAAAACAATGAAGTATATAAGCTTCGACTTCTTTTAGTTGTTCTGGATAAAAGTGTTTACCCGCTTTTG
Organism: Moheibacter stercoris; assembly: GCF_040545805.1. Taxonomy (NCBI): domain Bacteria; kingdom Pseudomonadati; phylum Bacteroidota; class Flavobacteriia; order Flavobacteriales; family Weeksellaceae; genus Moheibacter; species Moheibacter stercoris. Next base: position 84,019 of record NZ_JBEPMO010000008.1, read on the forward strand.
ATTCCATAAGGATTTTCTGAACATCTGCATCTTTTGGGCCAAATGACAATATGGGATTTCCCGTAGCCAAATATTCAAATAATTTTCCTGGAATAATTCCTTTGGATTTTTCTTGTGGAAAATTCGTCAACAACAACAAATCCGCATTTTTAATTCCTTGAACAGATTCATGATGAGACACATATCCTTTATTTACTAAATATTTAGTTAAACCAAAACTTTCCATAGATTCTGTAACCTCTTGACTTAAATTGCCATAAAATTGAATTTCTAATTTCGATTGAAAATTGACATTGTTGCTCACTAAATTTTGTAAAGCTTTCCACACCAGAATCGGATTTCGTGCTTCTTCCAATCCACCTGAATAGGTAATTTTAAATTTACTGCTAAGAATCTTTCCAACTTTAAAATCAGTATGTTCAAATCCATTGGTGATGACTTCAACACGCTTTGCGCCAAGTTTGGCGAAATTTTCAGCATCGGAAAAACTCGTTGCCAAAACCAAATCCGCAGAAGAAATAACCGCTTTTTCAAGTTTTTGATGTTTGCTTTGTGCCGAACGAGTCATGCTCAATTCCGAATGGTAACTGATTTGGGTCCAAGGATCACGAAAATCAGCAATCCAGTTTAAATTCGGATTTTTCTTTTTCAATTTCAATCCAATCAAATGCATGCTATGCGGTGGACCAGTTGTGATCAAGGTCGAAATTTCCTCTTCTTTCAAATAAGATCTCAAAAATTTCACGGAAGGTTTCACCCAAAATTTTCGCGCATCGGGAATGAAAAAATTTCCTCTGATGAAAATGGAAAGTTTGGAAAGAACTCCTTTCTTTTTGGAAGATCCAAATTGTCCTGCTTTGAACTTTCGATTGGTTGGATTGATTTTTTCCGCAATCTGATAAGGTTCCCATATGGGTTTTCTCAAAATGATTAAATCTTCAGAAACTTCTTCTACCAAAGATTCATCCAAGATCGGATAGGAAGGGTTTTCTGGCGTATATATAATCGGCTCGATACCAAATTCTGGCAAATATTTCGAAAATTTCAACCAGCGTTGTACTCCTGGACCACCTGCAGGCGGCCAATAATAGGTCACAATCAACACTTTAAAATTTTTCATTTCGTCCAATTATCCTTTAGCAAAATACGAAATCCATGCTTAAGGAAGTTGAAAAATTTGAAACGAATTCTTCTCAGGCGTTTTCTTACAATATTGAACCAACCAAAACTGCCCGAAATTATTTTCATCAATATGTCCCAAATCTTTGTTCATCAATCTTCCCACAAATTTCGGAATCGAATTACTATGCCCAACCCAAAGAATTCTTTGGCTTTGATTATCCAATTCTTTCTGGAAAATTTCTTCCTCCTTACCTATTTCATATTCCTTGATTTCTAGGTTTCGACTTTTGGAAATAGGAGTCGCCGTTTGATGGGTTCGTTTTCGTTTCGATGTATAAATCGCATCAAATGGAACAAATTCGAAAAACTTCACCCAAGATTCGGCGCGCAAGATTCCTTTTTTCGATAAATCAGGATCTTTTGGATCATTCTCTGATTTCTCTGCATGTCGTATGGCATAAATTTCCAAACATTGACCCGACACATAATCAGTTGAAAATAATAGAATTAGAATCAAAAAGTATGATTTATTTTTCATTTAATAATTTATTTGATGTAACAAATATATTTAATTATCGTCTACTTGTTTGAATTTAAATTAATTAAAATGGAATAAGTATGAAAACAAAAGTCATGATTGTGTGGTTAAGTTTTGGTTCAATTTGTTGGGGACAAATTTTCCAAAACAAAAGTCAAAATATTCATTCGCATGCAATTTTTCTTCGAACGATGGATATTAAAACGGCTGATTTGAATAAAGATGGATATTTGGATTTGGTTCTAGCTGTTGAATGGGCGCCAAATGCCATTTTATGGGGTAGCAAAGATGGAAAATTTCGCGAATGCAATTCCATCCGATTAAGCAATAATCGATATGATTCGGAAGATGTTGCTATAGCCGATTTTAACAAAGATGGTTGGTTGGATTTGGTATTTGCAGCAGAAGACGATGAGAATCACGAATTTTATTGGAACAAAGGAAAAGATGGTTTTCATGAAGTGAAAAACAAATTTCCAAAATTCATTTCCAATGCAGTGATTGCACATGATTTCAATGAAGATGGTCATATGGATCTCCTATTTGGAAACAAAGGCCAAAATCGAATTTTCATCAACGATGGAAAAGCGAATTTCACCGAAGAAACCCAAAAAAGACTGCCAATTGAACAAAAAATCACACAAGATGTTGCCTTAATTGACGTAGACAATGATGGTGATATGGATCTAATTTTGGGCAATGAAGATGGAAATGAATTGTGGATCAATTATGGCAAAGGATTTTACAAGAATGAAACCTCTGGTAGATTTCCTGAAGGAACCATGGAAACAAGAAAAATAATTGTCTTAGACGCCAATCAAGATGGCTGGAAAGATGTATTTGTTTGTAATGTAGATTCACCTGAAAAAAATCCCAAACCCGATAAGCTTTACTTGAATGATGGGAAAGGAAGTTTTATCGATGCAAGTTCGACACATCTACCCGATCAAAACATTGATACATTGGATGCAATTGTAATTGATTTGAACAAAGATGGATTTCAGGATTTGGTGTTGGCGCATATGGGAAGAGTTCAGCCCAGTGTTTTACTCAATGATGGAAAAGGGAAATTCAAGGTTTCCAATGAATTGCTTCCATCCGTCCCAGGGAATTATATTTCTATCATTTCAGCCGATTTCGATAAAAATGGATCTCAGGATCTTTATTTAGGCGGATTTATGACAGATGACAAATTGCTGCTGAGAAAATAATAACCAAAAAAAATCCACCTGAATTGGTGGATTTTTTGATTTATACTGCTTCTTTATTTTCGAGTTTATTTCGGTTTTTCCAACCTACAAATCCACCTGCTCCTGCTAATAAAACAAACAAAATAACGGATACCAAAGTCAAAGTATTTCCTGTTTTCACACTTGTAGGATCGAAATGCATCACAATTTGTTTATCACCTGGTTGAATTTCAACACCACGCAAGAAATAATTCGCTTTTAAAATCTCTCTTTCTTTTCCATCCACCAAAATTTTCCATCCGTGCGGATAATAAATTTCTGAAAACACAGCGATTTGAGGACTTGTTGACGAAACTGAATAGGTCAATTTGTTAGGCTGATAATTCGTTAATTGAATAGAAGAATTTCCAGTTGAAATCGGTTTGATTGTGTTTTTTAAATTCGAATTCAAAATTACAGTCGATTTCAAATCTTCATCTTTGATCGCCAAAATTTCATCATTGGCATTGGCTGCCCATTTTATATTGGAAACCATCCAAGCATTTCCAAATGCCTCATTGTTTTGTTGAACCAAAGGACTACTTGGATTTCCATGAACCAAATATTTCGTATTCAAAATATTCAAAATCTTTTGGGTATGAACTTGTGAAATACCCAACTTCTGAGAAGTTCCAGATCCTGAAAAATACAAATCAATCACGTCTTGGTAATTATGCAATTTCGCTCCGTGATATCCACCAATCGAATGTGCAAAATAAGAAGTTGTGGCATCATTGAACGTACTAAAAATATTATCAAAGACGCGATATTGCGTTTTGTCTGCCTTACGTAAACTATCCAATGTACGATTAAATGGAACTTTTTGGGCAATTCCGGCAATCTGATAATTTTCCCTTGCTCCTTCCATTAATTTGGATGAAACATCAGTCGGGAACGGATTATCTACAAACATTTTATCGATGTAATTATCGTCATTCAAGTAACGTTTGTCAACTTGCCATCCATCAATCAATGCTAAGGCTCCAATTCCTAAAACGACTATTAAACTGTTTTGAATTTTTTTGAAATGATATGCCAAAAGCAAACCTAACGTCAAAAGAACAAAAATCAAGGTTCTCAACGTATCGGCTTTGAACATATCAATTCGATCTTGACGCAAAGCATTGTTCAAATTATTTAACATGGTATCCCAAGATCCAAAACCTTGCGGATTGTATTCTTTGACCAAATCCAAATATTGTTGTTTGCTCAATTGGTCCATTTCGGTTGTGAAGCTAAACAAACTTCCACCTGCAACTAAGAAAATTAACAATAATCCTACAACAGCTCCACCACCATAAACCAATACTTTTTTCTTGAATTCATCTGTAAGTGTTTCGTCTTTGATAAAGACATAAACCGTTAAAATTGCCAACAATGGCATGGTAAATTCAGCCATAACCAACATAGACGAAACAGCTCTGAATTTGTCATAAAATGGGAAGTAATCGACAAATAAATTGGTCAAGAATGGGAAATTTTTCCCCCAAGCCAAGGTGATACTTAATATTGTAGCAATGACCAACCACCATTTATAATTACGGAATTTGTTTCGAACCAAAACGCATCCAAGCAAAAACAAGAAAACGACAACAGCTCCTTGATACGCTGGTCCCGAAGTACCTGGTTGATCACCCCAATAGGTAGAAACCGGTGAAGATGCCAAATATTCAAAAGCCTGCGCATTGAACTCATTGTTTAGGTCAATGGCATATTGTTGTTTTTTGATTTCTTCAATATAATTTTTTAAGTTTTCTTGGTCAGGTTGACTTCCACCACCCATGAAGTTCGGGATGAAAAGGTTCATGGTTTCCAATTTTCCATAACTCCAATGGGTAATATAATCCAAATCCAAACCAGAAGTTTTGTCTTGCAACAAGGTCATTTCTGACTTCCCACGAATGGTTTCTTTGCTGTATTCGTAAGTCGTCATCAAACGAGTAGAATTCATTCCAGCTCCTAATAAGGAAGCTAAAATCAGCAATCCAGTTGCCAAAGCAAACGGTTTGATTTCTTTTGTTTTAATCGCTTGGATGAATTCAATTACGAAATACACCAACATGACCAAAAACAAATAGAAGGTCATTTGTGGGTGATTGGCTGCCAATTCCAGTCCCATGAAAAGTGTTGTCAGAATAAATCCAATGAGATATTTTTTCTGATACAGCAAAATAATCCCAGCAACCAATGGAGCAAAATAAGCTATCGTATGTACTTTGGCATTGTGACCTGCTCCAATAATGATAAAGAAATAAGCACCCATTGCAAAGAATATGGAACCCGCCAAAGCATATTTCCAATTCTTGAATAAGACCATTCCTAAAATGAAAAACCCAGAGAATAATAAAAAGATATAATCTGCTGGACGAGGTAAAAATCTAAAAACTTTGTCAACTGCTTTGATGAAATCATTGTCGTATTGAGCACCCATTTGATAGGTAGGCATACCTCCAAACATGGCATTTGACCAATAGATGTTCTCTCCTGTTGCTTTTTCAAAGGTTTTCATTTCCTCTGCACTACCCTTATAATTGACAATATCGGGTTGAATGATTGCATTATCTGATAAAACGGGAGAATTATAAACAAGTGACAAAACAGCGAAAAACACCAAGGCAATTGCGCTGAAAATTAGATTTTTATTCTTCATTTTTTCTTTTTGGTTCATCAATTATTTCATAATCGACCGACTCTGCTTCAATATTAATCCTTGGTTTTTCCAAAGATTCTGTTGTATTGGAAGCTTGGTTTTGTTGAGATTTGGGTGTGTTTCGATTAGGCGGATACATAATTCGAAGTAAATAACGAACGATGATAAACGCCAATATGAAATAAAATATGTATTTCAGTAAGCTCATAATTAATTAACTGTTGTAATAGTCGTTGACGATCCAGATTCTGTTTCTTTCTGATTACCTTGTTGATAAGTAGTCGAAAGATTTTCTTTTTTCGTAATGTTCACCTTCTTAATCCAACCAGAATTCATGTCCAATTCAATGAAACCTTCTAAGGTCGCATTGCTTTTCATATTGGCTGTAATTCCTTGTTGTGTTTCATTTCCACTTACATTTTGATTGCCATTGACCGTAATTTTCGCAACATTATTGTTCAATTCTTTGAAGGTACGCGTTACTTTATTGGTTCCTTTTACAGGACCTTCACTTATATTTTGCGTATCTGACCATTCTTCCCCAACTTTCAAATTTTTATCTGGGAAAATATTCAAAGTTTCTTCAAATTGTGACTTGATGGCCTTATCATTCAAAGCTGCCGTCAACAATTCTTTGATCATTTTTTGTTCGTCTGGCGTAAAATCATTTTTCAATTTTCCATTGGCATTGTTCACAATTGCACTCAAACCTTTTACAGAATGAACTTTACCTTTGTTATCAACTTCCATTTGAAAACTTTCACCAATAATGGCTTTGTAAATTTGCCAACTTTTCGCAGTGGTTTCATCAGAAGGTTTTGCAGAACTTGTATGGTACGCCATTTTTTCACCTGATGGTCCTGTAAAACTCTCGGAAAATTCTTTGAAAGTCGCTTTTAATTTGAAAACATTATTGGTTACATCCTCTACAAAATAATCAAATTTCACCGTACGTTCCGATTTCATTGTCATGGATTGTCCTGCAGCCGACATAGTTTGTGATTGACTCGTTTTTAATAAAAAAGGATAAGTTTCTCCTTTTTTCAAGTTGTAACGAAACGAATAAGTATCATCTTCATTTTTGACTAATGCTGTTTCTCCTGAATTTTCAGAAGTTATATTTAGACTATCCGTCTCTTCCAACATAATGGTATCACCCGCTTCATTGACTACCAATTGCTCACCATTTTCATTTGTCCCTACCACTTTTTGTTCATCTTTCTTACAAGAAACAATTGCTATAAAAAGCGAAAGGATCATCAAGGATTTCTTCATTTAAAGTGTTTTATTATTAATTTTCTCATTTATTCAATCTAATTTTTTCGACTTAAATTTTTCAAATGAGCTGATTGTTCAAAATTTTCGGCAAGATAGTTATAAAATCAAATTTGCATGGAATCTTGTTTTCGAAATCCCGTTATTTTTGAAATTATCTTCTAGATTTTAGGAATTAAGAAAGAAGTCTTAACATTAATTTAAAGATTTGATTATTTTTGTTTAGCTTGTTTACAATAACAAATCTTAATTCACATGAGTATATTTAAAAGAAAACCCATGTCTGTGCTGATTGCAGAGGCAAATGAAAGTGGTGAACATACGCTGAAGAGGACGCTTGGAACCTGGGGACTTATTTCCTTAGGAATTGGAGCGATTATCGGAGCAGGATTGTTTTCCATCACGGGATTGGCCGCAGCAGATTATGCAGGACCTTCCATCGTAATTTCCTTTATCATTGCAGCAATTGGTTGTGCTTTGGCGGGATTGTGTTATGCTGAATTCGCCTCCATGATTCCTGTTGCAGGAAGTGCGTATACCTATTCCTATGCTACAATGGGCGAATTCGTTGCTTGGATCATTGGATGGGATTTGGTTCTTGAATATGCTGTGGGTGCAGCTACCGTTTCTTCAAGTTGGTCGGGTTATCTCGATAAATTTCTCCAAAGTGTCGGTGTGAATATGCCAGTTGAATTCTTAATGACACCTTTTGATACCATGCAATTGGCCAATGGAGATGTGGTAACAGGAATCATCAATTTACCAGCAGTTATCATTGTTGCTGTGATGTCTATGGTTTTGATTAGAGGAACACAAGGTTCTTCATTTGTCAATACCATTATTGTCATCATGAAAGTTTCGATTGTTTTGATTTTTATTGCAGTCGGATTTCAATACATTCGTCCTGAGAATCATGTACCGTTTATTCCTGAAAATACAGGGAAATTTGGAGAATTTGGTTTCTCTGGAATTATTCGAGCCGCCGCGGTGGTATTCTTTGCCTATATTGGGTTTGATGCTGTAAGTACCGCAGCTCAAGAAACGAAAAATCCAAAAAAATCCATGCCTTTAGGTATTTTAGGTTCCCTACTAATCTGTACGGTTTTGTATATTTTGTTTGCCTTTGTTATGACAGGTGTGGCAAATTATCAAGCTTATGGAGCAGATCCGACAGACAAATTAGCGCCTGTTGCAATTGCGATTGCCAATATGGGAGATATGGGGCCAGATGGTGTAGTTCATGCAGCTTATCCTTGGCTCAATAAATCAATTGTTATTGCAATTTTGTTGGGATATGCATCTGTAATCTTGGTTTTATTAATGGGACAAAGCCGTGTGTTTTATTCCATGAGTAAAGATGGATTGGTGCCAAAAGTATTTTCAGCAATCCATCCGAAATATCAAACTCCGCATAAATCCAACTTATTCTTTTTATTATTTGTGAGTTTATTTGCTGCATTTGTTCCCGGAAGAGTCGTTGGGGAAATGACAAGTATTGGAACTTTATTTGCCTTTATTCTCGTTTGTGTAGGGGTTTTGGTAATGCGTAAAACAATGCCAGATGCGCCAAGAGGATTTAGAACTCCACTTGTACCTCTTATTCCTATTTTGGGAATTTTGGTTTGTTTCTTTATGATGGCATTTCTACCATTGGACACTTGGTTGCGTTTGATTTTATGGATGATTGTTGGTTTAGATGTCTATTTATTCTATTCTGTAAGGCATAGTAATTTAACGAAAACCGATAATGGCATCGCTCAAAATGCGAACAAATACGTTGGTTTAACAGGGCTTGCTTTTTCAGTTGTACTAATTGGTTTAGCTATCGCACACCATCAGGTATCAGAAGTTGATCCTGTAACAGGTCAAATCAAAGATGCAGCCTTATATTATTTCTCATTACTATTTGGGATTGCACATATTCTGATTTTTGGATACAAATCTTTGATTCAGAAAAAGTGAAATAATTTGACATAATGAAAACAGAAAAGGCGCTTCTAAAAGAGCGCCTTTTTGCTTGTAAAAAATTTGAAGTAATACGAAAATTCATCAAAAAAAAGGGATTTCTCAATGGAATCCCTTTTTGGTAAATCTTGTGCGCACGGCGGGACTCGAACCCGCACATCCGTAGGAAACCACCCCCTCAAGATGGCGTGTCTACCAATTCCACCACGTGCGCAATGGAGCGCAAAATTAAACTTATTTTACGCTTAGATCCTATTTTTTATGACAATTTTTTAAACCAATTTGCATAGGAATCCAACCCTTTTTGCAACAATTCTGTAGTTTTTGGATTGGTGATATTTCCTTCGGCATCGACCATTTCTTGCACTTTTGCCAAATAAATTTCAGGTTGAGGCATTGTTGGAACATTTAGATTGACCAACACTTGACGCAAATGATGGTTTGCTCCAAATCCTGACATATTGCCCTGCGATAAACTGATCACCATTCCTGGTTTTCCTGCCCAAATGCTTTGTCCCTTTGGTCTTGACCCAACGTCCATTGCATTTTTCAGACATCCAGGCATCGAACGATTGTATTCAGGTGTAACAAAAATAAATCCTTGTTTTTCTTTCATTTTCGAACGAAATTCATTGTATGCTTCAGGTGCTTTATCCCCATCAAAATCCTCATTGAACAAAGGCAAATCTCCAATCGGAACGATTTCCAATTCAAATTCATCAGATGCCAATTCGATTAAATTCTTTGCAAATCTTTTTGAAAATGACGCTTCACGTAAACTTCCTACAATAACTCCTATTTTATGTTTCATTTCTATTAATTTTTATTGAATTTGTGCTAAAATTAACTCAAATAAAATTAGGATATATCTGGCAACTGAGATTTTCAAAAAAATTTAGGTTCTAATTTCAATCTTCTAACTTCTAATCATACCTTTGCACTCTAAAATTTAGAAGAATGTTCAGAACACATACCTGTGGGGAATTAAACCTTAGCAATGTAAATGAAACGGTAACTTTAAGCGGATGGGTTTCGGTCTTACGCGACAAAGGATTTATGATTTGGATTGACTTACGTGATCGTTATGGAATCACGCAATTGATCATTGACGAAGAAAGATCTGAAAAAGCTTTGTTGGACGCTGCACGAACTTTGGGGCGTGAATTTGTCATTCAAGTAACCGGAAAAGTCATTGAACGTGCTTCAAAAAATCCGAATATTCCAACAGGAGAAATTGAAATTTTAGTAGAAAAATTAGAGATTTTAAATGAATCCAAACTTCCTCCATTTACTATTGAAGACAAAACCGATGGTGGTGAAGAATTGCGTATGCAATACCGTTATTTGGACATCAGAAGAAATCCGGTTAAAAATAAATTGATCTTCCGTCACAATGTGGCACAAGAAGTTAGAAAATACTTATCAGACCAAGGTTTCATTGAAGTTGAAACCCCAGTTTTGATCAAATCTACACCTGAAGGTGCACGAGATTTTGTGGTTCCTTCTCGAATGAATCCAGGGCAGTTTTATGCTTTACCACAATCTCCACAAACATTCAAACAATTGATGATGGTCGGTGGATTGGATCGTTATTTCCAAATCGTGAAATGTTTCCGTGATGAGGATTTGCGTGCAGACCGTCAACCAGAATTTACCCAAATCGACTGTGAAATGGCGTTTGTGGAACAAGAAGATATTTTGAACATCTTCGAAGGTTTGACCAAATATTTATTGAAATCGATTCACAATATTGACATCGAAAAATTCCCTCGTATGACCTACGATGAAGCGATGCGCAGATATGGAAATGACAAACCGGACATTCGTTTTGGTATGGAATTCCACGAATTAGACGATTTGGCGAGAGACAAAGGATTTGATGTTTTTGACAAAGAAGAATTAATCGTCGGAATCTGTGCTCCTACATTGAATTCCTATACTAGAAAAGACATTGACCGTTTGTTGGAATGGGTTCAACGTCCGCAAATTGGTGCAAGAGGTTTTGTTTGGGTGCGTGTGAATGAAGATGGAACCTTTAAATCTTCTGCCGATAAATTTTATTCCGAAGAACATTTGGCATCTTGGGCCGAAAGAATGGGTGCGCAAAAAGGTGATTTGATGATCGTAATGGCTGGAAAAGCAAATGACACACGCAAACAATTGAGTGCGTTGCGTATGGAATTGGCTGAACGTTTGGAATTGCGTAAACCCGATGAGTTCGCTCCACTTTGGGTAGTTGACTTCCCATTGTTGGAATGGGACGAAGAGTCTGGTCGTTACCACGCGATGCATCATCCGTTTACTTCTCCAAAACCTGAAGATATTTCCAAATTGAAATCAGCTCCAGGTGAAGTTCGTGCGAATGCCTATGATTTGGTATTAAATGGAAACGAAATCGGTGGTGGATCCATCCGAATTTACGATCGCGAATTGCAATCTCAGATGTTCGAATTGTTAGGATTTACGGCTGAACAAGCACAAGAACAATTTGGTTTCTTAATGAATGCCTTCCAATATGGTGCGCCTCCACACGGTGGAATTGCTTTTGGATTTGACCGTTTGGTATCGATTTTAGATGGTAGCGAAACCATCCGTGATTATATTGCGTTCCCGAAAAACAATTCAGGACGTGATGTGATGATTGATGCGCCGGCTGCAATTGATCAAACCCAATTGGATGAATTGGAAATTAGTTTAGTGAAGAAATAATTCAGACTATAATAGATACAAAGCGGAATTTGATTTCCGCTTTTTTTATAAAATTAGTCTTACTATCGGATAGGATTATTTTTGTAATTATCCGATATTAAAGAAAAAATTGTACCTTTGGGTATGGAATGGTGGAAAAACCCATATGAGTATGAAGGACTTGAAAAAACCTTAGAGCGAATCCAAGAGAAAAAATCTCAATTGGACAAACATCGTCCTATTCCAAATTATGCACTCAAAAGCATCAAAGAAAGTCTTACTCTTGAGTGGACGTACAATTCCAATAGCATTGAAGGAAATACTTTGACACTGCAAGAAACGAAACTGATCCTTGAAGAAGGTTTCACCATCAAGGGAAAATCACTTCGTGAACATTTTGAAGCGGTCAACCATCAAGACGCCATTTCGTACATTGAAGAATTGGTTTCAAAAGACTATGTTTTGACAGAAAAAGACATTCTCAACACACACGAATTAGTCCTCAAAAACATTGAAAAGGATTTCGCAGGTCGGTTTAGAACGTCTGGTGTCAGGATTGCAGGTGCCAATTTTGTTCCACCCAATGCACTAAAAATTTCAGATTATATCACGGAATTAATTCAATGGGTAAACGATTCTGAATTGGATATTGTCATTACTTCTACCCTATTTCATCATCGGTTTGTTTGGATTCACCCCTTCTTTGATGGAAATGGAAGAACAGTCCGTTTGCTTTTTAATTTGTTGTTGATGAAAGAGGGGTATCCGCCTGCCATCATTTTAAAAAACGATCGGAAAAAGTATTACGATGCTTTGAACCAAGCCAACAATGGAGATTACTCGAAATTACTATTGATTGTGATGCAAGCATTGGAAAGGAGTTTGGATATTTATTTGGGTTCACTTAATAATACCTATGACGACTATCAACCTATTTCCCAAATCGTAGAAGAAAGCAAGATTCCCTATGGACAAGAATATTTGAGTTTATTGGCTAGACAAGGAAAAATTGATGCATTCAAAGAAGGTCGAAATTGGTTGACTTCTGAGGAAGCCATTTGGGATTACATCAAAAAACGAGACCGAAACCGAAAATTAAATTAAATTTGTTTCAATTAAAATATTCCTCCTTGATAAAATCATTTGGGAGGTTTATAACTTTATATTTCGAAAGTATTGAATTTGAATTTTTCCATCATCATTGCCGTCTACCAACGCAAAGAAGAATTGACTGAATTATTGAACAGTTTGTCCAATCAAACAGATTCAGATTTTGAGGTTGTGGTTGTCGATGATGGTTCGCCAGAAGCTTTAGAAAATTTGGTAAATGCTTTCCAATCGAAATTAAACATTCAGTATTTCTACAAGGAAAATTCAGGTCCAGCTCAATCTCGAAATTATGGAATGCAACGCGCAAAAGGGAATTATTTCATCTTTTTGGATTCCGATACGATTACGCCAACAACTTACATAGAAACCGTTCGTAAAGAATTGGAATCAAATTATGTGGATGCTTTTGGTGGACCCGATGCGGCAGATGAATCTTTTACAGATTTGCAAAAATCGATTAGTTTTTCGATGACATCTTTTTTGACTACGGGTGGAATTCGTGGTGGCGAAAAGCAAATTGGAAAGTTTCAACCGAGAAGTTTTAATATGGGAATTTCCAGAGAGGCTTTTGAAGCAACAGGTGGATTTGGAGATTTGCGAATTGGTGAAGATCCCGATTTGAGTATGACTTTGTGGGAAAAAGGATTTGAAACAAGATTATTTCCTTCGGCAAAAGTATATCATAAACGAAGAACTTCTCTTTCTAAATTCGCGAAGCAAGTCAGAGAATTTGGAATTGCTCGTCCGATTTTAAATCAACGCCATCCGAAATACACCAAACCTACTTTTTGGTTTCCTACCCTATTTTCAATCGGATTGATTTTGAGTATTATGGGTTATTTGGTTTCATTTCTTATGGAAGAAAAATTCCGATTTTTATTGGGAATGCCGTTTTTGGCGTATGTATTTTACTTTCAATTGTTAATCATCATTGCTGCTATGCAATTTGATAGTTTGAAAGTCGGATTTTTATCGGCACTTACAACTTTGGTTCAATTTTTCAATTATGGATGGGGATTTTTAGTTTCTTGGATTTCCTTGAATGTATTTGGACAAAAAGCTGAAAAGCGGTTTCCTCGCCATTTTTCCTCGCCGAAATAGTTTTTTAACATTGAAATCTTTTGTACATTTGGGAGATATGTACAGTCGAGTTTTACTTTCCGTTTTGCATAGAGCGATGTGGTCGCTGCGATGAATGAATAGTCCCAAGGATTATTCGAATTCAGTTTATTTCATACAATTTATTCATTCATTCAAAAAAAATTAAAAAATGTCAGAAGATTTAAAAAGCGTAGAATACGGTTTAGAAAAAATATTTGAAGGAGCACAAGACTTCTTGCCTTTATTGGGAACAGATTATGTAGAATTTTACGTGGGTAACGCAAAACAATCTGCACACTATTATAAAACAGCATTTGGATTTCAGTCTGAGGCTTATGCAGGCTTGGAAACAGGTTTGAGAGATAGAGCTTCGTATGTTTTGAAACAAGATAAAATTCGTTTGGTTTTAACAACTGCGTTGAACTCTGATTCGCCAATTGGTGAACACGTAAAAAAACACGGAGATGGAGTGAAAATCATCGCTTTGTGGGTTGAAGATGCACGTAAATCATACGAAGAAACAACCAAACGTGGAGCGGTTTCCTTTATGGAACCAAAAGTAACATCTGATGAAAATGGTGAAGTTGTACAAGCTGGTATTTTCGGATACGGTGAAACGGTTTTTATGTTCACAGAACGTAAAAATTACAACGGAATCTTTATGCCAGGTTATGTAAAATGGGAATCTGATTACAATCCTGCACCCGTTGGTTTGAAATTCATTGACCATATGGTTGGTAATGTTGGATGGAACCAAATGAACGTTTGGGTGAAATGGTTTGAAGACATTATGGGATTCGTCAACTTCTTATCGTTTGATGATAAACAAATTACAACTGAATATTCGGCTTTGATGTCAAAAGTAATGGCAAATGGAAACGGAAGAATTAAATTCCCAATCAATGAGCCTGCAGAAGGAATCAAACGTTCTCAAATTGAAGAATATTTGGATTTCTACGAAAGTCCAGGAGTGCAGCATTTGGCTTTGGCTACGGACGACATCATCAAAACCGTTGCAGAAATGAAAGCAAGAGGTGTAGAATTCTTATCAACTCCGCCACAAGCCTATTACGATGCGATTCCAGATCGTTTGAAAGATCATATGCATAAATTCAAAGAAGACATCAATGAATTGCAAAAATTAGGAATTATGATCGATGCAGACGAAGAAGGTTATTTGTTACAAATCTTCACCAAACCAGTGGAGGACCGTCCTACTCTATTCTACGAAGTAATCCAACGTATGGGTGCTCGTGGATTTGGAGCTGGAAACTTTAAAGCTTTGTTTGAATCCATCGAAAGAGAACAAGAAAAACGCGGAACTTTATAATTCCAAGTTATTCAAAATACAAAAGCCTCGAAATTCGAGGCTTTTTTTATGTTGTATATTTTAATTACTCAATTATATGCGGCACAAAACGACTTTTGTTGGTGGTTACGATTTCATCGCTTTCGCGAAAGGTAACACCACAAGGTTCTTGACCAATAATCCAACTTCCGATGATTCCATAACCTGAAAATTCTTTCGGAATCTTGATGAACTTTTGATAGACAAATCCTTCTTCGCCGTATTCACCAAAGGTTTCGTGTTTCAAAATTCCCTCTTCCACAACCGAAACATTGGCTCCTTCTCTTGATAGAAAAGGCTTTTTCACATAAGAAGTCATCTCTTTGGGTTCGTGTAAATAGGTTTCCAAAAGCAAAGGATGGTTCGGATACAATTCCCACAAAACGGCTAAAATCGCTTTGTTGGACAAAATCATTTTCCAAGCAGGTTCAATCCAATTGGCTCTCAATTCGTCGTTTTTGATGTTGTAGGCAAACAATTCATTGACCATCCATTCCCAAGGATACAATTTGAAAATATCGGTAATGTCTTCACCTTCCAAATCCTCAAAACTTACATTGTTCCATCCGATTTCGTCGATGTAAACCAATTTCGTATTGATTCCAGCTTGGATCGCTGTGTCGCGTAAATATTCCAAATTCGTCAAATCTTCCAAAGATTCTTTCACACAAGTGAAATGCAAAGTTTGGCCTTTCAAATGCGGTTTCAATTCGCGCCAAGTTTCAATTAATTTATCGTGAACGGAATTGAATTGATCTTTGGAATCGCCAAAATAGTTTTCCATCCAAAGCCATTGCACCACGCCACATTCAAACAAAGAGGTCGGCGTATCCGCATTAAATTCCAATAATTTCAATTGGTTTCTTTCGTCCAAAGCAAAATCAAAACGTCCATACAAACTCGGAACATCATTTTCCCAAGTTTCAATCAAATAAGGTTGAATGAAAGACGGAATTTTAAATTCGTCCAAACGGTTGTTGGCAATCACGTGTTCAACAGCATTCAAACACATTTCCCACAATTCCTCTGTAGCATTGTGAATTTGGTCGGCTTCCTTTTCGGAAATGGAATAATAATAATCTTCCACCCAATAGGTTTTGCCGTTTTCATCAGTATGGTATCCAAAACCGATGTTTTCTAATCGCTCTTTCCAATTAGAATCTTTTTGAAGGTATTTTACGCGCATAGGACTTTAGGAAGAAACCGTTTTATTATTAGCTGAACTTCCGAATCCACCACGAATCGCTTGACTTTTCATCGCATTGGATTTCGCGGTATTGGTTCCCACGTTGGATTGTTGGTGCAAACCTTGACTTGCATAACCCATTCCACCTGTCAAACTTCTAAACGCCATAAACCACAATAAAGTACTCATTCCGCCCATTCCATTGCTGTTATTTTGAGCATAATTTTCGGTTACATCGGTATAAGGTGCAGTAGAATCGGCACGCATATAGACTTTTTGATCGTTATGGGTTACTGCAGGTTGACCGGTTTGGCCACAAGAACTCAAAACCGATGAAACCAAAACCAAAGTTACCAATTGACTTGCTCTTCTAGTATTCTTCTTCATTTTTCTCTTATTGAATGGTTACGTAAATAGGAGCTTTGATGGTGTCGTTCCAAGATTTCACCGTTTTCAAGGTGTCAATCTTTTCTGCAATTAATTCATTGTTGGACCAAATTTTTTGTTTGGTTATATGCAATATGGTATCACCTTTTTCCGCTGAAGTTAAAACTACTTCGCGAGCAGATGATTTATCTAATTGTTCTAACGTTTGTTCGGGTTGAGTATTGGTTTGGCAAGAAAACAAACTCATGAAACAACCCAAATAAAATAAATTCTTCATATTTCAATTCAAGTGGTGCAAAAGTAAGAATTTAATGGTTGGGGAATAAAAAAATCCCACTTTCAATTGAGAGTGGGATTTTTTTATGGTATGAATTAAAATTCTAAGAATTACTTCACAATCGTTAATTCGTCAATAATATTTTTAGCTCCTGCATATTTGTCTATAATAAACAAAATATAACGAGCATCTACCGAAATAGTTCTTTGCAAAGCTGGATCGAAAATAACATCACCTGCCATAGCTTCGATGTTTCCATCAAATGCCAAACCGATTAATTCTCCATTTCCGTTCAATACAGGTGAACCAGAATTACCTCCTGTAATATCGTGATCTGTCAAGAAATTCACCCACAATTCACCGTTTTTGTCAGCATATTGTCCGTAATCTTTTTTCTTGTACAATTCGATTAATTTATCTGGATTGTCAAATTCTGGATCTCCTTCTTTGTGTTTCGCAATCGTCCCTTTCAAGGTTGTATAGTAATTGTATTTAGCATCGTTTACTTTTCCTTTTCCTAAAGGCAAATCAATTACTTTTCCATACGTCAAACGCAAGGTTGAGTTCGCATCTGGATATTCAATTGGACTTAAACCTGATTCTCTTAATCCTTCAACTAACAAACGGAATGCTTTGCTATACGAATCTTTTAAGGCTTTGTCTTCCGGAGATTCCGCTCTGTATCGATCCATTAAATCAGATGATAATTTGTACAATTCATCTGTTTCAATCATATCAGCAGACGGATTATTCAAATACCCAATCAAACGGTCTTTGTTGGTAAATACACTTGAATTGAAGGCTTTGTTGATATATTTTTTGAAATCACCTTTGTTTTCATCTCCAATAATTTTCAAATAAGGCGCTAAACCACCTTTTGCAGCTTGGGTATAGTATAAATTCAATTGAGCAGCCAAAACATCTTCTTCCAATCCCATATGAGATTTTTGGAAAGTAGCATTGATCATTTCCTCAATTCCAGGACGCATTTCAGCACGTTTCGCTTCATTTTCATTGGCATATTGAACCAAAGTTTTCCCCAAATTAGCTGGCAATCCTGCAAATGTACTAGAACGCAATGCAGTCATCAAATAATTGTTATGACGTGCAGATTCGTTTGTTTTTGCGTAATAATTGTTGATGATTTCAACAATGTCTCCGTATTTTGCTTTGCGTGAAGGATCTTGAGCCCATTTTGTGAAATCAGCTTCAGTTTTGGTTTTAGAAGCAACTGTTTTGTGTTGTTTCAAAGCTTCAATCATACCTGCACGGTTTTTCCAATAATTCGCCAAACCTGCATATTTAGAAGCATAATCCAAACGTACTTTTTGGTCAGCATCCATGTATTTTTTCAATACATCCATTCCCAATTTTGAACCTTCAACCCAAGCTGGATAAGCAAATTCTACATTTTGCTCAACTCCTTGCGCTGGCATCCAACGATTGGTTCTACCTGGATATCCCAAAATCATGGAGAAATCACCTGCTTCATATCCTTTGATGCTGATTGGCAAGTGGTGTTTTGGTTTCATTGGAACATTCTCTGGCGAATAATCAGCAGGATTCCCGTTTTTGTCTGTGTACACACGGAACAAAGCAAAATCACCGGTGTGACGAGGCCATTCCCAGTTGTCTGTATCACCTCCAAAACGTCCAATCATATCGGGAGGAGTTCCTACTAAACGAACGTCTTGAAAATCTTGGTACACGAAATAGTAATATTCATTTCCTTCAAAGAATGAACGAACGGAAACCACATACTTCCCTCCTTCACTGTTTTCTTGTTCAATTTTCGCAATTTCTTTGTTGATCGCTGCCATACGCTCATCTTCGGTCATTTTATCGTTTACCTGACCTAAAATACGTTTGGAAACATCATTCATACGAACGAAAAAACGAACTTTTAAACTTTTCGGTTTCAATTCTTTGGAATAATCAGACGCCCAAAACCCATTGGTCAAATGATCATTTTCTGGTGTAGACAATTCCGCAATTTGTCCAAATCCACAGTGATGATTGGTCAAAACCAAACCTGTTGAGGAGATAATTTCGGCAGTACATCCACCACCAAATTGAACAATTGCATCTTTTAAACTGCTGTTGTTAATGCTATAAATTTCCTCTGCAGTCAATTTTAAACCCATTTTCTGCATGTCATCGATTTTCTTATCGATGAACATCAAAAACCACATTCCCTCGTTTGCTTTTGCTTGTTGAAGCGGCGCAAAAAGGAAAGTTACCGTCGCAATTAATACGATTAGTTTCTTCATCTTTATTTTAATTTTTCTTACTAATAATTCTGATTCTTTATTGAATCACTACAAACTTAAGTTTTTTTTCATCAAATCAGGCGAAACTATCTACATTTGTGCCATGGCGGGTATCTACATACACATCCCATTTTGCAAACAAAAGTGCAGTTATTGTAATTTTCATTTCTCTACGAATTTGTCGAAGAAATCAGATTTAGTTTCTGCAATATCCAATGAATTGAAATTGCGAAAAGAGGAAATTACAGAACCCATTGAAACCATTTATTTTGGAGGTGGAACTCCATCCCTCTTAGAATTAGATGAACTAAATGAAATTTTTGATTCTATATACCGTAATTACCTAGTAATTGACAATCCAGAAGTAACCTTGGAATCCAATCCAGACGATTTGAACTTCGTTAAAATTGCTCAATTCAAAACCACACCCATCAATCGGTTTAGCATAGGGATTCAATCTTTCTTCGATGAGGATTTACGCTTGATGAATCGTGCGCATGATGCAAATGAAGCCTTAAATTCCATCAAAATGGTTCAAGATGCAGGATTTGAAAACATCACCATCGATCTGATTTATGGTGGTCAAACCACATCAGATGAAATCTGGAAAAAGAATTTAGAAATTGCATTGGATTTACAGGTTCCGCATATTTCTTCCTATGCTCTAACGGTTGAACCCAAAACGATTTTGGCGCATCAAATCGAACAAAATTTACTAGAAGATGTGGATGAAGCCAAACAGGAACGTCAATTTAAAACTTTAGTTGAAACCTTAAAATCCAATAATTTTATTCATTACGAAATATCCAACTTTGGAAAAGAAGGCTTTTTCTCGCAACACAATAGCAATTATTGGAAAGGAAAACCTTATTTGGGTGTTGGCCCTTCGGCACATTCTTATGATGGGAAAAATAGAAGTTGGAATTTAGCCAATAATTCTTTGTATTTGAAGAATTTACACGAAAATAAATTGGCAAATGAAGTTGAAGTTTTAAGTGAGAATGATCGATTCAATGAATTGGTAATGATTCGATTACGAACGATTTACGGATTGGATGAATTGGAAATCAAAGCAAATTTTCCGAAGGAATTTTATACAGATTTTTTAGAAGAATTGAAACCACATTTAGAAAATGAAACGGTGGAATATTCCAATGGAATTTATCGAATTACGGACAAAGGAAAATTTTTAGCAGACGGAATTGCCTCGAGTTTGTTTCGGATTTAAATTGTAATTTAGAATTCAAATCGAGTGTCATGAAAAAAATCCCTCTTTATATTTCAATGGGTATAGTTGGAATCTTTTTAACACTTGCGCTTTTGCTTTATTACAACCAAGAAAAAATCATTTTCTTTCCGACGAAAACTCCTTCTGATTTCAACTACAATTTTAATTCCGATTTTGAAGAGATATATTTGACAACACCTGATTCCAAAAAGCTTCATGCATTATATTTTAAAGTGGACACTCCCAAAGGAGTCGTTTATTATTTACATGGAAATTCAGGAAATTTAGAAGGTTGGGGCGATGTAGCTCAAGTATATTTAGATTTGAATTACAATGTATTTATTCTCGATTATAGAGGCTTTGGGAAATCGGAAGGGCAAATTGAAAATGAAGAACAATTCTTTCAAGATGCGCAATTGGGGTATGATTTTTTGAAGAATAATTTTGCAGAAAATCAGATTGTAGTAGTTGGATATTCCATTGGAACAGCGCCGGCATCCTTTATAGCTTACAAAAATTCTCCTCAGCAATTGATTTTAAATTCGCCATTTTATAATTTAAAAACCGTTGCCAAAACGCATTATCCTTTTATTCCAAGATTTTTACTGAAATATTCTTTCGATAACCAATATTACGTTTCTCAAACCAATGTTCCAATTTCGATTTACCACGGCAATCAAGACAAGGTTTTATTTTATGAAGATCATTCAAAAATCAAGGATAAATTAAAACCAACTGACCGCTATATAACCTTAGAAAATCAAGGTCATCAAGCTATGAACGAAAACTCAGTTTATAGAGAGGATTTAAAAACTTTGTTACCGTGAAAAATAAGCTTTTCATTTCTTCATTATTTATCGCTGGACTGTATTTGGGACTTTGCGTCTATTATTATGTCAATCAAGAAAGAATGATATTCGCGCCCATTCCGCTAGAGAAAGAATATACATTTCAATTAGAGAATTCTTTTGAAGAAGTTTTCCTCGAAACGCCAGACGGAATCCAACTTCACGGATTATTTTTTCAACAAGAAAATCCCAAAGGAGTTATTTATTATTTACACGGAAAATCGGGGAATATGAAAACTTGGGCACCAATTGCTAATCATTATTTGGATTGGGGCTATGATGTTTTTATGCTGGATTATCGCGGATTTGGAATGTCGGAAGGGAAAATCCATTCGGAAGAACAGTTTTATTCAGATGTTCAACTGGGCTATAATTTTTTAAAAAATAAATATGCTGAAAATAAAATTTCTGTTGTCGGATTTTCTTTAGGTTCTGGAGCAGCAACCTTTTTGGCAAAAGAAAATAATCCCCAAGAACTGATTCTTTTAGCACCTTATTTTCAAGTTGATGAAAAATTCAAACAAGACAAATTTTATTTGCCAAAATTTCTATGCAAATACGAATTTCCAATTGATGAAATGATTCAACATGTCGAAGTTCCCATCAAGATTTTTTACGGAGAAGAAGATGTAATTTCCCATAAAGAGGAAATTCTTCATCTTCAAAAATTTTTAAAACCAAACGACCTATTAATTGGATTGAAGAATCAAGGACATAATGGAATGGAGAAAAATGAAGATTTTATTAAAAATTTAAATTTAGATAATTTGAAAACAGTTTTCAATAAATATTCAACTCATATTTACTTTGGCCCTCTGGCAGAATTAGATTTTTCTAAAAATAAATTTAAATCAGATTCAAATTTTGTGAATTTCATAAATAACGAAACACTTAAAAGTCCCATTAATTTCGCAGGAGAATATACTCTTATTGAAAAAAGTTGTGGAGTTGATTGTAGCCATATATTTATAATTAATCGTGTTACTGGAAAAGTGTTTGATTCAATTTCTATCAATGATGAATCTTGTGGATTTTTATACCAACCAACAAGTTATTTATTAATTAGAAATTCAAATTATCTGTTAAATGGGAATTTAAAATATTATAATGAAATCAATTGTTTGCCCATTTATTATTTGTGGAATGGAAAAGATTTTGAAATTGTCGAAATAGACTAAAAAATAATTAATTTGAAAACCTATTTCTACTTAAAACAAATTAAAATACCTTTGCCAAATGAATGACAACAGACCGATTGGGGTGTTCGATTCGGGCGTGGGAGGATTAACCGTCGCGAAAGAAATTAAGCGATTATTGCCCCATGAGAACATCATCTATTTTGGAGATACCAAGCATTTGCCGTACGGTGAAAAATCAAAAGAGGCCATCACAAAATTCACCACAGAAATTACTGATTTTTTGGTCAAACAAGATTGTAAGGCTATTGTGGTTGCTTGTAATTCTGCAACTTCCAATTCAATCGATGAAATCAAACAAGCCGCCAATGGTACGTTGGTGATCGACGTGATTTCGCCTGTTGCCAAAAAAGTTGCCTACGAACTTCATCAAAAAATTGGTGTGATTGCGACAAAAGCAACCGTAAATTCCAACGCTTACAAAAAATTCATCAGAAAATACAATCGACACATACAGGTTATACAACTTGCTACACCCCTTTTGGTTCCAATTATCGAAGAAGGTTTTCGCAATACTCCTGTTTCCAAACACGCATTAGAATCATATTTATCCAATAAAAAATTGGAAGATATTGATACTTTAATTTTGGGTTGTACTCATTATCCATTGATTGAAAAAGAAGTTCAGTCTATTTTTCAAGGAAGAGTAAAAGTGGTGAATTCCGCTTTGATTGTCGTAAATGAATTGATTCATGAATTGGAAAAATCCAATCTTCTCGGAAATACTAAAAATCCAACTTATCATTTCTATTTGTCTGATTACACGGAAAATTTTGCCAAAACGGCTAAACTTTTCTTCGGAAAATCAATCTTATTGGAAGAAAAACAATTATAATCCTTTCGGTTAACTATCTCAAATTTCCTAACTTTGCGCAAAATTTTGCAAACTATGGAAACGATGACATCCCAAAACCTAATAGCTTTAGAAGATCAATATGGTGCACACAATTACCATCCACTACCTGTCGTATTGGAACGTGGTGAAGGAGCATTTGTATGGGATGTTGAAGGAAAAAAATATTTTGATTTCCTTTCGGCTTATTCAGCCGTCAATCAAGGACATAGTCATCCGAGAATCATCAATGCGTTAATCAATCAAGCACAAAAATTAACTTTAACTTCTCGTGCTTTTTACAATTCTGAATTGGGTAAATACGAAGAATTCATCACCAAATTATTTGGATTTGATAAGGTACTACCCATGAATACAGGTGCTGAGGCGGTTGAAACTGCCATTAAAATTGCCCGAAAATGGGGTTACGAGAAAAAAGGAATCGCTTCTGGCGAAGCCAAAATTGTGGTTTGTAACGGGAATTTCCACGGAAGAACCACGACGATTATTTCGTTTTCCAATGATGATGATGCACGTAAAAATTTCAATCCTTATACTTCTGGATTTATTTCAGTGGATTACAATGACAGCGATGCTTTGAAAAAAGTAATCGAAGAAAACAAAGATTCAATTTGTGGATTTTTGGTAGAACCAATTCAAGGAGAAGCGGGTGTTAATGTTCCAGATGAAGGATATTTGAAAGCTTGCTATGAGATTTGTAAAGCGAACAATGTTTTATTTATTGCAGATGAAATTCAAACGGGAATTGCACGTACTGGAAAAATGTTGGCTATCGATCACGAAGGAATTCAAGCAGATATGCTAATTTTAGGAAAGGCCTTATCCGGTGGAGCTTATCCGGTTTCAGCTGTGTTAGCCAATGACTACATAATGAATGTAATTAAACCTGGTCAACACGGTTCAACTTATGGAGGAAATCCTTTAGCTTGTGCAGTTGCCTTGGAAGCAATGAATGTGGTAATCGATGAAGATTTAGCTAAAAAGGCTGAAAATTTGGGTAAAATTTTCCGTGCAGAAATTGAAAAAATGATACCTGAATTTGATTTTCTTCAATCCGTACGTGGAAAAGGATTATTAAACGCGATTTTGATCAATGATTCACCAGAAAGTTCGACTGCATGGGATTTATGTGTTGCACTGATGCAGAATGGCTTATTGGCAAAACCTACCCATGGTAATATCATACGTTTTGCACCACCTTTGGTGATCAATGAGAAGGAATTAAATGATGCGCTAGAAGTTTTACGCTCAACCTTTAGCGAATTTAAAAAATAATGAATATTTTTACAGACAAGAATAAACCGAAACCATTCAAAATTTATGAAAAAATTATTTTTAACTGCTTCTTTACTGTTGAGCCTAAATGCTCTAACGTATTCGCAAGAGCTTAAGACTGTTCAGATTGACAATATGAAAATAGCTAGTGAATCTTTTTCATTATCTGACAATTGGGTTACACATATAGAAAACAATTCTGTCTTAATATACAATGGAAGAATTGAAAATAACACATCTGATGATGTGAAAAATTTAACTCTTTCCTATTATTTGTTGGACCAAGATGCTAATCCAGATAATGGTCAATTTAGCGGGTATTTGGTTAGTTCTATTCTCTTGTCAAAAATTGCCAAAAATTCAAACATGGTTGGCGTGAACATCCGCAAATCAATTGATGAGGTTCCACCTGTAGGAAAATACAAATCCTTATTGTTATTAACGGACAGAAGAGATAATGTGTTGGCCTATAAGGTAACAAGAAGTATCGTAGAGTCGACAAATGGAACTTTGGCTATCTTCAAAGAACAGCCTCAAACTCATACCGTAAAAGCTCCAAATTTACATCCGAAAGTAATGATTGACTTAAAAGAAGACAATGCCATTGCTTTTGAAAAGGATTGGAAAGTGGACATTGATTTCAAAAATTTCATGGTAAACATCAATGGTGGTGACATTACCAATAACACAACCACTGATTTTGAAAATGTAATTTTAGATGTTTACTTGACAAAAGAAGATCAAACAACTATTACCAAAACTTTTGAAGGAGTACACATCGCATCTGCTAATATCAATAAAATTGATGCAAACAAGAAATTTGTTGATACAGCTGTAAAAACCAATATGTTTACAATCCCTGAATCAGGTACGTACCATATTTTGCTAACGGTTTCTTCCAACGATGCTAACGGTAAAGCAGTTCGTAACAAACGTGCTTTTACATCAACTATTAAATTTTAATTTGACGAATATTTTCGGTTGAAACCAACCAATAATTCAACAAATTTACCATAAGACTCGAGGCCTTCTTGATTATTTAATCTCAAGAAGGCTTCGTTCATTAAGGAAAATGCGTCTTCTGCAGATCCACCATATTGTGCATTGATATCCAATTCATTTTGACGATCTCGCTTCATGCCATCTGTATACAAAACTTCTACATAATATTTCACATACAAAGGATCAACCCATAAAATTCGATTGAGCAAACTTCTCATAGCCTTAAAATTGGCAGCATATTGCAAATCGGGATGATTAGATTCATTTGCCAAAACAAATCCGATGAAATTTGCTTCGCTTTCAGAAGCATATCCCCACTGGTGTGCCGTTTCATGGCATTTGGTAAAAAGCAATTTGGAATCTGGCATTTTGACATTGTATTGGGCTTCATTGGTAAAAGGATTAAAATAGCCTAAAACTCCCAAATAACTAAATCCTTCACTATATAGAGAAGATTTTAAATTGGCAGGATTTGGGTTTCGCATGAACAATTCTGGGTATTGTGATTGAATTTTCAGTGCTGATTGATTCAGTTCTTCACGTAAAGATTGAATAGATAGACTCATTTTGAAATTTCCATTTTCATCTTCTGAAACAATTTTGCGATAATAAGCAGCCTTAACAAAGTACTGATGAGCCATTCCTTTTAGTTCTTCAACTGAATCAACTTCTACATTATAATTCTCTTTTAAAGGAGTTTTGTAATAATTAAATCCCCAAATTAGATGAAAATACAAATAAAACCCAGCTAGGAAATATAGAATTTTTACAATCGAATTTTTTAATTCTGAATAATTCCTTTTTAATACATAATATATAATTCGACCTAAAAATAAAATTCCCAAAATTATTAGCATTGAGTAAATCAAATCACCAATGGAAATTGAAAAAAGACTTGTAATAGAATAGAAAATATTGGCAAAAAAGGAATGAATTTTTGGGAAAACTAAATCAGGAAATCGGGTAAATCCTAAAATTCTAACCAATAAAATCGCGAAAATTAAAACCATAAAAGGTTTTTTAATAAATTTTAATCTTCTGAAAAAACCTTTATTTATCATAGTTTCAATAAGTTTGATCATCTTCAATTTAGATTAATTTAGAGGATTTAACAGCTCTTTAACTTCTATTGGCGTAATAATTGGAATTTTAAAAGTGAATGTAAATTTAAAATTTAAAATTATGAAACGATTATTTTTAACCGCCATTCTTGGAATATCTTTTGTTGCATTTGGACAAGATAAACCATTATCCCCAGAAAAAGTAAAACAAGAAAATAGAGCCACCGCAAAAGAAGAAGTAAAAGTAGCTGCTGAAAAATCTGAAGCTGAAATTGCTTTAGAGCAAGGAAAAGAATTGAATGTAAGAACAGCTTCTACAGCTGAAATTAGATCTATGTCATCTGCGACAGATGCGAAATTTTCTCCTGCTTTAGGAATTGAAGGAAATTGGGAATTGGGTATGAATCCAGAGCAGAAAGAAATTATTTTGACTGGAGGAACAATTTTGAACAAATCAGATGTTCCAACACAAAAACTTCGTATGATGGTTTATTTTGCTGACAAAGGATTTAGTTTGGAAAAACCAGAACTTATCGGTAATATGTATTCATTTATTGACATTGATCCGATTGAAGCAAAAGGGAATAAAGTAGAACAATCATTTATAACAACCTGGGCCATTGAGAATATGCAGCCCGGAACTTACTACCCTTATATAATTTTAGGAGAATTTAATCCACAGACAAATCAATTTGATTTGAGAGATGTAAAAGTATTTGACAATACAATTACCATCCCTTAGGATTCTTCTAAAAATAGAAGAAGGAGTCTCACAAGACCCATTAACCCTTTGAGGTTTTCATATTTGAAACGAATTCCTTTTCCGGGGTCGAATATTTTAAAGAAAAAAGGCTGTTTTCACGAGTTGTGATACAGCCTCTTTTTTTATGTTTTAATCTTTCGATTATTATTTAGCTAATTTCGCTTTCAAAGCTTCATCCAAAGCATTCAAGAAATCTTGCGTGTTCAAATAGTTATCAGAAGTCATATTGTCTCCATAAACCAACATCGCCAAATCTTTGGTCATTTTTCCGCTTTCAACCGTTTCAATACAAACTTGTTCCAACGTATTAGCGAAATCAATCAATGCTTGGTTATCATCTAATTTTCCTCTGTGTTGTAAACCACGAGTCCAAGCAAAAATAGAGGCAATTGGGTTGGTTGATGTTTCTTTTCCTTGTTGATGTTGACGGTAGTGACGAGTTACAGTTCCATGTGCAGCCTCTGCCTCTACAGTTTTTCCGTCTGGAGTAACCAAAACAGAAGTCATCAATCCTAAAGATCCGAATCCTTGCGCAACTGTATCAGACTGAACGTCTCCATCATAGTTTTTACAAGCCCAAACAAAACCTCCGTTCCATTTCATAGCTGATGCTACCATGTCATCAATCAAACGGTGTTCGTAAGTAATTCCTAATTTTTCGAATTCTGTTTTATAGTGTTGTTCGTAAACTTCTTGGAAAATATCTTTGAAACGTCCATCATATGCTTTCAAAATGGTATTTTTTGTAGACAAATACAAAGGCCATTTTTTAGTCAAAGCCATTTGAAAAGAAGAATGTGCAAATCCATAGATAGATTCATCAGTATTGTACATAGACATTGCTACACCATCACCTTTGAAATCATACACTTCCCAAACTTGAGCTTCTCCTCCATCTTCTGGAATGAAACTCATGGTTAATTTTCCTTTTCCTTTGATTACTTTATCAGTCGCTTTGTACTGATCCCCAAAAGCATGACGACCAATAACGATTGGTTGTGTCCACCCTTGAACATAACGAGGAACGTTTGACATAATGATTGGCTCACGGAAAACAGTTCCACCTACAATGTTACGAATGGTACCATTTGGAGATTTCCACATGCTTTTCAAATTGAATTCTTTTACTCTTTCTTCATCTGGAGTAATGGTCGCACATTTGATACCAACGTTATACTTTTTAATCGCCTCAGCAGCATCAATGGTTACTTGGTCATTGGTTGCATCACGATTTTCAATACCTAAGTCGAAATATTTAATGTCAATATCCAAATAAGGTAAAATCAATTTATCTTTGATAAACTGCCAAATGATGCGAGTCATTTCGTCACCATCCAAATCCACTACTGGATTGATTACTTTAATTTTTTCCATTATGTCTAACGTATTTCTATATTAATTGTTAATTCAATTCACAAAAATAAGAAAATCATCGACTTGTAAAAAATCCTACTTGATGATAATTAACAGAAATGAACAAAGCTTTGCAATGCTTCAAAGATTTATCTAATTTTTTACTGAATTCAGAAAAATTCATTTTGTAATTTCGCAAAACTAAAATTTTCGTAGTGAGGTATTTTATCAAATTGTCCTACAACGGCAAGAATTATTTTGGATGGCAAAAACAACCCAAACAGATTTCGGTTCAAGAAGTGTTGGAACATGCCATGTCAACTTTGCTACGAACCAAAATCGATATCATGGGTGCAGGCCGTACGGATACTGGGGTTCATGCCAAAACCATGTTTGCACATTTTGATTTTGATGGAGAACTCAACCATGATTTCGTCCATCGCATGAATTCTTTCCTACCAAAAGACATTGTAATTTATGACGTTATCAAAATGCAAAGCGATGCCCACGCAAGATTTGATGCAACCGATCGTACCTATCATTATTTTGTTCAAATTGGAAAAGATGCATTTAATTATGATTATGCTTGGCAAATCAAAATTGAATTGGACTTAGATAAAATGAATGAAGCTGCTCAAAACCTATTGGGAACTCATGATTTTAGTAGTTTTGCCAAATTGCATACTGATGTCAAAACCCATATTTGCACCGTGAAATTTGCTGAATGGGTTCGATGTGGGAATGAATTAAAATTCACCATAACAGCAGATCGTTTCCTACGAAACATGGTACGTGCTATTGTTGGAACATTGGTAGATGTTGGAAAAGGAAAAATTAGTTTAGACAAATTTATCAAGATAATTGACCAAAAAGACCGTAGTTTTGCAAGTGGTTCTGCACCAGCCCAAGGATTGTATTTGGTGGATGTAGTTTATCCAGAAACGATTTATCTTCATGAGTGACTCAAAGTTCGATTATAGTGGATTAAAACGTGTGGTGAAAATTGGAATGAGTTATCGCGGCTTATTTATTGCCGTGGTGATTGTTGCGATTTTAAGCGCAGTTGTGTCTACCTATCGTCCTTATTTGATGAAAGACGCAATTGATCTATACATTTTAAATAAAGATGTAAATGGATTAATGAAATTCATCTTCCTTATTGCGGCAGTTTTATTTTTGGAAGTTGCTTTGAACTTTTTTGTCATTTACTACGCCAATAGCATTGCCCAAAAAGTCATCAAATTTCTTCGCGTACGTCTTTTCAATCATATCATCAAATTCAAATTGGCCTATTTTGATCGAACACCCAATGGTGTTTTGGTCACAAGATCTGTCTCTGACATCGAAACCATTGCCGAAATTTTCAACAATGGAATTTTAACCTTGATGGTTGATGCATTGCGAATGATCTTCATCATCAGTGTGATGTTCTATATGAATTGGATGGTGGCTTGTATCGTGATTGTTATTCTTCCATTAATGGTTGTGATTACCAATTTGTTTCAAAAGGCATTAAAATCGGTTTACCAAGCCGAACGAACCGTCACAGCTCAATTGAATACATTTGTTCAAGAACGATTATCGGGTATGACGATTGTGCAATTGTTCAATCGCCAAGAAAAAGAATTTGAAAAGTTTAAAGTCATCAATAAAGATTTACGAACTGCTTTTTTAAAGTCTAATTTGTATTTCGCTTTATTGTTTCCGGTTGTGGAAATTATTTCAGCTTTAGCCATCGGACTTTTGTTATGGTTTGGAGGTTTACGTACAGCTATGCATGGAGACGTTTCGGTTGGGGAAGTAATTGCCTACATTTCGTACATCACGATGTTGACAACTCCAATGCGTCAAATTGCCGATCGTTTCAATGCCATTCAAAGAGGTTTGATTGGTGCTGATCGAGTATTCAAAATCTTGGATGATGATCAACGATTACCGAACAATGGAAAAGAATTATTAACTGAGGTAAAAGGCGAAATTGAGTTTGAAAATGTGGTCTTTTCATATATTCAAGGAAGTACAGTTTTAAATGGAATTTCTTTTCATTCGAAACCTGGACAAACCATCGCCATTGTTGGAGCCACAGGAGCTGGAAAATCCACAATTGTCAATTTATTGAGCCGCTTTTATGACATAGATTCGGGAGATATCAAAATTGATGGAAAAAGTATTTATTCGATTGAATTAAGCAATTTACGAAGTCATATTGCCGTCGTTTTACAAGATGTATTTTTGTTCAATACGACGATCTATGAAAATATTATTTTGGGTAAACCCGAAATCTCATTGGAACAAGTACAAAAAGCCGCAAAGGAAATTGGCATTCATGATTTCATTATGAGCCTACCCAACGGATACCGTTCGGAAGTAAGTGAACGCGGCGCAAGTTTATCGGTCGGTCAAAGACAATTGATTTCCTTTTTGCGTGCGTATGTATACAATCCAGAAATTTTGGTTTTGGACGAAGCCACTTCATCAATTGACACCGAATCAGAAATTTTAATTCAAAACGCTACTGAAAAATTGACCAAGGGAAGAAGTTCGATTGTGATTGCCCATAGACTAGCAACCATTCAGCAAGCAGACCAAATTTTGGTAATGGATGCTGGAAAAATTGTAGAAAAAGGAACCCATCATGAATTACTGAATTTAGGTGGATACTACCAAAAATTATACGAAGTTCAGTTTCAATCCTCTGATTTTTAGATGAAATTTTTCAAAGACTTTCCGTTTTTAATGTTTATATTTGTTAAAAATAAACCCTAAAAAATAAAGAATGAAAAAGTTTTTTTTAGCTATCGCAGCAGTAGGAATCGTTTCCTTAGCTTCTTGTAAATCAGATGAGAAAAAAGTAGAAGATGCAACAAATGATGTTATTGAACAAGCTGCTGAAACAGCTGATCAAGTTGCTCAAGCTACTACAGATGTAGCAACAGCTGCAACTGACATTCCTACGTTTTCTAACCCAGATCTTCAAAAATTTGCAAATGAATATCAAGGATATTATAACCAATTAATGGAAGCTGCAAAAGTTGGTGATCAAACGAAAATCAATGAATTGCAAGCGCAAGGTCTTGAATGGTCAAAAAAAGCGTCTGAATGGATGCAAAAATCAACTACAGAAGATTCACAAAAGTGGGTTGAATGGACGAAAAAATTGCAAGACGCTGCAAATAACAATTAATACTTGTTTCGTAAAGATTTTTTATAATCCCGCTATATGCGGGATTTTCTTATTATATTCAATTCAAACTTACAAAATGAAAAATTTCTTTATTATTTTAATTATTAGTCTCACATTTCTGAATTGTTCATCGCAAAAATATACTTCACATCAAAAAAAATTAATTGATAAATACGAACTTCCAAATTTCAGCCATGCTGAAATCACAATGTTTGCGATAGAATATATTGACTATTATAATCAATTAATGGAAGCTGCAAATGCTGGTGATGCAACTAAATTGCAAGAATTAACAGCTCAAGGTGTTGAGTGGTCTAAAAAAGCGTCTGAATGGACTCAAAAAATGACTGCAGAAGATGCACAAAAATGGGTTGACTGGGCATCTAAATTGCAAGATGCTGCAACAAAAAGATAATTCTTGATTTTTCAAGATTTTTTAGTAATCCCGCTTTATGCGGGATTTTTTATTTATTCCAAGCAAGCTAAAAATCAAATCTTTTCGCTATTTTTGAGAGACTAATCCCATAAAAATGAAAAAATACTTGCTAGCCTTACTCCTACTATTTCTTTCGGTTCAATGTGCGTCCAATAAAAATTCGGAACGTGCACGAATTGAAAAAGAATACAAAATTCCAAAATTCTCCAATGATTCCGCACAAGATTTAGCCTATAATTTGGCTGTTATGATAGATGATTTGAAAAAATCCATTGAAAATGGCGAAGAAATAACAAAAAATACCATTCAGTCCAAAGTGATGAATTTTATTTCTGAAAATAAGTCAAAAGGCGAATTCATGAGTTTGGAAGATACCAAAAAAATGACCAATTGGACGATGGATTTACTCAAAGAATTTATTGATCTCGATTAATTAAAATTTCCTTTCTATGAAGCAATTTATTGGTTTCGCTCTTTTAGCAACCCTAACCCTACAATGTACATCCCAACAGAATTTCCAAAAGTCTGATTATGACAAGGCTTTACCTAAATACATCAATTCGATCACATCAGAAGAATTGAAAACGCACCTTTATATTTTTGCTTCAGATGAATTTGAAGGAAGAAACACGGGAGAGGAAGGGCAAAAAAAAGCAGCCAATTACATTCGTGACTTTTATATAAAAGAAAAAATAGCTTCACCAGAAAGTCCATTTGTAGACAATTATTTTCAATACATTCCTGCGAAAACCTATTCACGTATTCAAAAAGACACGGAAAATGTTTTAGGTTTTATCAAAGGATCTGAAAAACCAGAGGAAGTCATTGTGATTTCCGCGCATTATGATCATGTGGGTATGCACGATGGTGTGGTTTTCAATGGTGCAGATGATGATGGATCTGGGTCAGTTGCCTTATTGGAAATGGCACAAGCATTTCAATTGGCGATTAAAGATGGTTATCATCCTAAAAAGTCTATTTTATTCCTACATGTAACTGCAGAAGAAATCGGTTTGTTGGGTTCGAAATTTTATACCGATCAACAACCTGTTTTTCCATTGGAAAATACCATTGCGAATTTAAATATTGATATGATTGGACGAGTGGACGAAGCGCATAAAAATGATGAAAACTACGTATATTTAATTGGAACCGATCGTTTGAGTACAGATTTACATAAATTATCTGAAAAGGTTAACAATCAGTACATTAAAATGAATTTAGATTATACGTATAATGCAGAATCAGACCCAAATAGATTCTATTATCGTTCCGATCACTATAACTTTGCAAAACATGATATCCCTTGTATATTTTACTTCAATGGTGTTCATGAAGATTACCATCAACCAACTGATACACCCGACAAAATCAATTATGATTTACTAGCCAAAAGAACACAATTGATATTTGCAACTGCATGGGAATTGGCCAACACAGAAAAACGTCCTGTTGTAGACAAACCAACAAAAACGAAATAATTAAAAACTAGGAATCATGGCAAAAATTATCAAAGTACACCCAGAAAATCCGCATGAAAGAGCGATTGACCAAATTGTTGAAGTATTGAAAAATGGAGGATTGATTATTTATCCGTCTGATACTGTGTATGGACTTGGATGCGATATCACCAATGCCAAAGCGATGGATAAATTATGCCGCTTGAAAGGAGTTAAACCCGAAAAAGCGCAATTTTCCTTTGTTTGCAACGATTTGAGTCATCTTTCTCATTATACAAAACCGATTTCCAATACTAATTTCAAACTGTTGAAACGAGCTTTACCAGGTCCTTTCACCTTTGTATTGGAAGCTTCCAACAACTTACCTCCTACTTTTAAAAATAGAAAAACAGTAGGTATACGTGTTCCTAACCATCTAATCCCTCAAATGATTGTTGAAAAATTGGGAAATCCGATTGCTTCTACTTCCATCAAAGATGATGATGAAATTATTGAATACACAACCGATCCAGAATTGATTGCAGAAAAGTTTGACAAATTGGTCGACTTGGTTGTTGATAGCGGAATTGGAGATAATCACGCTTCTACAATTGTCGACATTTCAAACGAAGAAGTGGAAGTATTACGTGAAGGGAAGGGCGATATCAACGATTTTATTTAATTCCTAAAAAAGGATTCAAACATTCAAATTTCAACTGACCAGGAAGAATTATTTTAAGTCTTGCTCCATCCGTAGATTTCAATCGATAGGTTTGATGAATTTTCCCATCAGTCCAGAAACTGATTTCTTTCATTGTATAAAATTTCGTTGAATCTAAATGTTGGGAAAGTTCTGTTTTTAAATCTTCTGTAAGATTTGCCAAAACTTCCAATTGGTTTGATGCTGATTCTTCTAGTTTGAATTTTAATTGACGAAAAGGCTTTTTGGAATTGGCTTTCTTGTAGGAATTGTATTCAAATTCGTTTTCTCCTATTTTTATAAGTTCTGTTCTTTCAGCATGATTGTCTTTTTGATCCTTTTCCATTAATTCGGTTTCATCACAAGTTCGCGCATACATCATTTGCAAATCACCGATTGAAGTATAATGCTGAATTTTAAAATCATGATACCTTTTACTGGAATATTCACGTACTTGAGCAATGCTATCTGATTTAAATTCAAGTACATAATTAGAATTCGAGGCATTGATAAGCCTTTGTACTTCACTAATTTGATTTCCATTCTTTTGATCATTCCCTATTTTTTCAATCGTTATAAGTTGATTGAAAAAAAATGTTTGTGCATTGACAATTCCGGCAATCATCATCAATAGAATCGATACGGTCATTTTCATTTTCCATCTCATTTAGAATCTAAAACTATTCAAAAGTTCTAATTTAGCCAAATGAAAATTTTATTATCTCCCGCAAAACTCATGTCATTGGAAACCAGCGGAAGCTGGAATAAGTCCTCAACTCCTAAGTTTTTACCAGAAGCCCAGACTGTTATGGAAAGTTTAGGAAATTTAAGCGTAGAAGAATTGCAAAAACTGATGAGCATTTCAAAAGATTTAGCAGAAATGAATTGGGAACGAAATACACAATGGAAAACCAAACCAACTGCGAAACATTCTGTTCAAGCTGCTCTTGCCTTCAAAGGTGAAGTGTATCGAGGATTGGATGCTGCCAATCTTTCTGAAGAAGTTCAAAATTATTTGAACGATAACCTTTTCATTTTATCGGGTTTATACGGCTTGTTGAAACCAAGCGATAAAGTAATGCTCTATCGTTTGGAAATGGGAAGTAAATTGGATGTGCAAGGTTCCAAAAATTTATATGGATTTTGGAAAGAAACTTTAACCGATCATGTTAATTCGAAATTGAAGAAGAATGAAGTTTTACTAAATCTTGCCAGTGTGGAATATTCGAAAGTTTTAGACGATAAAAAACTGAAATCTCCTAAAATTGAAGTAGAATTTTTGGATTACAAAAACGGACAATTAAAACCAATCATGGTATTCTTCAAACAACAAAGAGGTGCGTTGGCGAGATATTGCGCCGAAAACAATCTTCAAACAATTGAGGAAGTGAAATTATACAATGAAAATAATTATTCGTTTGACGAAAAATTATCCAATGAGAAAAAATTAGTTTTCGTACGATAAAAAAACCTGGCATTGACCAGGTTTTTCTTTTTATTTACAAAATTAATTATTTCAAAATCTCTGCTATTTCTGAAAACCCTTGTGCTTGGGCTATATCCAGAGAAGTCATTCCACGACCATCTTTAAAAGTTTTATCGGCTCCATTGTCCACCAATACTTTTACAATTCCAGGCTTATTAAACATGGTTGCAAAGGTTAAGGCAGTTCCTCCCATCCCATTGACAATGTTAACATCTGCACCCGCGTCAATTAATCTTTGAACTATAGCTTCATGTCCCTTGAAACAAACACCCATCAAAGCAGTATTTCCAGAACCATCTTTTTCATCAATTACTGGATTTAGAGACAATATAAAATCAACAATGTCTTCAAATCCATAATAAGTTGCCAGCAACAAAGGTGTCGAACCTCGTTGATCTTTGACGTTTAACAAATCTGGATTTTGGGTTAATTCTTGTATCACAGATTCCAACTCATTGTTGCGAATTGAATAAAATAATTTTTCAGACATGGATATTTTCTATTGGTAAACTATCAAAATTACAAAAATTCAATCGTATGAAAATCTAAAAATTCGTTAAACCCATCAATTCGCCTACCTTTGCAGAATGGATGTACAATCGATCTTAGAAAAATTGCAGATTCAAGATTTGAATCAGATGCAAAAATCAACATATTCACAATCTGACAATCACCAAGATATAATCTTATTGTCTCCCACTGGTTCTGGAAAAACTTTGGCATTTTTATTTCCTTTACTGCGAAATTTATCTCCTCAAAATTCCGGAATTCAAGCGTTAATCATGGTTCCATCTCGAGAATTAGCTCTTCAAATCGAACAAGTTTTCAAAGCCATGGCAACAGACTACAAAGTTTCTGTCGTTTACGGTGGACATGATAAAAAGATCGAACAAAATAATTTGATTGAATCTCCAGCGGTTTTAATTGGAACGCCAGGTAGAATTGCTTACCATGTCAAAAACCAAAATATAGACGCTTCAACCATTCAAACCTTGGTTTTGGATGAATTTGACAAATCCTTGGAATTCGGATTTCAAGACGATATGACCTACATCATAGAATCTATGTCTAACCTCAATCATAGAATTCTAACATCTGCTACATCCATGTCCACAATTCCTTCCTTCGCTGGATTGGAGAATGTCAAAACTTTAGATTTTTTGAAAGAATTGGAGTCAAAACCCAATTTTCAATTTCGAAAAGTAAATACACTTTCAGAGGAAAAATTAGAAACTTTGTTCAAATTGATCTGTAAAATTGGAAGCAAACGAACTCTGATTTTCTGCAATCATCGAGACGCGGTAGATCGAATTTCTGAATTGCTTAGAAGAAAAGGAATCGAACGTGAAAATTTCCATGGTGGATTGGAACAAGACGAACGAGAGCGAGCTTTGTTTAAATTTCGAAATGATTCGGTTCGAATTCTCATTACGACAGATTTAGCTGCTAGAGGATTGGATATTCCTGAAGTGGAATCCATAGTCCATTATCAGCTTCCACCCAAAGAAGATGCATTCATTCACCGAAACGGTCGTACAGCGCGTATGAACGCAAAAGGGTTTGTGTATGTGATGATTTCAGAAGATGAAAACTTCCCTTTTATCGATTCCAAAATTCTAGTTGAAGATGTAGAAGGATTTACCAAAGTTCCTCAAAATTCGCCTTGGCAAACAATTTACATCAGCGCAGGAAAAAAAGACAAAGTCAACAAAGTTGATATTGTGGGATTCTTAATCAAAAAAGGTGGTTTAACAAAAGAAGAAGTTGGCTTGATTGAAGTAAAAGATACGACTTCTTATGTGGCAATTCCTCGCAAAAAAGCGATGGATTTGGTGAAAAAGTTGGATAAGGAAAGAATTAAAAACAAAAAAGTAAAGTTGGATATTGCTCGTTAAAGCTTTATTCTTTTGCTAGCTGATTTATCATGCGTTTCAAATCTTTGGGACGCAACAGCCCTGAATAGACATCCAAAATTTCAAAATCCTGATTGAGGACAACCCATGATGGAAAGCTGATTTCGTTGGAATCTCCCAATAATTCTATAACCAAATCATGGTATTGACTGGGTTGTTTGGAAAATACATGATTCTTCAACTTGACTTCTTCCGTGGATTCTGCATTGAATTCGAAAAAATAAATTTTGGAATTCATCAATTTGATCAATTCCTCATCTTTTGCAAATTGTTGGGATTGAATTCGACAAATCCCACACCAATCCGTTGTGATAGACAAAAAGATTGGTTTATTTTCTATCTGAATTTTCTCTTCAATAACATGAATGCTGATCTTTTCTTGCGCAAACACCCAAGAAGAAATTAATCCAAACATACAATAAACCAATCTTCTCATTTTCTTAAAACATTGAATATCTAAAACCTATAAATCCACGAATTCCTTGCATAGAAGCATAACTATAGGTCGTATCAAACGAATATCCATTTGGATTTTGAATCGGATCATCAACCTGTTGATCAAACGGATCAAAAGCGCGCAAAATTGGATCTTCTGAAGGAACGAAATCAAATAAATTCTTTACACCCGCATAAATTTCCATTCCATTTTGAAACTTTTTGGTTACTTGAATATTGGCAATCATATGCCAAGGCGAATACTCTGGACGATAATCATTGGGAACTGTTGGCAAACGCATTGGACCATTCCAATTTCCGGTTAAATCCACACTAAAATTCTTTGGGAACGAATAACTCATGACCAAGTTTCCAGACCATTCTGGTGCGAAATATTGTACTTCTTTTTGTTCAACACCATTTTCATCCTTTTCTTTTTGAAACACATCCATATAAGAAACTCCAGCAGAAATGCGCAATGGAATGCCAAAACTAAAGTTGGTATTCAAAGAAACACCTTGTGAAATCGCATGCCCTTCCAAATTATCGTATACGATTTGGTCTGGATTCACATCATAATCTGCATTGATTTTATTGGTGAAATACGAATAGAAACCAGTAACATCCACGTCAACATTCATGCCTCCAGTGGTAAAACGAGTGACATAATTTAAATTTGCATTCAACGAACGCTCAGGTTTTAATTCTTCCGTGATGATTACTTCTCTTGACCCAGTCAAGGCAGCGTGATCTTCCGTAAATAAATTTACGACACGGAATCCTGTTCCAAAACTTCCTCGTAAGGTATGTTTCTTGTCAGCAGACGAATATCGGTAAGCAACACGTGGCGAATGGATGGATCCATGGTGTTCATCATAGTCAAATCGATAGCCCAAAAGCAAACTATTTTG
This sequence comes from Moheibacter stercoris, assembly GCF_040545805.1. NCBI lineage: Bacteria > Pseudomonadati > Bacteroidota > Flavobacteriia > Flavobacteriales > Weeksellaceae > Moheibacter > Moheibacter stercoris. The sequence goes on from NZ_JBEPMO010000008.1 coordinate 123,248, forward strand.
GGGATTGAATTTCATTTCATCTTGAACAAAAACACCTGGAATAGTCGTTCTAGAAGGTACATTATGTCCATTTTCATCGGCTGTTGCAGGCGTATTGTCATCATAATCCGTATAACGAATCGTTGCTCCAGCCAACAAATTATGAATTCCTAGAGTCTTGTCCCAATAAGCTTGACCAAAGGCGACTTGCTGAGTTGCCATATAAGGCGTATTTCCATACCATGAATTTTGATCGTGGTAATTGTAGGAGAATTGTGTGGTGATGGATTCTTTTATTGGCAACTGATACATGGCAACCGCTTCAAATCTTGATGTATAAACCGATTCACCATAAACTTCATCACTACCTCTATGAATTCGTTTGTTATAGTCCAATTCTCCACCCCAACGATCTTCATATACATATCGCAAACCTAAACTTGCAATTTTGTCATCTTTTCGTTTTAAATTCCACTTGTTGAAAATGGAAATTCTATCTTGTAACGTCAAATCGGTGAAATTATCTCCGTTGTTATCTTTCACATCATCGTATTTGAAATAATTCATCCCAATCAAACTACTTGCATCCCCAATCTTAAATTTTGTGGAAATATCGGTATTGAACTCCATCCAAGATGAACTCATAAAATCAACGGAAAGACTTGGCGCTTTCTGTGCATTTTTGGTAATCACATTGATGATTCCACCCATGGCTTCTGACCCATACAAGGAAGAAGCTGGCCCTTTTACTACTTCTATTTTTTCAACCATTGAATTGGGAATTCCATTCAATCCATAAACCGTTGACAAAGAACTAACAATAGGCATACCATCGATCAATATCATAGTATAAGGCCCTTCCATTCCATTGATGTGAATGTCTCCTGTATTGCAAACATTGCAATTCACTTGCGGACGTACTCCATTGACCATACCAATGGATTCAAATAAACTTGGAGAAGGATTTTTTCGAAACAATCTTGGTGTGATAATCTCGACTGGAACCGGACTATCCAAACGACTAACCTCTTTCAATGTTCCTGTAATAACAGCACTTTCCAATTGGATTTCGTCTTCTTCCCAGAGCAAAGAATCTGATTTTTCTGGTAAATTTTGTGCAGAAGCGAATCCAAGACTTCCTAAAAAATAAGCATAAACAATTTTCCTCATAATTTATTTTATGAGGCAAAACTATAAATGTTAGCTTAATCTAACAAATTATTTCTAATATTTTAATAAATTAATTCAACCTCTTTATGTTGAAATGTTTTCAATTCTCTGTTTGATAATTCCACTAACAAAAGTCCGCTGGAATCTACACCACGAATAATTCCACTAAAAATTTCTTGATTTTTTAGGAATTCAGAAGGAACATCCTTTCGAAATAAATGAGTTAAATAAGTATTTTGGATATATTCCCATTGTTTTTGTTCAATTTGAACAAAGGATGCTTGCATTTCTGTCAGGAAATCTGACAATATTTCTTCTATGTCATAATTTTTACCCGTAATGCTGGCCAAAGATCCGGCTTTTGATAGCTCTCCAAAATGGGTTTGATTGACATTTATTCCAACACCAACGACAATATTCATCTGGTTTTCATGCTTATAAGTTTCAACTAGAATTCCCGAAACTTTCTTCGTTTCAGCAATTATGTCATTAGGCCATTTTACAAAGGCAGACGGAACATAGGATGAAATAACTTTTCTGACGACATTACTAATCCATTGGTTAAAATAAATCAATTCCTGATAGGTTAATTCTGTCTTTATCAGAACACTAACTGCCAGATTTTGATCTTGATTGGATTCCCAATGATTCCCACTGTATCCACGTCCGTTCGTCTGATTGGAAGTCCAAAAAACCGTCCATGATTTGGCATTCTTTTTGGAGAAATCCATTAAAGCAGAATTCGTACTTGGAATGGTGTCAAATTTGTGTATTTCCATGCAATAAATTTATCCTTTCTAGTCGCTAAAGTTATCTTAAAATGTGAAAACTCAGCGAATATTCACTAATTTTGCAACTTATAAAATTTTGAATGAGTAAAAAAGTAGATTCTAAGATTATAATTGACGTCATCATTGACGGTATTTCTGACTCAAAAGCAGAAGACATTAAAATCCTTGATTTAAGAGAAATAGAAAACGCATTTTGTGAATATTTCGTGATTTGTAGCGGAAATTCCAACACTCACGTTGCGTCCATTGCAGCTGCTTTGGAGAAAAAAGTGAGAAATGAAATTCAAGAACGTCCATGGCATGTTGAGGGTACTGAAAATGCACAATGGATTTTATTGGATTACACCAACATTATTGTGCATGTTTTCCAAAAACAATACAGAGAATACTATGATTTAGAAAGTCTTTGGGGAGATGCAAAAGAAATTACTGTAACTATTTAAACTGAAAAATTTGAGCACAAACGATAAAAATAAAAAATCAAACAATTCTTTTAATCCTATGTGGATCTATGCCATCGTGGGGTTTTTATTAATTGGATTTTGGCTTTTCACCAGTAGCATGGGCGGTGAAGTGAAAAAACTAGATAGAGGTACTTTTTTTGAATATTTAAAGGAAGGTCATATCAAAACCGTTCGATTGAATTTAGAAGAACATAAGGTCGATGTGTTTTTGACCGATGAAGCCTTGAAATTGGATCAATTCAAACATTTCAAAAAAGAGAATTCCAATATGACTGCCTTTGCTCAAGCAGGTCCACAATACTCTTTTATTGTAGCTGATAATGCCAATTTTGAAACCGAAATTGAAAAAGCCATTCAAGAAAATAAATTAAAAACTGCTTATACCAACATTCCACCCGATGAATTTGGAAAAATGTTTTGGAACATCTTATTCTGGATCATCTTATTTGGATTGTTATGGTATTTTATGTTCAGACGTATTGGTGGTGCTGGTGGTGGTCCTGGTGGACAGATTTTCAACATTGGGAAATCAAGAGCCAAATTATTTGACGAAAACGATAAAATCAAAGTTACATTCAAAGATGTAGCTGGTTTGGAAGGTGCGAAAGAAGAAGTGGAAGAAATCGTTGAGTTTTTGAAAAATCCAGAAAAATTTACGGTTTTGGGAGGTAAAATTCCAAAAGGAGCTTTATTAGTTGGTCCTCCAGGTACTGGTAAAACCTTGTTAGCAAAAGCTGTTGCGGGTGAAGCAAACGTTCCATTTTTCTCCTTATCGGGTTCTGATTTCGTTGAAATGTTTGTGGGAGTTGGAGCATCTCGTGTTCGTGATTTGTTTAAAAATGCAAAAGACAAAGCGCCAGCGATTATCTTCATTGATGAAATTGATGCCATCGGACGTGCACGTGGAAAAAATAATTTCACGGGAGGAAATGATGAGCGTGAAAATACGTTGAACCAATTGTTAACCGAAATGGATGGTTTCGGAACCGATACCAACGTTATTGTATTGGCTGCAACCAACCGCGCAGATATCTTGGACAAAGCTTTGATGCGTGCTGGACGTTTCGACCGATTGATTCATGTTGATTTACCTGAATTAGGAGAACGTAAAGAAATTTTTGAAGTGCATTTGAAACCATTGAAATTGGGAGAAGATGTGGATTCAGAATTCTTAGCAAAACAAACGCCAGGTTTTAGCGGTGCAGACATTGCAAACGTTTGTAACGAAGCTGCTTTGGTTGCTGCGCGTAAAAACAAAAACAAAATTGAACGCCAAGATTTCCTAGACGCCGTAGATCGAATCATCGGTGGATTGGAAAAGAAAAATAAATTGATCAAACCAAAAGAAAAACGCAGAATTGCGTATCACGAAGCAGGTCATGCGACGATTGGTTGGTTATTGCCTCACGCAGCTCCTTTGGTCAAAGTGACCATTGTACCAAGAGGAAAATCTTTGGGTGCTGCTTGGTACTTACCTGAAGAAAGACAAATCACCACGACGGAACAAATGTTGGACGAAATTGCTGCAACAATGGGTGGTCGTGCTGCTGAAGAAGTTGTATTTGGAGACATTTCAACGGGTGCTTTAAGTGATTTGGAGCGAGTTACCAAACAAGCTTCTGCTATGGTGAGCATTTATGGATTGAACGACAAAATCGGAAATATATCCTATTATGATTCAACAGGACAAAGCGAATATGGAATGTCGAAACCTTATAGTGAGGAAACAGCCAAAACCATTGACGCTGAAGTTTCTAAAATTATTGAATCTCAATACGATAGAGCGAAAAACTTATTGAATGAATATCGTCCTCAATTGGATCAATTGGCAGATAAGTTGTTGGAAAAAGAAGTTATTTTCAGAGAAGACCTAGTAGAAATTTTTGGAGAACGCATTTTTGAAGATGATGAATCCATTGAACCTCCTGGAAATGCAGTTTCAACATTAAACACAAATCCTAGCGATACAATTGTGGTTGGTGAAGAACCTGTTGAAAAAAACGATTAAATTCTTAACATTTCTTACATAAATTGGTTATTTTCGCCTAATCTCTGAACCCATGAGTATGTGGAAAAAAATAAAACAAATTTTATCTTCTCATACTGAAGAATCCGAAACGGATGAAGCAGAATTGGAATTTGTCTCCTTTCAAACCAAAGAACCGATCGATGTTTTGTTTACCAAAAACTTCATCGCAGCGGGTGGGCATTTCTTTTATTGTGAAAACGAACAAGAAGCTCTCACAAACTTAAAAGATGTGGTTGAGAATGAAGGAATAGATGAAATCGTTTGTTTTGATCCCAAATTGATATCCTTGATCAATCGATTGAATGTTCAAGTAAAACCTCAATTAAATTCACAAAGAGATTTTGCTTTTATCGAATGTGAATATTTGGTTGCTTTTGATGGCGCTATCATGCTTTCATCGCATCAAACCAATGGAAGAAAACAAGAAGAGTTACCTCCCAATGTGATTATTTATGCAACTCCACAACAATTGGTTGCCAATATTAGCGAAGCTTTGCAACGCTTAAAATCTGTCAAAGGAAATAATTTACCTAATAACATTACTTCCATAAGAGGAAAACTAGTTCATAACGTGGACTCGTCTTCCAATGCAAAGAATATTTATTTGCTGTTAGTAGAACAAATTTGATGAAAAATTTAGGGCCAAGAATTATTTCAGGAATCATTTTCATTGGACTTATATTTTTAGGTACGACAGGACATCCATACTTATTTCTGGGTTTGATGGCCTTGTTGATGGTACTTTGTTTGATTGAATTTGTATCTATTACAGAATTAAAAGATAAATTATATACCCTACTAGCATTTGCAGGATCTGCAGGTGTAATGTATTATTTCAGTTTTTATTTACTGGAACAAAATAGTGCTTTTGTCATGCAATCCTTAAGTTTTGCTGGACCGGTATTGTTTCTCCTCGCCTGCTTTACCATCTTATTCTCGCCCACCGAATTGTATATAGAATTTGGAAAAGCAACCATTGCAGTGATTTATATTGCTGTTCCGTTTTCGCTCGCCTTGACGATTCCAGTGACGCATTACGTCTTAGGAAAAGAAGTGATTACGTATGAAATTTTATGGGTTTTCCTTCTGATTTGGATCAGTGATATTATGGCCTATGTAGTCGGAAGTTATTTAGGCAAACACAAATTAGCACCAAAAATTTCGGAAAAGAAATCTTGGGAAGGAGCAATTGGTGGATTCGTTTTTACCGTATTGACTGGATATTTATTGGAGTATTTCTTCTTACCTGAATCGAAATTGAATTGGCTTATCGTCGGGATTATCGTTGCAATTGCAGCTCCAATTGGTGATTTGGTAGAATCTAAATTGAAAAGAACATTTAACGCAAAAGATAGTGGCAAATGGATGCCAGGACATGGAGGATTTTTAGATCGCTTGGATAGTTTTATCTTTGTCATTCCAATGGTCTATTTGTATCTATTGTTAACAGAAGTTTTATAAAATGCATAGAGAAGGTCGTATTATTATCATCGGATTTTTTATCCTGTTTTGTATCCTAAGTTTCGTCTCATGGAAGTTTATACCTTCTCCTTATTCTATTTTGGCTGTATTGCCTTTTTGGATTTTATATGGATTCATTTTATGGTTTTTTAGAAATCCAATTCGAACCAATCAAGCTTCGCCATTGGACATCATTGCTCCAGTTGATGGGAAAGTTGTCGTAGTAGAAGAAGTTCAAGAAAACGAATTCATCAAAGGAAAATGCATGCAAGTATCGATTTTCATGTCACCCTTAAATGTGCATGTTTGTCGATATCCCTTATTAGGAAAAGTAATTTTCACCAAATATCACCCAGGAAAATTTTTGGTAGCCTATCACCCAAAATCTTCTGAATTAAATGAACGCACAACAGTTGTCGTTCAAGCCGAGAACGGACAAAACATTTTGTTTCGCCAAATTGCAGGTGCAGTCGCGCGTAGAATCGTGATGTATGCCAAAGATGGAGATCAAGCAAAGGCTGGAGAAGAATATGGATTTATCAAATTTGGATCGCGTGTAGATTTATTTTTACCGTTGGATTCAAAAATTTTGGTAAAAGTTGGCGATAAAACCCTTGGAGGTGTGCAAAAAATTGCTGAATTGCACTAAGTTTGTAAAAAATTTGAATAATAAGAAATCGGAATAATGATGAAAAATTTAGGACTATTATTTGCTGGAGTCTTTATATTAGCTTCTTGTGATGCTACTCCAAAAGGGAACAAATCTATTTATCCTGTAGTTCACGACGAGCCAGTTGAGAAAGTAGACGCTCATGCAGGACATGATCACGCAGAACACAACCATGCAACCGAAACTACTGAAGTTGTAGTTGACACTTTAAATACAACAGAAGCTGCAGTAGAAGCACCTAAAGATTCTGCTCAATAGTTCCAGAAATCCCTAGATCACCAATGATGACATTCATTCCTTTGGGTTGAATGTAAAATTCTCGTTGAATAGGTTGACTATATGAATTAATGAAGGAAAGCATTTCCTGATTGGAAAATATCGATCCGTCTAAAAGTATTTGGGCGGATTTTTCTTTGATATCATTTGGAGATTGAATTTTTTGCAAGTTCGCTACCTCAATTTCCCTTTTTACCTTCACATCTCCTTTCTTAAAAGTTCCTTTGGACAGAGCTAATTTTGCCCGAACTTTTAATCCCAATTTAAAAATAAAATATTTCAATCCATCTTCGGAATAATATTTATCGACAAATAATTTCATTGCATCAAAAAAGACCTTTAAGTATTTTTTATCCTTTCGAGTACTTTCACCTTTGTAATGCAAAACCGTCGTTTTTCCGTAATAATAATTGGTAAATCCGTTTAGAACCAAAGTATAACTCAAATCGATGTCTTCCCCATACATGAAATATCGTTCGTCAAAACCGCCCACTTTTTGATACACCGATTTTTTCAGTAACATAAAAGCTCCAACCAAAATTTCAGCTGGCGCAACATCAAATTCTCCCACATCGGTTTTGTAATAAGATTTTGAACTTTTGGAATTTATGAGCGTTCCAAATAATTTCCCAAAGGTATTTTCAAAATTCGGAATGTTCCGTTTGCTTTCGGGGTGAAATTTTCCATTGGCATCAATCAATCGTACTCCTAAAGCACCTAAATTCTCCGTTTGATCAGCAAATGGAAGGATTTCCGAAAATAAATTTTCGGGAATGACTGTGTCTGGATTTAAGATCAAGACATATTCTCCTTTTGCTTTTTCTACACCTAAATTATTGGCTTTTCCAAATCCTAAATTTTCTGGAGATTCAATAAAATGAACATTTGGGAATTTGGGTTTGACAAAATCCAAAGGTCTTTCTGGCGAAGCGTTGTCTACAACAATTATTTCTCCTTCTATATTCTCTAGGGCTGCTTCAACACTATGAAGACATTGTTCCAAATAAAAACGGGCATTATAACTTACAATTACTACCGATACTTTCATTATTTCGAACTTGATTCAACATAAGGAATACGATTTTGCAAGGATCGAACAAGTGTTGCTTCGTCTGCATATTCCAACTCATCTCCTACTCCAATTCCACGAGCAATGGTAGAAAATTGAATGTCAAAATTCTTCAGAACTTTGTACAAATAAAACGAAGTTGTGTCACCTTCCATCGTGGAACTCAAAGCAAAAATAACTTCTTTGATGTTTTCGCTTTCAATTCGTTTCACCAATGATTGGATGTGCAATTGTCCTGGACCAATTCCATCCATAGGAGAAATTCTTCCACCCAAAACATGAAAAACGCCTTTGTATTGCCCTGTATTTTCAATTGCCATCACATCTCTCACATCTTCCACAACACAAACAATGGAATCATCACGTAGCGGATTGGAACAGATTTGACAAACCAATGCATCTGAAATGGTATGACATTTTTCGCAATATTGAATATCTCTCACCAAATGTTGCAAAGCATCGGCTAAATTTTCCGTTTGGGTATCGGGACGATTCAACATATGCAACACCAAACGCAAAGCAGTTCTTTTCCCTATTCCCGGAAGATTGGACATCTCCTCTACTGCGCGCTCTAAAACCTTACTCGGATAATTCATGAAAGAATTTGATTTAGTATAAATGTAAATGAATCTACGAAAGAAATTTCAATAAGTCTTTTCTGTTCGGTGATTCATTCGGTCAAAAATACTATTTTTGGATGAAAATAACCCTTCTATGAACTCAAACATTATCTTGTTTTCAGTTATCATTTACTTTTTAGGTTTATTATACATTGCGTATAGAACAAGCAAAAATTCAGATAATCAATCCTTTTTTATTGGTAATCGAAAGAGCAAATGGTGGTTGGTAGCATTTGGAATGATTGGAACTAGTTTGAGCGGGGTAACCTTTATTTCGGTTCCGGGAACGGTTGGAAAAATAATGGGAACAGATGGCGCCTTTGGTGCATTTGAGTACTATATGATGGTTTTAGGCTTCTTTTTTGGCTATTTTATTGTCGCCTTTGTCCTACTTCCTCTCTATTACAAAATGAATTTAACATCGATTTACACCTATCTCGGGCGAAGATTCAATGTCGAAGCGCATAAAACTGGTTCCATATTTTTCATCATTTCGAGAGGAATCGGTGCTACTGCGAGATTGTATTTGGTCATCAATGTATTGCAAATATTCCTTTTAGATGCCATCGGAATTCCCTTTTGGTTAACAACTCTTATCATGCTCTTAATGATTGTTTTGTACACCTATGAAGGAGGTGTAAAAACGATTGTTGTGACCGATACTTTACAAACCACATTCATGTTATTGAGTTTAGTTGTGTGTATCATTTATGTTTTGAGTCAATTGGATTTATCCTTTGGTGCGGCTTTTACAAAGATTTCAGATATTGGCTATACCAATTTGGTGAATACCGACGTAAACTCTAAAGACTTCTTCTTGAAAAGTTTTCTAGGTGGAATGTTCATCACGATTGCTATGACGGGATTGGATCAAGAAATGATGCAAAAGAACATAAGTGTGGACAATTTGTACAATTCCAAAAAGAATATGTTGACGTTTGCCAGTACCTTGTTGATTGTAAATTTGGCATTCTTATTCCTTGGTGGATTGTTGTATTTATATGCGATGCAACAAGGAGCCGTTTATGAAAACGGAATGTTCGGATTCAGAAATGAAGCAGGAGTGGTTCAAAATATCATTGGGGATGACTTATTTCCAGCTTTGTCATTGGAAGGATATTTCCCATTATTCATCGCTGTAATTTTTATCATTGGATTGATTTCTGCCTTGTTCCCATCGGCTGATGGAGCTTTAACTTCTCTAACAAGTTCTTTTTGTGTTGATTTATTGAAAATGAACGAAAACGAAAAAATGACTGAAAAGGAGAAAAAGAAACTTCGTATTTGGGTTCATTTAGGCTTTACATTGGTCTTCTTTTTGTTGATTTTATTTTTCAAAGCATTGAACGATAAATCCATTGTGTACCTCATCATGGGAATTGCGGGTTATACCTACGGCCCACTTTTAGGATTGTTTGCATTTGGAATTTTAACCAAACGTACCATTTCCTTAAAGTATACGATTTTGAGTGTGGCATTAATCGCTCCTGTTATCACCTATTTCATCAATGAATACTTTAAAAATTATTCCGATTATAAGATTGGGGTTGAATTAATCATCCTAAATGGACTAATTACTTTCATCGGTTTATGGCTTATTAGCAAATCAAAAAAGCAATTAATCGAATAAAAACGTATATTTACTTCTTCACATTTTAACAACACATGTATGAAGAAGAATTATTTTTTGGCCGCGGCACTTGCCCTAGTGGTAAATACTGCTTGGTCACAATCTTCTCAAATTTTGCCAATAACTCAAAATCATCTTATCAATCAAGCTGATCATTTCGGGTTAAAAGCTTCTGATTTGGAAGATTTACAGATCTCCACCCATTACCTAAATTCGAATAATAAGGTTGAATATGCCTATATACATCAGCATCTAGGCGGATATCCAATCTACAATGCAATTGCAAATTTAGCTTTGAAAGATGAAAAAGTTCTTTCGATGAATTCTACTTTTCAGCAAAACATCCATCAACGAATTGCAAATCAATCAGCTATTCAAGATTTGAATCAGTTTGCTTCAGTGGTAGCACAAGGATTGGGATTTGTATTGAATGAATCTGCCTTTTTGAATTCCGATTTTCACAATCAATTGATGTATTATCCAACTGAAGATGGGAAGCTGAATTTAAGTTGGATCTTCCATTTGAACATCATGGAAGAGAATCAATTGAAAATGATGGAATATGTAGCAAATGCTCAAACGGGAGAAATTTATGCAAGTCATAATCATTTATTGAGTTGTAGTTTCGACCATGGAGCATTTGAAAATCCCACTACTGAATTCAAACAATCAGAAAATGTTCAATGGTTAAAAGAGCAATATCAAACAGCAACTTTAAATGACAATGCATCGTACCGAGTTTTCAAATTACCTGTTGAGGCACCGACTTTTGGGGAACGCTCGATGGTTAATAATCCGGCAGATCCTATCGCTTCGCCATTTGGTTGGCACGATACCAATGGAGCGCCTGGTCATGAATCGACCTTGACTCATGGAAATAATGTCAAAGCAGTAAATGATCAAAACAGTGCAGGTTTGAATTGGTTGTACAACGGTGGATCTTATACGTTCACTGGGTATGCCGATGGTGGAACTAATTTGAATTTTGACTTCCCGATTGATTTCACTCGAAATTTATACGAAAGCTATGATGCTTCTACAACCAATTTGTTCTACATGAACAATATGTTGCATGATGTATGGTATCAATACGGATTTACCGAACAAGCTGGAAATTTCCAATTGAACAATTATGGAAATGGAGGTGTCGGCACCGATGAAGTTTATGCATTTGGACAAACAGGTGAAGCGATGGGCTCTATGAACAATGCCATGTTTGGAACACCTCCAGAAGGTGGAAATCCGTATATGATCATGTTTATGTGGACATCCAATGAAGGCGATTCTCATTTATTTGCAGTCAATACAGCTGGAACCCATCAAGGAAATTACAATGGTGAATTAGCTAGTTTTGGCCCAGGAATTCCTACTCCGCCTATCACAGAGAATTTGGCGGTTGTAATCGATGACAATGCCAATGGAGGAAGCAATGCCAATGACGGATGCGAAAACATCATCAATGCAGCACAATTAAACGGTAAAATTGCAATGATCCAACGAGGAAATTGTGATTTTGTGGTAAAGGTTAAAAAAGCACAAGATGCGGGTGCAAAAGCGGTCGTAATGGTCAACAATGTTGCAGGAGCACCTATTGTAATGGGTGGAACTGATAACACCATTACCATTCCTTCAGTGATGATTAGCATGAATGATGGTAATCCTATTATTGATGCTGTTTTGGACGGAACAACTTTAAATGGTTCTGTTCCCAAAGATGGACATTGGGACGGATACAAAGATGGATCATTTGACAATGGAATTGTTGCACACGAATACGGACATGGAATTTCCAATCGTTTAACCGGTGGTCCAAATACCACAAGCTGTTTGAATAATCAAGAACAAATGGGTGAAGGTTGGAGTGATTTCATTGGATTGGTTATGACCATTGAGCCAGGCGATCAAGGAACTGATGGTAGAGGAATTGGCACGTATGCCGTTTCTCAACCAACAACCGGTGTTGGAATTCGTCCAAGTAGATATTCAACCGATATGTCTGTGAATAGCTCAACCTACAACACCATCAAATCTGTTTCGGTTCCTCATGGAGTTGGATATGTTTGGGCAACGATGTTGTGGGAAATGACCTGGGAATTAATCGGGAAATATGGATTTGATCCAAATATTTATACAGGAACAGGTGGTAACAATGTCGCGATGCAATTGGTTACAGATGGCATGAAATTACAACCATGTAACCCAGGTTTTGTAACGGGTAGAGATGCTATTTTGGAAGCTGACTTGATTTACAACAACGGTGAGAATCGTTGTCATATTTGGAAAGCTTTTGCAAAACGTGGTTTAGGCTTTGGGGCTTCTCAAGGAAGTCCGAACAATGTGATGGATGGAACTCAATCTTTTGATATGCCGCCAACCGAAGTTTTGGATTGCACCAATATGGCAACCACTGATTTGGAGAACAACAGCATGAGTTTGTATCCGAATCCAACCAAAGGTGAATTTTATTTGTTAACCGAAAAAGCATTTGGAGATTCCAATGTGAGCATCAAAGATGTTACGGGTAAAGTTGTACAAGAAACGATTGTAAATTTTTCAAATAAACGAGCAGCAATCAATGTTCAAAATTTACCAGCAGGTGTTTATGTCATTTCTGTTGATACAGCTGATGGAAAAATCACCAAGAAATTGATTAAAAAATAAGTTTAATTCAACTCAAAATAAAATCCGTCTCGAAACAATTCAAGACGGATTTTTTTTATTTAGATGATTAAATATTATACTTAATACTTAATACTTAATACTTAATACTTAATACTTAATACTTAATACTTAATACTTAATACTTAATACTTAATACTTAATACTTAATAC
>NZ_JBEPMO010000009.1:0-111010 GCF_040545805.1 Moheibacter stercoris
TAACCGCAGAGAATTAAGAGAATTTCGCAGAGAACGCAAAAATTCATAAATTTCATCAGAAAGTGGACCGAAGAAATATTTCGCAAAAGAGCAAAGTTTCGCAAAGTTTTCATCAGAATTAATTTGGCTCCCTTTAGGGTTGGGGAAAACAAATTAATTCATCTAAAATAATCATTGTGAACCTTGTGAAAAACCTTGTGCCTTTGTGGTATAAATCTAACCGCAGAGAATTAAGAGAAACTTGCAGAGAACGCAGAAATCATAATTTTCAATGAAAAATTTTCCTATAGAAATTATACCGCAAAGTTTCGCGAAAAAGCAAAGTTTCGCAAAGTTTTCATCAGAATTAATTTGGCTCCCTTTAGGGTTGGGGCAAGCAAATTAATTCATCCAAAATAATCATTGTGAACTTTGTGAAAAACCTTGTGCCTTTGTGGTATAAATCTAACCGCATAGAATTAAGAGAAATTCGCGGAGATCGCAGAGAAATAAAAAAGCCACCTTAAATAGATGGCTTGGTATTATAATTTATTGAGAAATCAAATTATTTGGATTTCTGACCAAAGCTTCTAATTTTTCAAAATCTCCACATTGACCGAAATTTCCAGTTGAAATTTCAGTTCCTAATGTATAATCCAATCTACAACCAAAACAAACTTTACTCATCCCTATAATTTCTTCATTTTTATAAAATAAGAAAATATCACGGTATTCAGGAATGCAAGCCGCAGCATAGCCTTCATTACACTCTTTCAAGCTAAAAATTGTATTTAAATCAGATTCAAGTGAATCTTTAATTTCAAATCGGGAATAACCATATTTTATTAATTCCTCTCTAAAATTTGATACCGAATCCATTTTAATGGGATACCTTCTTTCATAGATATCCACAAATTTCAATATTGAATCAGACTTCTGTTCTTGGTTTTCACGATATTTATGAATATCTATATCAATAAAAAAGTACTCTACTTTATCAAAATCAAAATATGGTTTATTTGGCCCTGAATACGAATACACATCAAATCCATCATCAGTACTAGAATTATTTTTAGAAGAATTACAACTAAATACAATTAAAGCTAAAAATAGAAGAACTAGATTTCTCATTTCAGAACTATCTCCTCCTCGCCTTTCTCAATCTGACCAATGAACATCGACCCTTCGATCAAATTCAAAACAGTTTCTACATCTTTCTGATCACAAACAACGACCATTCCGACGCCCATATTGAACGTTCCGAACATTTCGTCTTCTGCAATTCCTCCGCGTTTCATCAATTCTTTCATCACAGTTGGAACCTTAACGTTCGATTTTTCAATAACCGCAGTTAATCCTTTTGGCAAAATTCGAGGAACGTTCTCAATCAATCCGCCACCCGTGATATGAGCAATTCCGGTTAATTTTACCTGTTCTTGAATTTTAAAAATATCGTTTTGGTACAATTTCGTCGGAACCAAAAGTGTTTCCCACAAAGGTTTTCCTTCGAATTCCTCATTGAAATCAGGGAAGATTTTTCGAACCAAGGAGAAACCATTGCTATGAAATCCGCTTGAAGGCAATCCGATGATGGCTTGACCTTCCGCAATTTGTGAACCGTCAATGATTTCGTCTTTTTCGACAACACCCACACAGAATCCGGCAACATCATAATCCCCTACTTTGTACATTCCGGGCATTTCCGCAGTTTCTCCTCCGATTAATGCCGTTCCTGTTTCTTTACAAGCTGCAGCGATTCCGCCTACGATTTCGGCCGCAACATCAGAATCCAACTTTCCACAAGCCAAATAATCCAAGAAAAACAAAGGTTTTGCACCGTGACACAAAATATCATTGGCACACATCGCAAAACAATCAACTCCAACGGTGTCGTATTTTTTAACGTCCAATGCGATGCGAAGTTTCGTCCCAACTCCATCGGTTCCCGATACCAACACCGGATTTTTATATCCAGAAAGTTGATAAAATGCACCAAAACTTCCGATTCCATTTAGAACATTGGAATTATGGGTTTCAGAAACTGCTTTTTTGATTTTGGAGACCGTTTGGTAACCTTCTTCTTTGTCTACGCCTGCCGATTTGTAGGTATTACTCATGATTTGTATAAAATTGTGTGGCACAAAAATAGGCAAATTCCCTTACAGAACAGGAAGAAATCAGATAGAAATTCCGTTAAAAAAATACCTAAGATTCGGTATTTGTAACCTGAATTTCCACAATTATATTAGCAATTTACATTCTTAATAATAAAATTTAAAACCCATTTATTTATGAAACAATTTTTATTAGTTAGCATTTTGTCTCTAATCGGATTTAATATGGTGAAAGCACAAAACAATTTTGAAATCGGAGTAATTTTTGGAACAACTGTTAATGAGGTATATGGAAGTAGAAGTGGTAACATTGGTGGAGGTGTTGCCTATTATTTTCAACCTGTCCAAAATCTACGTGTCGGACCTATGGTTTTATTTGATCATTTTTTGAGTAATGACGAATATGGTTTAGATGCGTCTTTCTTAGATATTGCGGCGTCTGCCAAATACAATTTCATTCCTGCGTTATTTGGAGGTTTGGATTTAGGATATGCGGTTGCTTTGGATGAAGGAATGGAAGGAGGATTAATGGTTCGCCCAAGATTTGGATGGAGTACAAGATTGACTGATTTATACATTGCTTACAAAGGAATTTTAGCAGAACAAAATTACTACGAGGGCAGTGAATATAATTTTTCTGCAGTGAATAGTTTATCATCAGTAACACTTGGATTGAATTTCAAATTTTAATCCTAAAAATATCTATAAAAATACTTATAACTAGGTATTTTACAAAATAAAGGAAAACATTACTTTTGGTTTTCTCATTTACTAAAACTTAAGTTCCAACCAATTAAATTAGAGGTTGGACTTAAGTTTTTATTTTTTCTATCCTTTTTATCAAATAATAGTTCAAAAACTGTTTACAAGTTCAACAGTTTAATTTCAATATCTATTTTCAATTTTTTATTTTTGATAATCAACAACTTAAAATATCAATTATGAAAAAATTTTTATTGGCTACCGCAATTGCGGTTATGGGTACAATTAGCTTAAATGCTCAAAACACTAGTATGGAAGCTGGACCTTATTTGGGAATTCCTGTTGGAGATTCAGATGGTTTTAGTTTCAACGCTGGCGCGACATTCGGCTATTATTTCAACGTAATTCCAGACCGACTTAAAGTGGGTGGTGTCGTTGGAATTGATCATTTCTTCGGAAAAGAGTATGAAATTGGAAACCTAAAAATTGATGGTGAAGATGCTACATTTATTCCCTTAGCTGCATCTGCGAAATTTAACTTTACGGAACGATTTTTTGCCGGATTGGAATTAGGCTATGCCATTGGAGTTTCTGACGGAGCTGGTGATGGTGGATTTTTGGCTCGTCCACGAATTGGGATGAGTTTACCTATGTTGGATTTATTCCTTTTCTACAAGCACATCAATTTTGCGTATTCCGATGATTATTGGAATTGGGATGATGATGGAAACTGGAATTTTGATAATAACTGGTCAGTTGGATCTATTGGAATTGGAGCAAATTTCAGGTTCTAATATTCAAGTTAATAAGAGTAAAAACCGTCTGATTGAGACGGTTTTTTTATTTTTTTTAACAAATGGCATCGTATTTGTAAAAATAATGGTCGAACTAAAAACAAAAAGTATGAAAAAGATCATTTTATCTGCTGTATTCTCGGTTATCGGGTTAGCAGGATTGAATGCGCAAAGTGGTAGTTTTGAGATTGGACCTTATTTAGGTGCTCCAGTAGGAGATGCAGATGCCTTAAGTTTCAATACTGGGGCAACATTTGCTTACTATGTAAATCTAGCGCCAAAATGGCAATTAGGAGGCTTGGTTGGAATTGATCATTTCTTCGGTAAAGATTACCGATGGGGAAATTATGAAATCGAAGGAGAAGGCGCAACATTTATTCCGTTGGCTGCATCTGCGAAATTCCAAATCAATGAAAAATTATTTGCTGGTCTTGATTTAGGTTATGCGATCGGTATTTCTGATGGCGCGGGTGATGGAGGATTTTTAGCTCGCCCAAGATTCGGCTTTAGTTTACCTATTGTTGATTTGTATGCCTATTATAAAGCTATCAACTACAAATGGGATGGTCCTGGAGATGTAGATTGGGATGATAGTTATAATGTAGGTTCTGTTGGTGTAGGAGCTGCTTTTAAACTATAAAATAAACGATAAAATAATTAAAATGCCATGTAAGTCATGGCATTTTTTTTTGCTCTAAAATGTTTTTGGCATAGCATTTGGAAACATATAGTCAAAACCATAAAAAAACGGTTATGAAAAAAGTATTTTTAGTTGCTGCATTAGCAGTATTTGGAATGAGCCAATCAGATGCTCAGGTAAAATTCGGAGTTAAAGCTGGACCTCAAATCACTAATTTAATCGGAGATGATGTAAGTGATGATAAAGAGGCCAAAGTGGGAGTAAATGTTGGAGGATACGCAAACATTCGCTTTTCAGAACAATTGGCTTTTCAACCTGAACTTTTGTTTTCTTTGCAAGGAAATAAACAAACAGAAAAAGAAGAAGTTTTAGGAACTACGACAACTTTGGAATCAAAAAACAATTTAAGTTATATCAATGTTCCTTTAATGTTAAAATGGTATGCGTATGAAGGCTTAAACTTCGAATTCGGACCTCAAGTTGGGTTTAACGTTGGTGCAAAAAATGAAACCACAATGAAAATTTCTAACAACAATGGTACAATAACAACTGAATCAGATGGAGATATCAAAAATATCGAAACTGTTGACTTTGGTTTAAACATCGGTGCTGGTTATGAATTGCCAATGGGCTTAAACTTTGGTTTACGTTACACTCATGGTTTAACTAACATCGTGAAAGATTTTGACGCCAAAAATTCAGTAATCGCTTTAGGAGTAGGTTACACATTCTAAGAGAAAAATAAAAAACACAATCCAATCCAAATAAAAATGCCCGAATCATCGGGCATTTTTTGTATCAATAAGTGAAAATATTTACGACAACATTTTGTCCATAATTTCTACTGCTTTTTCTAAATCTTCTCTTCTTACATTCAAGTGTGGACGGAAACGTACCGATTGCTCACCACATGAAAGAACGATTAATTTGTTTTCAAATGCTTTGTTGATAAATGCATTTCTATCGGCATCTGTTGGTAAATCAAACGCTAAGAACAATCCTTTTCCACGAACATTGGTGATTTGCGGATATTTAGTCGCTAATTTTTCCAATTCCGATTTCAAGAATTCTCCTTGAACACGTACATTCTCCAATAAATTTTCTTGTTCGATCACTTCCAAAATCAATTTGAAACGTACCATATCAATGTAGTTTCCACCAAAAGTAGAATTAATACGGCTAGATTCTTGGAATACGTTATTTGCTACTTGATCGATTTTTTCTTTGTTAGCCAAAATACCACAAACTTGGGTTTTCTTTCCAAATGAAATGATATCTGGAATGATGTCATAATTTTGGAATCCCCACATTTTTCCTGTCAAACCAATTCCTGTTTGAACCTCATCTAAAATCAAAAGGATTTCATTTTCATCACAAATTCTTCTCAATTCTTGGAAAAATTCATTTCTGAAATAATTATCTCCTCCTTCTGCTTGAATCGTTTCGATGATGATACAAGCGATTTCGTTTTCCTGATTTTTTAAAGCTGTTTCAATTTGGCTAATCGCTAATTTTTCTTGCTCGATTGTCACCGCTAAATTTTCCTCTGTAATTGGGAAATATAATTTCGGATTGATAATTCTTGGCCATTCGAACTTAGGGAAATACATATATTTTCTTGGATCTTTTGTATTGGTCAAGGTCAAGGTATATCCAGAACGACCATGGAAAGCTTGTTGAAAATGGATTACTCCACCAGCTTCTTTGTCAATTCCTTTGGATTTATTCAATCGAGTTTTCCAGTCAAAAGCTGTTTTCAACGCATTCTCAACTGCCAAAGCTCCTCCTTCCACAAAGAAAGTATATTGCAATTCTTGAGGAATTGCTACACGACTAAATGTATCAACGAAATCTGCATATTCTTTGGTGTAAACATCGGAAACCGTTGGTTTGTTAACGGCCATTCTCCCCAAAAATTCAAGGTTTTTGATCAAATGCGGATGATTGTATCCGATTGATGCAGAGGCAAACATGCTGAACATGTCCAAATATTCCGCTCCATTTTCATCCACGATATAAGATCCATGTGACTTTTCAATATCCATCACCAATGGATATCCATCTGCCAAAATATGTTTTCCTAATCTTTCGTGAACATTCATTACTTCTGTTGTATTCATTCTTTCTATGTGTTATTTTGATAAGATTTTTTTGCGAATTGCAAACTTAAGAAATTAAAGACAAATTCTTTCTTTCAATTCTTAATTCCTGATTATTTGATTGTTAATCTTTTTTACGATTGAGATATTCATTGATCAGAATCTGATTAGCAGCCATTTTTTTGTAAATGCTTCTCGATTCTTCTGCTGGCGATCCAAAATAAGATTTTCCCGTTTTCAAATCATGACCAACTCCAGATTGTCCCATGACCACTACTCGATCGCCAATGGTAATACCGCTTTTCACACCAACTTGCCCCCAAAGAGTTACTTCGTCGCCAATGACCACGCAACCAGCAATTCCGACTTGAGAAGCAAACAAACATTTCTTTCCAACAATCGTATCATGCCCAATCTGAATTAAATTATCCATCTTGGTTCCAGCACCAATTGTTGTAGAAGCCGTTACACCACGGTCAATCGTACAATTTGCTCCGATTTCCACATCATCTTCAATGACAACATTTCCAACCGATTTCAATTTATCGAATCCCGTTTCACGTTTTTTATAATAAAATCCGTCTCCACCCAAAACAGTTCCTGAATGGATGATTACATTGTTTCCAATTTTGGTATGGTTCCCAATCGAAACATTGGCATGAATCAAACAATTTTCTCCAATTTCCACATGTTCACCTATGAAAACATTGGGTTGAATATGCGTTCCTTGACCAATTTTGGAAGTGGAAGAAATCGCTTGATGAGCAGGTTGAAAAGCGTTGAAATATTGACCGATTTTTACAAAATCACGAAATGGATCGTCGGAAATCAACAAAGCTTTCCCTTCTGGACAATCTACTTCTTTGTTGATTAACACAATAGTAGCTGCACTTTCTAAGGCCTTATCATAATATTTTGGATGATCAACAAAGACGATATCTCCTGGTTCCACCACATGGATTTCGTTGATACCATGAACGGGAAAATTCTCATCTCCAACAAATTTTGCATGGATGATTTCGGCTATTTCTTTAACGGTATGAATTCTTGGGAATTTCATAAAACTAAAATTTGTATTTACATGGTCTTGAACAGACCAAGATGCTTTTGAAAATTTTGAACAAAGATATTTTTTTCTTTTCGGATTGTTTCTTTTAAATTCGAATTATAATTCAACTGATTGAATTTTAGAGAGAAAAATATTCAAATAAAACTTAAACAATTCATTATTATGAAATTAAACAAAGGAATTTTAGCCGTATTGGTAGGCTCGACATTGTTTTTAACCGCTTGTAAATGTGAGAAAAATCCGAACATGGCAACAGCTCCAGTTGCAGAAACCGAGAATGTTGGAGCTGCGGAAACAACGGTTGCGAAAATTGATGCAGATGGAAATTACATTTATGATTTAGGTAACAACATCGACATCAATTTACCAGATGGATCCAAAATGAATGTGGGTGAAAACAGTTCTGAAAATAAATTATTTACGATGTTAAATGACACCAATTTTGCGGTAAGTGATGACAAAACGCAAGGATGGGTTACCCTTGATCGTGTTTATTTCCCAACTGGAAAAGCTGATTTGTCTACCAATTCCGATGCGCAAGTTGCCAATTTGGTAACTTTATTGAAATTGTTCCCAACTGCAACCGTAAAAGTGGGTGGATATACCGATAGCACAGGAGATGCTGCTGTAAACAAACAAGTTTCAACAGATCGAGCAAAATCTGTGGCAGATAAAATCATAGCTGGCGGAATTGATGCTTCAAGAATAGAATCTGAAGGTTATGGTGCACAACATTTCGTTTGTGAAGCCAATGATACGGACGAATGTAAAGCACAAAACAGACGTGTAGATATTCGTATCACGAAAAAATAATGGAAAATTTATTCCAAATAAAAATCCCGACTCAAATGAATCGGGATTTTTTATATCGTTTATTTTAAATCTTAATTTTTGCTGTACAATAAAGTTACACCTTCTTGCTCTGGCAATGTTGGTCTTACTTCTAAATGCAAACCAGATTTTCTCTCTTTAGCTTTCATGCCAAACCACCCTGATAACCAAAATGGAATTATTGATGAGAAGAACAAAATTCCCCAAAATCCACAACATGCCATGAATAAGAAAAATACAAATCCGAAAAAC
Source organism: Moheibacter stercoris (assembly GCF_040545805.1). Lineage (NCBI taxonomy): Bacteria > Pseudomonadati > Bacteroidota > Flavobacteriia > Flavobacteriales > Weeksellaceae > Moheibacter > Moheibacter stercoris. The sequence continues at coordinate 8,481 of NZ_JBEPMO010000009.1, forward strand.
TGTGCCATAACTTTATCTTTATTATCTGTACAAAAGTAAAAATTTTAATTCATTTTCAAAGCAAAACTGAAAATTATCAGATTTGAATTATAATAATAGAAGGTTTAGTAAATTTGTGCATTAATTATCAAACAGATAGAATTACAAAAAAATCGAGATGGAATTTAGAATAGAAAAAGATACGATGGGCGAAGTAAAAGTGCCTGCCGATAAATATTGGGGAGCACAAACAGAACGTTCAAGAAATAATTTCAAAATTGGTCCAGCTGCATCCATGCCTCGCGAAGTGGTGTATGGTTTCGCTTATTTAAAAAAAGCAGCTGCTTATGCCAACAATGAATTGGGCGTTTTACCAACCGAAAAAAGAGATGCTATCGCTCAAGTTTGTGATGAAATCTTAGCGGGAAAATTGGATGATCAATTTCCTTTGGTTATTTGGCAAACGGGTTCTGGAACGCAATCCAACATGAATGTCAACGAAGTGATTGCCAATCGTGCGCAAGTAATTGCAGGAGGAAAAATTGGTGAAGGCGAACCTGTTTTGAAAGCAAATGATGATGTAAACAAATCACAATCTTCCAACGATACGTTCCCAACCGGAATGCACATTGCATGTTACAAAGCGGTAATCGATAAAACGATTCCAGGTGTTGAGCAATTAAGAAACACCTTGCATAAAAAAGCAGAAGAATTTAAAGATGTTGTGAAAATTGGTCGTACGCACTTGATGGATGCAACTCCTTTGACATTGGGTCAAGAGATTTCAGGTTATGTTTCTCAATTGGACCATGGGTTAAGAGCTTTAAAAAATACGTTGGCGCATTTGTCTGAATTGGCTTTGGGTGGAACAGCAGTTGGAACCGGATTGAATACACCAAAAGGATACGACGTTGTAGTGGCTAAATACATTGCTGAATTTACCGGATTACCATTCATAACTGCCGAAAATAAATTCGAAGCTTTGGCTGCACACGATGCGATCGTTGAATCTCACGGAGCTTTGAAACAATTAGCAGTTTCTTTGAACAAAATTGCAAATGACATCCGAATGCTGGCTTCTGGTCCTCGTTCAGGAATCGGAGAAATTTTCATTCCAGAAAACGAGCCTGGATCTTCTATCATGCCAGGAAAAGTAAATCCTACCCAATGTGAAGCTATGACAATGGTCGCTGCGCAAGTGATGGGAAATGATGTTGCGATTACCATTGGTGGAACACAAGGTCATTACGAACTGAACGTTTTCAAACCGATGATGGCATATAATTTCTTGCAAAGTGCCGAATTAATTGGGGATGCTTGTGTTTCGTTTGACGAACACTGTGCCCAAGGAATTGAACCAAATTACAAACGAATCAAAGAATTGGTTGATAATTCCTTGATGTTGGTTACGGCTTTGAATACCAAAATCGGCTACTACAAAGCTGCTGAAATTGCTCAAACTGCACATAAAAACGGAACAACATTGAAAGAAGAAGCAGTTCGTTTAGGATATGTTTCTCCAGAAGATTTTGATGCTTGGGTACGTCCAGAAGACATGGTTTAGTCCACACTAAAATGAAGATAGAAAAAATCCCGACTCTTAAAAATCGGGATTTTTTTATTCTGTTTTTACTTATTCTTTTATCTCTTCATGAAACCGATTGAAAACCTGGCAAGTCACCAAATCTCCCATCACATTGACCGAAGTTCGGAACATTCCCAACAATCGGTCTACTCCAATAATTAAAGCAATTGCTGTAATTGGAATTCCAATAGTTCCCAAAACAGAACCTAATACAATTACACCTGCTCCGGGCGCTGAAGGTGTTCCAATGGATGCCAAAATTGTGGTTGTAATGATAATCAAAGTTGTAATTAAGTCTAATTCCAAACCATAAACTTGAGCTATAAAAATCGTGGCGATAGCTTGAAATACTGCGGTTCCATCCATATTCAATGAAACTCCAATCGGAATGATAAAACGACTTACCGATGGATTGATCCCCATTTTTTCTTCAGCTGTTTTCAAGGTCAAAGGCATAACGGCAGCGGAACTCGCTACGGAGAATGCCAACAACAAAGTGTCTTTGGCATCAATAAAAAATCGTCTGATATTAATTCTTGCAACAAACAACAAAATGCAACTATAGACAACCACCACCAATAAAAGTCCAATCAAAACGGTCACCAAGAACATAGAAAGTCCGGTGATGGTTTCCAATCCAACGGTTGAAGTCACTTGACACATCAGTCCAAAAACAGCAATCGGCGTAAGTTTCATCGCCCAACGCGTAATCGCCATGGTGATTTCTTGAACCGAATACATCAGTTTCAACAAAGGAACAGCTGTATCTGAAGGAATATTCGCCAAGGAAACTCCGATGATGACAGCAAAAATCACAATACTCAACATATCTCCCGAAACCAAAGCTTGAAGTGGATTGGCGGGCAATAAGTCAATAATCATTGTTGGAATATTTCCTAAATTGGTTTGGGCTTCGGTATTCTTAACTGCATTGGGGTCGATAGCCATATCGGGTGTAATCAAACTTGTAGCATCCATGTAGGCACCTGGATTCAGAATGTTGACCAAAATAACGGCTAAAATCAAAACGCTTGACGTAGTCATCAAATAATACAACAATAATTTCGGCCCGAATTTCTTCAAATGATCGGCACTATCGCCACCAGCAATTCCTTGTACTACTGAAGTAAACATTAGAGGAATCATAATCATTTGGACAATTCGAATGAATAAATTCCCCGGAAAAGAAATCCAACTTACTAGTGAATCTAAATTTTCTTGACTAATCCAACTGGGTTGGGTAGAAAAGTAAGCACCAAAGGCAACTCCTAAAACCATCCCAATTAAAACGCGTAACCATAATCTTCTTTGGACAAAAGATTGCAAATACTCATACAATTCTTTGGCAGGAAACACTCTACCACCTATTGTTGGAATCATTTCTAAATTTTAGTGAATTGACAAAACTACAATCGTTTAGTCGATAAAAAAATGATTCGTTAAAATAAAAATTCCCCAAAGGAAAACCTAAGGGGATTTAACTATAGAAAAAATTTTACCTTATTTCTTTTTACCGTAACGCTCGTAAGCCAAACGTACTGCTTTGTTCACGTCGATTACACCACCTGTAACAGACAAATCAGAAAATTTACGCTCGTCATTCTCCGAACCAATTTTTGAAATTTGATCTGATTTATTCACGGTTTCAAACAATACTTCTTTTACTTGCTCCGCTTTCATGTGTGGGAAATAAGCCCAAATCAAAGCCGCAGCACCTGCCGCTACTGGAGAAGCCATAGAAGTTCCTTGCGCATAACGATACGTATTGTCTTGGATAGTTGAATAAATTTCAGTTCCAGGAGCAAAAATATCTACCTTCATAGTTCCGAAATTAGAAAAACGCGCTTTCAAGTTTTTAGGGTCTCTTGTACTCGCACCAACTGTAATCCAATGTTTGAACAAATTTTTCATTTCATTGTCATTGAAATTTGTTGGATAATTGTATCCATGATCCAAATCTTTGTTGTCATTTCCTGCAGCATGGAACATCAACACACCTTTTTTATCAGCATATTTGATAGCATCCATGACAATTTTCTTGTCTGGAGAAAATCCTTTTCCGAAACTCATGTTCAAGACTTTCGCACCGTTGTCAACCGCATAACGAATACCCAAAGCAACATCCAAATCACGCTCGTCACCATTTGGAACCATACGTACAGACATTAATTTCACGACATCACCTGCAACACCATTCATCCCTAAACCATTGTTTCTTTCCGCACCAATGATACCAGCAACGTGTGTTCCGTGAAATGCGTCCGGACCTTCTACTTCATTGTTTCCAAAACCTTTTGGGGTTGAAGCAGTTCTTCCATCCGTTGGATCAAAATCCAAATTAAAAGCATAGTTGATTTCTCCTTCATAACGGTCTTTCATTGCAGCAAAACGCTTTTCAACGCGCTCAATGATTTCTCCAATTGTATGACCTTCAAAATCTACGTTTTTACTTAACAAAAGTTCGATATGCTCTCTTTCTGTTTTTCCGATTTTAGAAGAATACAAAGTTTCCTTTACGTAATCTTTTGATAATTTGGTCGATTGGAAAGTAGATTTCAAACCATTCAAAGCAGGTAAAATCTGCTTTTTGTCGTTTTCTAGATTTTCCAAATTCGCTTTCGCACCATAATATTTTTCTGCCCAATATTTTCTTGCACGCAAATACTCTTGGTACTGAGCTGGCATTTTTTGCATGTTTTCCATATTGGCCTTCTTGTTGGAAGATGCAAACAAAGGCATATAACGTTTTACTACACGTGTCGCTTCGTAAGTTTCATCGTTATAATCTTCGTTTTTGCCATTCACATTGAAATCCCAACCATGGATATCGTCAACATAACCATTTTTATCATCGTCTTTTCCGTTGTTGGCTACTTCTTTTGGATTTACCCAAATATTATTTTTTAAATCTTCATGATCGATTTCAATTCCACTATCCAAAACACCTACCACAACCGTTTTGGGTGTTAATCCTTTTGATTTTAAAAATTCAATTGCGGCATCTGTTCCAATACCATAAATTCCAGTTTCAGCAAAATTTTGATGCTGCCAATTTCTTTTTTCTAATTCCGCTTTGTCAACTTCTGTTGTTTGCGCAAAGCCTTGTAAGCTCAATGCCAGAACAAACAGTGACACGATAATTTTTTTCATAACGATGTTTACTTAATATTTGACTAATCAATTAGTTTACTAATTTCTTATTTTGTTACACAAATTAAATCATTTATTGACAATTGTGAATGTTTTTTGAACGCTATTTCCTTTTGAATCGGTTACAACGACTTTATGCGTTCCAGGTTCTGGTTGAAGGGCTAATTTATGAATGTTTTGCGTTGTACCGATATATTTTCCATCCAAATACCAAAAAAGCGGTAGTTCTGGCTGTGTATAAGCCATTTCAATTACCATGGGTTGAATTTGTCCCGTAAAGTCTTTGGGCAAATAAATCTTGGTGAAATTTTTTGGATAAATAAATTCGATTGGTCTTTCGTTTAATTCTCCTTCACATCCTTCTAAATAATTAGGAATGGTTTGATATTTGGGATGATTTTTCTGATAATAAAATCCTTCAATGGGTGGCAAAACAAACCAAGATTTCGATTGAATCTTTGCTACCGGATAACAATCACTATTCACTCGATATTGACCACTTTCATCCACATGAATTTTTTGATGATAAGGACAAACTTCAGCATTTATAGCCATTGAAGGCGCAGAAGTTCGTACGTAATGGGTACAATTTGGCCCCAATAAAAATCCAGATTCACGACAAGTTTTCACTTCTGTCCAATTTCCTTCAGGTTTCTGAAATCGTTCCGTTAACGTCAATCGATTAAATACATCAAACATAATAGGTGCCGCAGCTTTTACACCAATAATTCCTGGACGACCTTCTCCATCTGCATTTCCAACCCAAACTGCTACTACATATTCAGGTGTCATACCGACCGACCAAGCATCTCGAAATCCATGGCTCGTACCCGTTTTCCATGCGATATTTTTACCCGAATATACTTGCCAACCAATTTCAGATTCAGGCCGAACCACATTTTGTAAGGCTTCAATCGTTAGATAAGCCGATTCTGCATTGATCGGATACTTTGTTTCTTTACTCGGATTATTTTGAATCGAATGAATTTTTGGATCGAATTTTTCAACCGTTGGATGATTTATTTTATAGGCTAAATTCCGATAAGCAGCAGCCAATTCCCAAAGTGTCACTTCGCCACCGCCCACAACAAGAGAAAGTCCATAATGTTTGGGAGTTTCGGTAAACGTTGTAAAACCTAATTCTTTTAAACGATGATGAAATTTCGGAACGCTGTATTTTTCCAACATATGAACCGCTGGAATATTCAATGATTTTGCCAAGGCTTCATCCGCTGGAACAGCACCTGAATAATTCTTATCGTAATTTTCGGTAATGTCCATTGGTGTGTCCGAAAGCAACATTTTGGGCAACAACTGACCATCTTGCATCATAGCTGTGTACAAAAAAGGCTTTAAAATGCTTCCACTACTTCTTTTTGCTTGAACAATATCAACCTGATTGGAATAATTATCATGTTGATCAAACGTATTTCCTATATAGGCTTTTACATTTCCAGATTTCACTTCCACCACCAAAACGGCTATATTATGAATTTCATTGGCAGAAAGTTCCGCTTTATGTTGATTGACTAGCTGACTTAATTGCTCTTGTACATGAGAATCCAAAGTTGATTTTAAACGCTTCCCTTTGAAGGACTTAATAGATGTATGCAGTAAATGAGGTGCTAAATCTGGAAGTGCATTGGGCTTTCCTGGCAATGGTTCCAATAATGCCAATTGATAATCATCTTCACTTAGAAAACCTTCGGACCATATTTTTTTTAATAAGCGATTTCGTTTTGCTAATAATAATTCTTGGTTTTTTCCAGGAAAAATCAACGAAGGTGCATTGGGTAAAACAGCTAATGTAGCCGATTCACCCCAAGATAATTGATGCGCTTCTTTGGCATAATAACGCCATGCAGCTGCATCTAGTCCTACAACATTCCCACCAAATGGCGCATGCGAAACATAATAATTCAAAATGGTGTTTTTGGAATGCGTTAATTCCAAACGAGTCGCTTGAATCATTTCCAAAATTTTCTGTCCGTAAGTTCTTTTCGGATTTTGTTTGGCCAAACGTATGGTTTGCATCGTAATGGTGCTTCCTCCACTAACAATTTCATTGGAATTTAAATTTTGTCGAAATGCACGAAATAATGAAATCGGATTTACCCCAGGATGCTTCCGAAAATAGGCATCTTCAAATTGAGTAATGCAAATTTCAAATCGTTTGGGAACTGAATCATTGGCAGGGAAACGCCATTGTTCATCATTGGATATGGTTGCTCCCAATAATTTTTGATCTTGACTATACAACAAAGTAGAGGTTTCTTCCTTGAACAAAGGTCTAGGAAGAGAAAAAAACAAATACCATATCAAAAAAATCCCGCTTATAATCCATATGGGAATTTTAAATCTTTGATAGGTTCTTTTAAGTTGTTTTCGCATGGAGATTCCTCTCCTTCAAAAATAATTCGATTTTTTTGATTATTTAGAATTCGCTAACAAATAGGCTTGAACCAATTTTCCTTCCTCGGCACTCAAACTTGTTTTTGGAAGCATTCGATCCAAAACATTGTTCCATTTTGAGGCATCTCTTGAATTGGGTTCAAATAGTTTATGACATTGTGTACAACTTGATTCAAATAGATTTTGACCTTGTTGCAACTGATCGGAACTAAAATTAGCCAAAGCGATTTCTTTTGTTACACCATGATCTACTTTATTAACAGCACCAACAGCCTTTGTAGCACAAGCAACAAATACTAACAAAGAACAAATTAAACTAGAAGTCTGAATGAATGATCTCATAGGATTTTGATTTTTCCTTAAATTTAAAAAAGAAAAGCTAACAAATGTCATGAAATTCTAATTTTATCCCTAATTTAGAATAAACATAATTTCTCAAACAAATGAAAATCACCTCCTTAATCTTTCTCATATTTCTAAATTCTTTTCTATTTTCTCAGGAAATTCAATCAGAGTTGATAGGTAAGTTTGAAGCAGAAATGATTGAAGTAAAAAAAGAAACCGAATACTATGTACTCATTCACAGATTTGAAGACGGCTTTTTTGATTCTTTGTTGATGATTCATGAAAAAGGAAAAGGAGTTCAACACTATGCAGGAACTGGAAAATGGTGGACAAAAGGAAATCAACTATTTTTGGAGTATCATCAACCCGATTCCGAAGATATTATTCTTGAAGAATTAGAATTTGAAATCCTAAACGATCAAGAAATCCGCATCATTTCAAAAGATAAAGAAAGACCGAAAATTTTACGGGATTATATCGAACATAAAATAGAGCCCTAAATTCTTAATAACTTCCAAAATATTGTTGACTTTTTTATTTGTGCCTCCCATCTTTAAGGCCTATTTTTGTTGCACAATATTCACACAAATTAGTATACAATAATGTCAACATACGTTGTAGTAGGTCTTCAGTTTGGAGACGAAGGAAAAGGAAAAATCACCGATGTACTTTCAGCAAAATCAGACTATGTCGTTCGCTACCAAGGAGGTAACAATGCAGGTCATACGGTTTATGTAGGCGAAGACAAATTCGTTTTGCACCTTTTACCATCGGGAGTTTTACAATCCCAAGGAAAATGCATCATCGGGAGCGGTGTTGTCGTGAATCCGCAAAGCTTTTTGGACGAAGTTTCTTCTTTGGAAAGTCGCGGAATTACCAGCGATCATATTTTTATCGATCGTCGCGCGCACATCATTATGCCGTACCATATTTTACTTGACACCTATCGCGAAGAAGCGGCAGGAAAAGATTCCATCGGAACAACGAAAAGAGGAATCGGACCTTGTTACGAAGACAAAGTGGCCCGTGTGGGAATTCGTGCGATCGACTTATTGAATCCAGAAGTTTTAAGAGAAAAATTAGAAATAGCTTTACCTGTAAAAAATGCTTTGTTTGAGAAATTATTTGACAAACCAGCATTGGATTTAGAGGAAATTTTGCAAAACTATTTGGAGTACGGAGAAAAAATCAAACACAGAATCATCGATGCAGTTGTCGAAGTAAACGATGCCATTGATGATAATAAAACGGTTTTGTTTGAAGGAGCTCAAGCTTTGATGTTGGATATTGATTATGGAACTTATCCGTATGTAACTTCCTCTTCACCTTCAACTGGTGGTGTTTGTGTAGGCGCTGGAGTTCCACCAACAAAATTGCAAAACTTAATTGGAGTTTCGAAAGCCTATTGCACACGCGTTGGAAATGGACCATTCCCAACCGAATTGGACAACGAAGTTGGAGAACATATCCGTAAAGTCGGACACGAATTTGGTGCTTCAACTGGGCGTCCTCGTAGAACAGGATGGTTAGATTTAGTAGCTTTACGTCACGCTTGCCGCATCAACGGAATCACGCATTTGGTGATTACGAAATTGGATGTTCTGACCGGATTTGACAAAATCAAAGTTTGTACAGCCTATGAAACAGAAGATGGTGAAATCAAACAAAACTTCACTGCTTCAACTACGAAATTGGAACAATATAATCCAGTTTATGAAGAATTAGACGGATGGAAAGAAGACATTTGTGGAATTAATTCCTTCAACGAACTTCCAGAAAAAGCTCAAGATTACATTCATTTTATTGAAAAATATTTAGGAATCGAAATTTATTTGGTTTCAGTTGGACCCGATCGTTCACAGAACATCATCAGAAAAGAATTATTTTAATTCCAAAAAAATACAATTGAAAAAGGTGGCTTGAAATTCAAACCACCTTTTTTTTTATTGATCCAATTCTTCTTGTCTTCCCTTGATTTCCAATTGCAACAAAACTTTTGCCGCATCGTCTTCATTGAAACTTAAATTTCCTGCAACGAAAACACCTTTGTTACAAGTTTGGGTATTTTGAATGCCATACACCGTTGATTCATCATCGGGATTGGTCATTCCTTCGTATCGATAAATGTAAATGATTTCAAAAATTTCCGGATTATGAATGATTTCTGCCGATTCAAGATTGTAATCGGTTTCAAATCCTTCTCTTTTTAATTCTTCCAAAGCTTGTTCGGCTCCAGCGTATCGGTATTGTCTTTTGGCTTTCATAATTATTAGATTAGAGTTTTAAATTACAAAAATATAACTAGCTAAACCACAAAATCTGTGCTAAATACTTTTGAACCTCTTTTTGAAATGCTACTTTTGCATTCACAAATCACACAATCATTATGCACAACAAATACCAAAATCCGCTCGAATCTCGTTACAGTAGCGACGAAATGCTTTATACTTTTTCTCCTGGTATGAAATTTTCAACTTGGAGAAAATTATGGTTGGCATTGGCTGAAATCCAAAAAGATTTGGGCCTGGATATTTCGGAAGAACAATTACAAGAAATTCGCGACAACATTCACAATATCGATTATGAAGTAGCCGCGAAATACGAAAAGCAATTCCGTCACGACGTCATGGCGCACGTTCATACCTTGGGCGATGTCGCTCCGAAAGCAAAAGCTATCATTCACCTTGGCGCAACTTCTGCATTTGTGGGTGACAATACCGATTTGATTCAAATCAGAGAAGGTTTGTTGATCGTGAAAAAGAAATTGGTCAATGTCATCAAAGGATTGAACGATTTCGCGATGGAATACAAAGATTTACCAACTCTTGGTTTTACGCATTTCCAACCTGCTCAGCTAACAACTGTTGGAAAACGTGCGACTTTATGGTTGCAATCGGTTTTATTGGATTTTGAAGAATTGGAATTCAGAATTGATACCTTACGTTTCCGTGGAGTGAAAGGTACAACTGGAACAGCAGCGAGTTTCAAAGAATTATTTGACGGCGATTATACCAAAGTGAAAGAATTGGACAAACGACTTTCTGAACAATTCGGATTCAAAAAAGTATTGGGTGTGACAGGTCAAACTTACGATCGTAAAATCGATGCAGAAGTTTTGGCAACTTTGTCCAATATTGCGCAATCAGCACATAAATTCACCAATGATTTGCGTTTGTTGCAAAACTTAAAAGAATTGGAAGAACCATTTGAAAAATCCCAAATCGGATCTTCTGCAATGGCCTACAAACGTAATCCGATGCGAAGTGAACGAATCTCTGCTTTGGCGAAATTTGTGATCTCTTTGGCTTCAAGTCCAGCGATGGTGGCTGCAACGCAATGGTTTGAAAGAACCTTGGATGATTCTGCCAACAAACGTTTGAGCATTCCGCAAGCATTTTTAGCGATTGATGCGATTTTAATTATTTGGAACAACATTTTGGACGGAATGGTAGTTTATCCGAAAATCATCGAAAAACACATCAACGAAGAACTTCCGTTTATGGCAACCGAATACATCATTATGGAAGGTGTGAAAAATGGCGGAGACCGTCAAGAATTACACGAATTAATCCGTGAACACAGTATGGAAGCTGCCAAACAAGTGAAACAAGAAGGAAAACAAAATGATTTGGTAGAACGAATTTTGGCGGACGAACGTTTCAACATTGACAAAGAAAAATTGCAACAAGTCTTGGACCCGATGAATTTCATTGGTTTCGCTCCGATTCAAACCGAAGAATTTTTAGCGGAACACGTGCAACCGATTTTGGATGCCAACAAGGATTTAATTGGACTTCAAACGGATTTGAAAGTATAATTCGATAGAATAATCAATTGATACAAAGGATGATTTCACAAGAAGTCATCCTTTTTTAGTATCTTTCTATCCTTAAAATCCCCGAACTATGTTTACCCTAGAGGAAATTCAATCGGCTCATCAAAAAATAAAATCAGGCAGTGATTTTCCCCAATACATCCAAGACTTAAAAACGATTGGCGTTAAAATCTATGAAACTTTTGTGCGCGATGGTCACACCGAATATTTCGGAAAAGATGGAAATCGAATTTCCTCATTGCCCAAATATGACCCTATAGAGATTGCGGAAAATTGTCAATATACCAAATTTCGTGAGATTCTTCGTTTTCATCAAGAAGGAAAATCCGATTATTTCACCTTTTGCAAAGAAGTAGCCGAAGCTGGAATTGCTAAATGGATGGTAGATGTAGATAAATTAAACTGCATTTATTTCGATTCCAACAACACCTTGATTTATGAGGAAGAAATTCCTGAATAAATTAACTAAAAATGATGTTTTTAAATTTCTTTTACCCAAAAATATATTGTACTTTTGCCAAGTATAATTTTGTGTGAATTCACTTTCATTTGTATAAGCTCGAGATAAGGTCGAGCGTTTCTACAACAGGCCGTAAATCTGTTTCTACAAGTGGAGTGTATGTAATTCGTTTTTCATACTCTTCATTTGTAATGTAACTTAAAAAGAATAAGTTTTTTAACAAGAATATGAATAAACGAATTTTTATTCAAAAGAAATCCCAGTTTGACGTTCATAGTAAGAAAGTCACGAAAGAAATACAAAACCTTGTCACCGATATTGAGTGCAAGGTTTTTGTCATTTATGACCTTTTCGAAATCACTGACAGTCAACTAGAAGAAACACTTTTTCAAGTGTTTGCAGATCCCGTAACAGACATCGTTCATCATGACTTAAATAGCATTTGTCATCCTGAGCTTGTCGAAGGGAAGGCTCAGCATTATTTCGCTGTAGAACCACTTCCAGGTCAGTTTGACCAACGTGCCGATTCGGCCGATCAATGCTTGCATTTATTGGGCGTTGCCGAAGCCAAAGTGAAATCGGGTTATCTCTATATGTTCGAAAATGTGTCAGAATCCGATTTGGAAAAAGTCAAAAATTATTTGATAAATCCAATTGAATCTCGCGAAAAAGATTTGAACGAATTATCTTTCAACGAATCTACCGAAATCAAACCAGTTCCAACGGTTCAAGGCTTCATCGATTTCGATTCGAATCAATTGGAAAACCTCCACAAAGAATTTGGTTTCTCAATGGGAATGGACGATTTAGAATTCATTCAAGATCATTTCAAATCCATTCAACGAAATCCAACCGAAACCGAACTAAAAGTTTTGGATACTTATTGGTCAGACCATTGTCGTCATACCACTTTTGAAACCGAAATCACCGAAGTGAAATTCGAAAATCAGTTTCAAGAAACTTTACAAAGAACTTTTGACTATTACCTGAATTTGCGTCAAGAACTCGGCATCACCAAACCCATCCGATTGATGGATATGGCAACGATAATGGGAAAATATTTGAGCAAAACAGGGAAAGTAAACAATATCGACGTTTCAGAAGAAATCAATGCTTGTTCCATCGTTGTCCCGATTGATGTGGACGGTGTGGAAGAAGAATGGTTGCTTCAATTCAAAAACGAAACCCATAATCACCCTACCGAAGTGGAACCGTTTGGTGGTGCTTCGACTTGCGTTGGTGGAGCGATTCGCGATCCTTTGTCGGGTCGAGCCTACGTTTTCCAAGCGATGCGTGTAACAGGTTCTGCTAATCCTTTGGAGAAAATCGAAGATACCCTTCCCGGGAAATTGCCGCAACGTAAAATCACCAAAGAAGCTGCGAACGGATACAGTTCCTACGGAAATCAAATCGGTTTGGCAACGACTTTTGTCAAAGAAATTTATGACGAAGGCTACAAAGCCAAGCGTATGGAAGTCGGATTTGTCGCAGGTGCGGTGAAAAAAGATTGGGTACGTCGTGAAGAACCTTTAGCGGGTGACAAAGTCATCTTATTGGGTGGTAGAACCGGACGTGATGGTGTAGGTGGAGCAACGGGTTCCTCCAAAACGCACGACGGACAAAAAATAGAAGAATTAAGTTCGGAAGTACAAAAAGGAAATGCCATCGTGGAACGAAAAATCCAACGATTGTTCCGCAACAAAGAAGTTTTGGCTTTGATTAAAAAGTGTAATGACTTCGGTGCGGGCGGTGTTTCGGTTGCCATTGGCGAAATTGCGCGTGGCGTAAACGTCAATTTAGACACACTTCCGTTGAAATATTTGGGCTTAAACGGAACCGAAATCGCTTTGTCTGAATCGCAAGAGCGTATGGCGGTTGTGGTGGAAGCCAAAGATGTGGAGAAATTCATCCAATTCGCAGAAGTAGAAAACTTGGAAGCTACAATGGTGGCCGAAGTTACGTCTGACGATGTGATGACCATGTGGTGGAAAGGAACCAAAATTGTTGAATTAGACAGAAAATTCTTGGATACCAACGGCGTTCGCAAACAAGCGAAAGCAAGAGTTGAAAAAGGTGAAACTCTAAACCCATTTGAAGCCAAAGAATTCAACAAAGAAAATTTCATCCAATTATTAAAAGAATTGAACCACGCTTCCCAAAAAGGAATGGTGGAAATGTTTGACAATAATGTTGGTAGAAGTACGATTTTAAATGCTTACGGAGGAAAAACAATGAGTTCTCCCGAAGACATCAGCGTTCAGAAATTCCCAACTGATGGATTTACCCATGCGGTTTCGATGGCGAGTTTTGGATACAATCCCGTAATCAGCCGATGGTCTCCGTACCACGGTGCTTATTTCGCGGTTTTGGATTCGGTAGCGAAAATCGTTGCAGGTGGTGGAAATTACCAAGAAATCCGATTGACCTTCCAAGAATATTTTGAGCGTTTGCGTGAAGATGCAGACCGTTGGGGAAAACCATTTGCGGCTTTGTTGGGTTCGATTGAAGCACAAAGACAATTGGAAATTCCAGCAATTGGAGGAAAAGATAGTATGAGCGGAAGTTACCAAGATATTGACGTCCCTCCTACTTTGATTTCCTTTGCGGTTAGTCCGAATCATTCTAGCAAAATCAAATCGGCTACTTTGCAAAAACAAGGTTCGAAACTATCTGTTTTGATTCCCAATTTGACGGAAGATCATTTGGTTGAGGAATCGAATATGAAATCTGTTTTCAATTTCATCTATTCGAATAATGCTAAAATCCATTCGGCAGCGACGGTAAAATTCGGCGGAATTGCAGAAACATTGGCCAATATGGCGTTTGGAAACGAAATCGGATTCACTTCGACTCCGCTCAGTGACCAAATTGAGTTGATGAAATTCTATCCGGCAGCGATTATTCTCGAACATTCAGAAGAACTAAATATTCCAACAGAACTTCAAGCAAATTATCAATTCTTAGGAACTACGAATTCCTCATCCGAATTGAACTTCAACGGAATTTCGGTATCGATTTCTGAAGCAAAAAATGCTTGGAATGGAACGTTTGAGGAGTTATTCCCCACCAATGTACGAAGTACGAAGAACGATAGAAAGAATTTAGAAATTTTGACTTCTGATGTTAAAAATCCTAAATCCAAAATCGTATATCAAAAATCGAAAATCGTAAATCCAAAGGTTTTCATTCCTTCTTTCCCTGGAACGAATTCCGAATACGATTCCGCCAAAGCATTCCGAAAAGAAGGCGCAAACACGGAAATCATCGTATTCAAAAATTTATCAGAAAAAGATATTGAAGAAACGGTAGATGCTTACGCAAAAGCCATCGACAATGCACAAATAATGTTCATCCCAGGTGGATTCTCAGCAGCCGACGAACCGGACGGATCGGGGAAATTCATCGCCACCGTTTTGCGAAACGAAAAAATCAAAGACAGCGTACATCGTTTGTTGGATCGCGGTGGATTGGTTTTGGGAATTTGTAATGGATTCCAAGGTTTGATCAAATCGGGCTTATTGCCGTACGGAGAAATTCGTGAATTGGAAGAAGACACACCGACCTTGACGTTCAATGAAATTGGGCGACATATTACGCAGATTGCAAGAATTCGCGTAGCAGATTCGCATTCGCCTTGGTTAAAAGGAATGGCTGGACAAGAATATTGGATTCCATTCTCGCACGGCGAAGGTCGATTTGTAGCCGATGAACCGAATTTGCGTAAATTGTATGAACAAAATCAAATTGCTACGCAATACATTGATTTGGATGGAAATATTTCATTGGAAAGACCTTACAACCCAAATGGTTCTGTTAATGGAATCGAAGGAATTGTGAGTCCTTGCGGAAAGGTTTTCGGCCGTATGGGGCATCCGGAGCGTTTTGAAGAAGGATTATTCCAAAACATTCCCGATATGGAAGTGATGAATATTTTTAAGAACGGCGTAGAATATTTTAAATAAAATTGAAACTAACTTTAACCATCATACAAATTCTTATGTTTAGTTCACTATTTGGGCAAAAAGACGATTCAATTCGTAATTATGAAGACTTTTGGAATTGGTTTCAAAAGAATGAAAAAACCTTTTTCAATGTTGTCAAAAACAACGGCGATATTGAAGGGGACTTTTTAAATGTGATTGCTCCAAAATTAGATGAATTAAAAGATGGATATTGGTACTTAACCGGAATGTATGATGATAATACAGTCGAATTAATTATCACGGTTGATGGCTATCCAAAAAATGTAGTTTTTGCTGAAGAACTGATTGAAAAAGCACCTAAACTAAATGGATGGAAGTTCACTGCATTGAAACCTGCATTAGATATTTCGAATGTAGGAATTCAAATGGGAGATTATAAATTCAGTGGAGAGAATATATTTTTTTATGATACCCTTGATCCTAATTATCCTGATGAAATAAATCTAACATTTGTTCATAACGAACTTACAAATGATAACAGATCGGAAATTTCTAATGGCATTTATATTTTTCTCGATAATTATTTAGGTGAACTGGATTTTTTAAATTCGATAGATGTTCTTGAATTTGTTCGAAAAGAAGATGCTACGAAAGAAATAATACCTGTTTCTAAATTAAAAGATTACTTGAATTGGAGGAAGAAAGAATTCATCGAAAAATACAATTCGACAAGACATAATACCGAAAATGACACTTATGCCACCTTGGAAGCCCAATTAAAAAGTGGCAACAAATTGATAGCACTAGTGAATTTAGATTTATTAAGATGGGATGAAAAGCCTTCTCATCCTTGGCTTTCAGTGATTACAATTCAATATGATGGTTCACAAACAAATGGTTTACCAAATACAGATGATTATGAACTATTAAATCAAATTGAAGACGATATTCTAGACGAATTAAAAGATATTGATGGATACTTAAATATTGGTAGACAATCCGCAGATGGAGAACGTGAGATTTATATAGCTTGTAAAGACTTTAGAAAACCATCAAAAGTTTTGTTAGCTATACAAAAAAAATATGCTGATAAATTTGAAATAGAATACGATATCTATTTAGACAAATATTGGAAAAGTTTAGAAAGATTAAATCCTAATAATTAAAATAGCGAAAATCGAGTTTCGAAATTCGACAATCGAAAAAACACCTTAGAACAATGAGCCACACAAAAAAAGACTTTATTTACGAAGGAAAAGCCAAACAGGTTTATTCAACTGAAGATCCAAATTTGGTTATCGTATATTACAAAGATGATGCAACAGCTTTTAACGCTCAAAAGCGCGGAACGGTTGCCGACAAAGGAGAAATGAACAACAAGATTTCGACTTTAATTTTCAATTATTTGATTGAAAAAGGAATCGCAACGCACTATATTGAAACCTTGAATGAGCGTGAACAATTGGTGAAAAAAGTGGACATCATCCCGTTGGAAATGGTCGTTCGCAATTATGTTGCAGGTTCTATGGCACAACGTTTGGGATTGGAAGAAGGAGCGAAATCTCCTGTGACCATCTTTGACATTTGTTACAAAAAAGACGAATTGGGCGATCCATTGATCAATGATCATCACGCAGTTTTGTTGGGTGCAGCAACCTATGAGGAATTGAAATTTATGTACGAATTGACCGATAAAATCAACGAAGCTTTGAAAGAATTGTTCTTAAAAGCGAATTTGATCTTAATCGATTTCAAAATAGAATTCGGAAAAGATTCCGAAGGAAACATCATTTTAGCAGACGAAATCAGTCCAGATACTTGTCGTTTGTGGGACAAAGATACGTTGAAGAAATTGGACAAAGACCGTTTCAGAAGAGATTTGGGAGAAGTTTCAGAAGCTTATCACGAAGTTTATAATCGTTTGTTAGAAGCTTTAGGGAAATAGAAACTTAAACACGAAGTTCACAAGGAAAACACAAAGACCAGTTTCTGGTTAATAAAAACAAAATGAAAACGCAAAACATAACATCTAACCACCAAAATAATTTCTACCAAAGAAATATCCTCAAAAAAACTTTCCAAGATAGCTTGGACAGTATGGAAGAAGAATGCGGTGTATTTGGGATTTATTCGCCCAACAATATCGACACCTTTTCCTTGGCGCAATTTGGGATGTTTGCTTTGCAGCACCGCGGACAAGAAGCGGCGGGCGTTTCGGTTTTGAAAGATAGTGTCATCAAAACTTTCAAATCGACTGGTTTGGTATTGGATGTTTTCAAACAAATCGAAGAAATCGAGGATTTCCAAGGAAATGCAGCCATCGGTCATACGCGCTATACAACTGCTGGCGGTGGAAGCAAGAAAAACATTCAACCTTTGTATGCGGTGAATTATTTTGGAAAACCGCATTTTTCGATTGTACACAATGGAAATGTTATCGAAACAGACGAATTAAAAGAAGAATTGATCCAGGAAGGACTTCCATTTTTGGCAACTTCTGACACTGAAGTCATTTTGCGTTCGATTCAAAAATATTCCGATTTAAGTGTTCAAGAAGCGATTCAGAAAGGATTGGCAAAAATAAAAGGAGCTTATTCGGTTTTATTATTGACCAAAAATTCTTTGGCAGCTTTTCGTGATCCGAATGGAATTCGTCCGTTGGTGATTGGGAAAATTGGGGATGACACCTATGTTTTCAGTTCGGAATCTTGTGCTTTGGACGCTGTGGGAGCCGAATTCATTCGTGATGTAGAACCAGGAGAAATTGTAGTCGCTGACGAAAATGGTTTGCATTCTTATCCGCTGAATCAACCTTCCAAAAATCGAATTTGTGCGTTTGAATACATCTATTTCGCACGTCCTGATTCCACCATTCAAGGAACCGATGTTTATGATTTGAGAGTGGAAAGCGGCCGAAAATTATACGAACAATCGCCAATTGATGCCGATGTGGTGATTGGTGTTCCCGATTCTGGAGTTCCTTCAGCTATCGGATATTCAGAAGCTTCGGGTATTCCATTTGAGCCGATTTTGGTTAAAAACCGCTATATGAGCCGTTCGTTTATCGTTCCTTCGCAAGAAATGCGGGAACGAATTGTGAACTTAAAATTGAATCCGATTGCCAACAAAATCAAAGGAAAACGTTTGGTGATTTTGGATGATTCGATTGTTCGTGGAACAACGAGTAAATTACTGATCAAAATTTTAAAAGAAGCAGGAGCAAAGGAAATTCACTTCCGTTCGGCTTCACCGCCGATTATCGCACCTTGTTTCTTGGGAATCGATATGCCAACGAAAGCCGATTTAATTTCGGCAAATATGACCCAAAAAGAATTGGTGAATTATTTAGGAGTAGATAGTTTGGATTTCTTAACAGTCGAAAATCTAATTGACATTCTAGGTTCTACCGATCATTGTTTTGGTTGTTTTACAGAAAAATATCCGGTGGAACGAAACCATAAATCAGAGGATTATTATCAATCCAAGATTGAATATTAATTTAACACATTATTATACAACACATTCTTTTAAAAAGGTTTAAATTCAATTGAGTTTAAACCTTTTTGCTATGAAATACATTTTTATAATTTTTATTTCTCTATCCATTTTTAGTCAGGCACAATTCACACTTGAACCAAAAGAAGGATTTTCGCCAGAGATTGGAATTTTGGTTTCGATGATGGAAGATTTGAAAAATCGAATAACCATCAATGTTCAACATTTAAACCAAGAAGAAACCGATTTTTTATTGGATGATAAAGCTAATCGCATTGGTGCGTTGATTATGCATTTAGCTGCAACTGAAAAATATTACCAAGTGAAATCTTTTGAAAATCGAAATTTCAACAAAGAAGAACGTAAAATTTGGCAATCTGCATTGGATTTAGGAAAACCTGCTCAGAAAGAATTTCAAAACAAACCTATCTCCTACTATTTGGACATTTGGAATGAAGTCAGAGCAGAATCTTCGCGACTTTTGGCGACCAAAAACGATGCTTGGTTGAAAGAAATGATGGGAACGACTACGATGAATAACTATTGGGCTTGGTTTCACGTGATGGAGCACCAAGCAAACCATATGGGTCAAATTGCGATGATAGCGAGTCGACTTCCGAAACGGAAATGATTAATTTGTTTGCCTAGAAAACCTCCTCTTCCGCCACCAAACCCCATCATAAATTATTGACTATCACTATCGAGTTTTATAAAAACTATCATTTCCCATAAATTCCTTACATTAGCGTAGCCAAATATTTTATTATGGATGCTGTCAGACAATTTGTTGAAGTTAAAAACAATACTTTTCAGATTACGTTACCGGAAGGATTTAATGCCAAAAGGGTGGAAGTTATCATTTTACCGTCTGACGATAAAGATTCGTTAAGCGATGATTTGAAAAGTTTGCTTGATACCCGTTTAGAAGATTATCAAAATAATCCGGATGATGTGATGGATTTCGATGAACTTTTGAATCAATTGGAAAGTGAAATATAAAATCGTCAATCGGCCTTTTGTAAAGCAAGACATTTCTGACGCAATAAATTATTACAAAAAGATTTCTCCAAGATTAGCCAAAGCTTTTCTAATAAGAATACGGGAAGCCAGAAATTTTATAGCTGAAAATCCTCTTGCAAATGATGTGATATACAAAGATGTGCGTGTCCGGCTTATACGACAATTTCCTTATCAAATTCATTATCTGGTAGATGAAGACAAAATGAGAATTATTGTTTTAGCCGTAGTTTTTGCCAAAAGAGAGGATTTGGATTTTCGTAAAAGATAATTTTATGTCTGATGAAACTATTTTGAATCTTAAAATTTTACTACAAAGAACACGAACACCAAGTTTCACTATGGGCACAAGGAAAATGCTAATCAATCCTAAGCTGAAAACCTCTTCTTTCTCCACCAAATCATACCAATTCCAAGAATCCAAATTCCCAAAACAGGAATAATCAAATTGGTCATTTGCCAAGACGATTTCTCCAATTTTACTTTGGTTTCATTTAAGGTTGGAATCTCTAATTTACGGTTTTTCAGATTTAGGAAATCCGTTTCCCCTAATAAATAATCAATCGAATTCGTCAAGAAATTCTGGTTATCATAGGAAACAGGACGTTGTTTAGGATTGTCGGGACGAAGCGAATATTTGTCTTCTCCCAAACGCATTGGTCTTCCCATTAACACATGGTTTTTGGCCACATCACCGTCAGAAATTACCAATAATTTCCCTTCGGTTGTTTCCGATTTAAAATTGGGAAATTCTTCGCGTTCATAACGCGCTGCAAAAGCCGATTTTAAGTTTCCTTGCGCCAAAACAGCCAATGGAATTCTTCCCATTTCATATTCTTGCGGATTGATTTCGTCAACCTCAGCTAACTCAATAAAACTCATGGAAGGCTGCAAACTCGTATAAGGAGAAGTGGCCAACAAGACTTCATGTTGTACATTGGGATTTTCCAAAAGTTCGATTGGATTGGCAAATTCAAACTTCACCGAATTGATGGATTGGGTAATCGGGTTTTCGTCTGCTTTGAATCCACGAACAAAATAAGGCCAAGTATAGGAATTGTAACTGATGTTTCCAGCAGTCGTTTCACCGTCGGCCAAGACAATTTTGGAAGCTTCTAAATCTTTTACAATGGCAGGGATGATTCGAATTCCATAGTTAAAAAAGAATTCATTCAACTTCATATCGCGAGGAAAAGCCACGATTTTTCCACTTCGAAAGATACTGTCCATTTCGGCATCGACCATTTCGGTTAAGAACATCATTTTCCCACCGTTCATGATGTATTGATCCATCACCAATTTGTCCATATCCGTAAACGGCAAAGTCGGTTTAGCCACCACCAAAGCATCATAATTCAATAAATCCTTTAAATCTTCTTGCTGCAAAGAATAGGTGGAATCTTGTACAGGCTTTAAGAACACATCGACATTATAATTGTCTGCCAATGCACGACCCAATCCGTCCATATGCAATTGACCTAATTCGTCATGATGAACAAGAAATCCAATATTTTTACGATTGACTTGCGTGATTTTACGCAAATCTTCCATGAACAAATATTCCAATTTTTCAGTGGAAGCCAAGGCTAATTGCTCAAAAGGTAAGGCTGGATCATTGACCAAAGTTTCCATCCATGATTCTTTTCCGTCAAAACTTATTTGCGCATACGGATATACATTCAAAATACCTTTATCGGTACGAACTGGCGCTGGTGCCAATCCATTTTCTTGCAAAGTTTCCATCGAAAAATCTTTGGACGGATCTAAAAATTGATAGGATATTTTGGGATTGATGGTTCGAAATTCATCCAACAAAAAGGAAATTTCATTTTTTAAAGTTCGGTAATCACCTGAAAGTTCACCACCCAACAAGACATTAATTTTCAAAGGCTTTTCAATTCCTTCCAAAATTTCATGTGTAGTTTCGCTCAAACTATATCGCTGGTCATAGGTCATATCGAATCGTTTAAAAACGAATTCCGATAGAACCAAAATTCCAATTAGTATCGTGATAAGCAAAGCTATATTTCGTGTTGTCTTTTTCATAATTTTCCTACTGAAAACTTTATTTTTTTCTAATCAAATTAGCATTCGTCAACGCCAAAAAAACACCAATTAAAACGAAGAAATAAATCAAATCTCTCGTATCCAGAATTCCTTTTAGCATTTGTTGGTAATGTTGATACATTCCAATTTTTTGCACATAATAATCAGCCGTTCCCAATAAATTGTAGGAAGCCAAACTTTCAAATGCATAGAAAAAGAAAAAACATAAGAAGATCGCGGAAACATAAGCTGCAACCTGATTTTTGGTCAAGGAAGAAGTGAAAATCCCAATCGCTGCAAAGCTAGAACCCAATAAAAACAATCCTAAATAACCGCTCAATAATGCACCATAATCCAAAATTTGATCGGATACGATGAATTGCTCCATGGTATAGACAAATAAATATGTTGGTAAGATTGCGAACAACAATACGACCAAGATCGGTAAAAATTTCCCCCAAACGATTCCACAAATTTTAATGGGTTGGGTAAATAACCATTGCAAAGTTCCGTTGTTTTCTTCCTCGGAAATAGTTCTCATCGTCAATGCTGGAATAAGAAAAAACAATACCCAAGGAGCAATAAAGAAAAAACTACTCAATGTAGCGGTTCCGATGTTGAAAATGTTGAATTCATTGTCGAAAAACCAAAGAAATAACGTACAAATTAACACAAATGCCGAAGCAGATATGTAGGCCATATAGCCCATGAAATAATTTGCCAGTTCTTTTTTAAATATTTTGATCATTTCTTTCGATTTACTAAACGAACAATTAGCATAATTAGTACACCAACTGTCACAAAACTAATTAAAATCCAATACCAATTTGTGATGATTCCACCTTTTAGGATTACCGCAAAAATAATGATGAACAACAATAATGTTGCTACTTCATTCATCATTCTCAATTTCACAGACTTCATTTTGTACACATCTGCCTGAATTTCTTTCAATGTTTTCCAACTCCAAAGATGGTAACCGATTAACAACAAAATAGCCGTTAACTTGATATGCATCCAGGCTTGTGACAACAAAGTTTGATTAAGAAATAACATGGTAATTCCCGTTACCAAAACCAAAATTCCTGCTGGAACCGTAATGATGTTCCATAATTTTTGTTCCATCACTCGAAATTGTTTCCGCAAGACAGATTGTTCCACATCTTCTTTGTCTTGGGTTTCGGTATGATAGATAAACAATCGTACAATGTAAAACAATCCGGCAAAATAACTCACAACGAAAATGAGATGAATTGCTTTGATGATTGGGTAAAATTCCATTCTGATTTGCTTAAAATGCCTGACAAAAATACAATTAGTTGTTCGTTAATTTCCATTAAATTTGGTAGAAAATAAGATTCATGAATTTTTCTATCCAACCACAACTTGAAAATGAATTGGCGAAATTAATTCCACTAAAGGATACCGATTTTGAAGAAGTTTACCAAGTTGCTTCAGATCCCAAAGTTTGGGAACAGCATCCCAATAAAAATCGATACGAACGAGAAGTCTTCCAAACCTTCTTTCAAGGAGCACTGGAAAGCGGCGGAGCTTTTAAAATTTTGGACAAAAAAACCAATGAAATCGCTGGTTCGTCAAGGTTTTACGATTACAATCCAGAAGAAAATTCCATCTATATCGGATACACTTTTTACGGAACGAAATTTTGGGGAACAGGAATTAATCATTCCGTTAAAAGATTGATGTTGAACTATATTTTTCAGTATGTAGACCATGTTTTGTTTCATGTAGGCGCAGCCAACGAACGTTCAAGAATTGCCATGGCACGTTTGGGTGCAGAATTAATTGATGAACTTGATGTTGCCTATTTTGGTGAACCTACCAGAAGAAATGTAGTCTTTCGAATCAAAAAATCGGATTGGGTGAAATCTTAAGAAAATTCCACATAGATTTCCGTTCCTTTTTTCAATCCGTACAAACTACTTGCTGCACCACTTGTGTTGGGATTTCCTTTGTACATGGAGATTTCCAAGAAACCAGATGAACCAAAGATGGCCATTCCTTTGCCCATATCATCCATTTCTTTGTCGAAATCTTTTACAATTTCGCGGTAATTTTTATAAATCGTGGTGAATTCATTGTTTCGATAACGAACCACGAAATTTCTCATTTTTCCAATTTTATCGAAAAACTTTTGGGAAATATTGGTGATTGCATTGCCGTAATTATCAATATAAATTACCGTTCCAATGATGGTTTTATCATCTTTCACCACTGCTTTCAAACGATACAATTCATTGAATTGTTTCATACGATTTCCGACAACCGATAATTTTCCACCTCTTGCCAAATGACAGGCAATCGGCACAAAAACATCACGCGTAGGGAAAATGGAATCGACCTGAAGTTGTGGAATGTTAATTTCAACAATTTCATGTGGCGTAATTTCTGCACTGATCAAAGACAATATACCGTTGTCACTCGCAATGAAATAATGATCATCTATAAAGGCAGCAATCGGTTTTTTTTGAGGAGTAATAATATCGTCTACGCCTACAATATGAATGGTTCCTTCTGGAAAATCTTTGTATGAATTTTTGACAATAAATGCTCCTTCACCAATATCAAAAGGTTCGACTTCGTGAGAAATATCGACGATGACTACCTCTTCCAATTCTTTGTAAATTCTTCCTTTGACAGAAGCTACAAAGGGATCTTTGTTTCCAAAATCGGTTGTTAAAGTGATGATTGGCATGAAATTCAGTTCGAAGGAACAAATATATTACGTATTTTTGTCATATATCGAATTTAAACAAAAGACATTTGACAGAAATAAATTTAGAATTAGCTGATGTAAACATTCAAGAGTTTTATGGAGCTAATAATGTGAATTTTAAACACCTCAAAACCCGTTTTCCGAAATTAAAAATTGTTGGAAGGGGAAAAAATATATCTGCTGTTGGAAATGAGCAATATTTACTAGAGTTTTCAGACAAACTTTCTCAAATCGTTCAACATCTTCAACACTATAACCGACTAAACGAAAAACAAATCGAAGAAATTTTGGATACAGATTCTCCTAAAAATGGAACACGTATAAAAGTAGACGAAGTGATTGTCCATGGTGTGAATGGGAAATTAATCAAAGCTCAAACGCCAGGACAACGCGAATTGGTCGAAAAAGTTCAACGAAACGATATGGTTTTTGCCATTGGTCCAGCCGGAACAGGGAAGACTTATACAGGAGTTGCTTTGGCGGTTCAAGCTTTGAAAAATAAAGAAGTCCGCCGAATCATTTTGACTCGTCCTGCTGTGGAAGCAGGTGAAAGTTTGGGTTTTTTGCCAGGTGATTTGAAAGAAAAGTTGGATCCGTATTTACAACCACTTTACGATGCGCTTCGAGACATGATACATTTTGAGAAGCTCAATGCGTATTATGAAAAAGGTGTGATCGAAGTTGCGCCATTGGCGTTTATGCGTGGACGAACCTTGGACGAAGCCTTTGTGATTTTGGATGAAGCACAAAATACCACCTATTCGCAGATGAAAATGTTTTTGACTCGTATGGGTAAAAATGCGAAATTCATCATCACAGGAGATCCAGAACAAGTCGATCTACCCGCAAAACAAAAATCGGGATTGAAAGAAGCCATGCGCATTTTGAAAGATGTGGATGATATTGGCATGGTTCAATTGACTGAAAAAGATGTGGTTCGACATAAATTGGTGGGGAAAATTCTTCAGGCTTATAAAAAGGTGGAACAAGAACAGGAAAAAGAGAATGATCCTAAGCAATCTAATTAACGTTTCATTTTCAATATGAATCCAAAACTTCAAGAAGGCGACTTTTACAAAACACCAGAAGGATACATTGTTTTTACCGAACAATACCATCTAAGACGAGGCTATTGCTGCAAAAGTGGCTGCCGACATTGTCCGTATGGATATGATAAAAAGACTGATTCATTCAAAAAGAAAGATTAATGATGAAATATTTTGTTTTATTTCTAGTAGTTGGAATGTTCTGTTTCGGACAAGAAACCATCAAAGTTCAAGAAAATGATAATTTCACGGTGGAATTACCCGAATCCTTGAATAATATTTTAGAATCCAAAGAAAAATCAGAGGATACAAAAAACGATCCACCGAAACCTGAACCTGAATTCTGCAAGGGTGCAAGTATTCAAATTTTTTATTCCAAAAATCGACAAGAAGCAGAGAAAATTGTCAATGATTTCAATGGTAAATTCCCTCAACTAAAAGCATCTTTGTCCTATGTTTCTCCTGATTATAAAGTCAAAGTTGGAAGATATAAAACAAGAGAAGAAGCTAGTTCGGATTTGAATAAGATTAAAAAAGATTTTCCACTAAGTCTAATTTCTGACGAGAAATTCAGGTGTTCTGTATTCAAATAAAGTTTAACAAACATTCATCCAAAGGCTACTTTAATTTCCTCAGGGAAAACCCTTATTCATATTTTGGAGGTATACCCATATACCTAAAAATTAGGGCCATCATAGTTTTGTAGAAATTAAAAACAATTTCTATGAAAAACCTTATTACCCTATTAACTTTCTTATTCTTTGCCCAAATAATGGTAGCGCAAGAAAAGATTATCATTCACAAAACTTCTACATCCAACATTTCGGGCCACAAAACCATTTTGGATCACCCTTCTTTGAATAATAATCCAGATGCTATCCTATTTTCTTCGCATTGTTATTCTTGCCTAAATACCAATAAAAATAACTTAAGTAACAATGCGCTCATCTACGATGATTATATTCAAAGATGGATTATTTTCAATGTAGATATAAGCCAAATGCAAGAAGATTTAACCTTCTTTGTTTATATTGTTCAAGATCCTAATTATGGTTTTACCAGATTAAGTCAGACCAACTCCCCTTATTTTAATCTTAGTCACCCATTAATTAATAATATTGAAGATGAAGAAGTTGCAGCTATACATTTGAGTAAAGGAGAAGTATTTCCGCATCGAATTGGAATTTCTTTTGATTATGATGTCAATAGACATCGTGTTATCACAGAAAATCAAGAAAACTTTCTAGAATTAGAAACCAATGTCATGGTTATTATCGACGGTGAAGAAGGTATAGCTGGATTTAAACACATTTCAAGACAAAATAACACAGACTATGTGACGTATCTTGACCATCCTTTATTGAACTTAAGACCCAACGCAAGATTTGTCTTTACACATTACAAATTAAATATCCCGACGTCAGAATACAATCAGTATTATGATAAAACATTAACTGCAGTTTACGATACGTTTCATGAAAAATGGGCAATTGCTGCAGAGGATTCATCACCTGTTCCGATTAATATGATTTTTAATGTGTTTGTTGATGAATATGTTCACATGGATACAGATGAATCCTTATCCAAGAATACAATTAGCGTATCTCCCAATCCAGCATCTCAATTTGTACGAATTGATTCCAAAGATCCTGTCCAAAAGATTTCCTTTATCAACAGCGCTGGACAAATTTTGAAAGAAGTTAATGCTGGGGCAAATTTATCCAATAACATATCCATTGCTGACTTGCCAAAAGGAGTCTACATTCTAAAAATCCAAACCGATCGAACAATATCCACTGAGAAATTAATCATACAATAATCAGAATCTCTCGTGCAATTTTAATCCAATGGATTCTATCCTATTTATGTGTGTGTGTATTGAGTAGTCAAGGTTCGGATTTTTA
This sequence comes from Moheibacter stercoris, assembly GCF_040545805.1. Taxonomy (NCBI): domain Bacteria; kingdom Pseudomonadati; phylum Bacteroidota; class Flavobacteriia; order Flavobacteriales; family Weeksellaceae; genus Moheibacter; species Moheibacter stercoris. Next base: position 36,415 of record NZ_JBEPMO010000009.1, read on the forward strand.
AATCCGAGCTTTTTTTTTAATAATTAAAAGCATAATGTTGATGTAAGTAGGTTTCAAAACTAACACATTTAAACCCAATCAGGGAAAACCCTTACCTCTAATTTGGAGGAATACCCATAATCTTAAAGTAGTACGCTAAAGTAGCTTTGTGGGAAAATTAAAAACAATTTCTATGAAATACTTTTTTACCCTATTAATTTGCTTGTTATGTACAAAATCACTTTTAGCACTAGAGAGAATATTCATTCACAAAACTTCTGTTGATAATATTCAAGATTTCAAAACTATTTTGGATCACCCGGACTTGAATTACAATCCAGATGCCAATATTTTCGTATCACATTGTTGGTCTTGCCTAAATGCAAACCAAGCAAATCTAAACACAAACGGAGTTTATTTCAGCGAAGATCTACAACGTTGGCTGATTTACAATGCAGACCAAAGCCCTATGCCAACTGATGTTAGTTTTTTCGTTTATCTAAGTTCTGGCAATTATGGAACGGTTCGAACTTGTGACTCCAATGCCAATTTTTTCAATATCATTGATGATCCTTGGATTGATAATTCAGAGAATAAAATTACGGCAGCAATTCATGTGAGCAGTGGAGAACTTTTCCCTCATCGAATTGGCGTTACCTATGATTACATCAATAATCGTCATCAAGTTTATACAGAAAATCAGCAAAATTTTCAAGCTCATCAAACAAGAATTATGTTTATGACCGATGGACCAGAGGATGTAACTGCATTTAGACATTATACAAATTCAGGAAACACACCAAACGATATCACCTTTATTGACCATCCCTTATTAAACAACAAACCCAACGCAAGATTTGTATTTACCCATTACAAATTAAATTACGAATCCCCTCATTATCAATATTATAATAAAGCATTAACAGCATTCTATAGTCCTTTTCAAAACAAATGGGGAATTGCAACCGAAGATTTTTCGCAAATGCCTCACGACTTAATTTTTAATGTATTTGTCGATGAAAAAGATTATATGAATACAGAAGAAATAATCGCCGAAAACAAAATTAGCATTTCGCCCAATCCAGCTACTCAATTTGTACGAATTGATTCCAAAGAACCAACTCAAAAGATTTCTTTTATCAATATAGCTGGACAAATAGTAAAAGAAGTAGACGTAAATGATAAATTGTCAAACAAAATTTCAATTTCAGACTTACCAAAAGGAACTTATATTGTAAGAGTTCAAACCAATCGAAATCTATATACCGAAAAATTATTGGTAAACTAGTTGACTAAATTTGAGCCTCTTGAAAATCAAGGGGCTTTTTTTACACCACTCGATTCAAGGCTTTGAAAATTCTGGCGCGAGTTTGAGTCAAAATCATAATTTTTTCCAATTGTTCATTGCGAACTTCACCCGATAAATCTTCGCCATTGAGAAGTTTTGCATATTCCTTTATTTTATCTTCAATGTATAAAGTCTTGTAGCGCAATATTGTATCGGTAATGTTTTTAGAAATATGTTCTTCTTTGGGTGCGATGAAAATATTCAATTTCTTTTCCCAGTTCTCACTGATGAAATACTTTTCCATCAAGGCTTCAGAAGCAACTTGGGTTTTATTTTCGTCGAACATTTTCACGAAAAAATCACCCGTTCTCAATTCATCATTTTCATAACCCAATTTGACATCTTCCAAAATCGTTTGGTATAATTGATTTTCTAGCGAAAGTTCATTGGTATCAAATTGACGGATGATCTCCTCAATAACGGTTGTTTCATATTTTTCACCTTCATCATTTTCCAATTCAACAATCAGATTCCCAAATTGCATAATTAGACGAATGATTTCTTCTTCCACCACTTCACGCGGACGAATCGTTACCTCTTGGGTTTTGACAACTTCCAGTGGTCGATTGGGTGAATCCTGAACTGGTTTTGGAGAATTATCTTTTGACTTTCGTTGTATCGTTTGTTCCAATTCCTTGAACAAAACCTCCTCGCGAACATCCATCAACTTGGACGTTTCCTGAATGTACAATTCTCGCTGAATAACACTTGGAATCAACCCAATACTCTGAATGATATCTCTTATTAATTCTGCCTTTTTAACCGGATTATCCTTGGCTTCCTCAAGCAAAATTTTTGCTTTGAATTGAATGAAATCGGTAGCATTTTGGTTGATATACTCCAAAATTTCATCCGAATTATGTTTGCGCGCAAACGAATCCGGATCATCGCCTTCTGGGAACAACAAGACTTTCACGTTCAATTCCTGCTCCAAAATCAAATCAATTCCACGGAAAGAAGCTTTGATTCCAGCTGGATCACCATCATACAAAATCGTGACATTGGGCGTCAAACGTTTGATCAAACGAATTTGATCTGGCGTCAATGCCGTACCCGAACTCGCCACCACGTTTTCAATTCCAGCTTGATGCAAAGAAATCACATCGGTATAACCTTCCACCAACAAACATTCGTTGTTTTTCAGGATGGCTTGTTTGGCTTGGAAAACACCATAAAGAATTTTACTCTTATGATAAATTTCGGATTCTGGAGAATTGAGATATTTCGCAGCCTTAACATCACTTCGAAGAATTCGTCCACCAAATCCTAAAGTTCTTCCCGAGAAGCTATGAATTGGGAAAATTATACGCTCACGAAAACGATCGATTCCATGCTCAGTTTCCTTATAAATGGATAAACCCGAAGCTTCCAAAATATTTTTGCCATATCCCTTTTTTTCGGCAGCTTCGGTAAACGCATTTCTTTTTGCAGGCGAATAACCAAGTTCAAATTTCTCAATGGTCGCTTTTGTAAAACCACGTTCCTTGAAATAGGACAAACCGATGGATTGTCCTTCTTCGGTTTCCGTAAGCTGTTCAATAAAATATTTTTTGGCAAATTCTGAAACGATGTACAAACTTTCGCGAAATTGAGTTTCCTCTTTTTGCTGATCTGTTTGTTCACGATCTTCCTCAATCTCAATATTGTATCGTTTTGCTAACCATTTCAAGGCTTCCGGATACGTAAATTGTTCATGTTCCATCAAGAAGGTAACCACGTTTCCTCCTTTTCCAGTTGAGAAATCCTTCCAAATTTGCTTAGCAGGTGAAACCATAAAAGAAGGAGACTTTTCGTCCACAAAAGGAGAAAGCCCTTTCAAGTTGCTTCCTGCTCTTTTTAAACTGACGAAATCTCCGATTACTTCCTCTACTCTTGCAGTAGAAAAAATAGTATCTATGGTTTGACGACTTATCACGAAGTAAAAATACAATTAATTAGGAATTTTCCTTCTTTGACCCAATGAATTACCTAATGAATTTTCAGGTAAAATCCTGAATGCAAATCTTCTATCTACCAAAAAATAATCGTAATTTCATTTTCACTTTTGTTCCAAACAAAACTTAATAAATCTACCATGAGCAACTTACCTAGAAAAATCATTGCAGAAGGAGCATTCCAAAGATTTTCAAAAAATAGCGAGCATATTGAAGATGTAAAAGAAGGGATTGAAAAAACGCGTTCGGGCGAATCAACGCTTGTAGAAATTCAAAGCAATCCCGATATTTTGAAAAAAAGAATTGATCGTGAACCTATGCCAGTTGCGATGGCTGTGGAACGTATCAATGGAACTCCTAACTTTCAAGACATTTTGGTGTTGCGGAAAATTTTCAAATTGGCCGATTCAGTTGGGAAAATCGTCATCAGAACAAGTCCAAGCAAATCGGTTGGATTTGGAACGGGTTTCTTGATTGCTCCTGGTATTGTGATTACCAATCACCATGTTTTCCCCAATTCGAAATCCGTCGAGCATTCTTTTATTCAATTTAACTACGAACTAAATGATCAAGGTCTACCCAGAACGGTTAAAACCTATCATTTTGATCCCGATAAATTATTTGTCACGTCCTCTTTGGAAAAAGACGAAAAAGATCCAACATCTGGACTTGATTTTTCCATTATCGCCTTGAAAGAAAAATCCATTGAAAACGAAATACCCATCACCGAAATTCCTCATGCCACTTTGGATGAATCTTTGGGAAAAATTGTGGAAGGAGAAAATTGTGTGGTCATTCAACATCCACAAGGAGATTATAAAAAAATTGTCTTGAAAGACATCAGAATGTTGACACTCTCTGAAGACTTTTTAATCTATGAATCTGACACACTTCCAGGCTCTTCTGGCGCCATGGTCCTTGGATTGGGAACTGGGGAAGTTGTAGCATTGCATCATAGTGGTGTTCCTCGCAAAAATGAAAAAGGTGAATGGCTACGAAAAGATGGTGACATTGTCCGTGCTGGCGATCCCGATGATGCTATTGATTGGATTGGGAATGAAGGAATTCGGGTAAGTAGCATTCTGAAGACGCTTAAAGCCATGAAAGTGCCGCGAAAAATGCAGGCTTCCTTGAATAAAGTACTTCGAATAAGTACTACAATTGATGAAAAAGACGATACCAACAAGCCAAAAGAACCAACACCAGATCCTTTGATTGTCGTGGATGACCAAACGAAAATAAAACCAAATGAACCTCTTCAGCATTTGCATTTTTTCGAAATTGAATTGGCAGATAATGAATTTCTTCAACTTGATTGGAAAGAAAATTACAAGAAACTAATTCCTGAAATTGTTTCCAATGAAGCTTTATTTCCGATGTCAACCGATTCGGAACAAAGAAAATTATTCTACATCGGCATAAGATCCAATAAAAATCCATGGGAAATTGCAGCGTATTTAGAGGATTTGCCACAAATTGAAATCGCGACGCCAGATCTTCCTGTGGTAACCGATATTGCAAAAGAAAACCTGATAGGAATCCAAAATTCAGATGTTGAAAGTACCAAAAATCGATTTGCTCAATGGAATGAATCGGAATTTCTTGGTAATTGGAAAACTTCGCATTATACCAAAGATTTCATTTCCAAAAAAGATCATGAATCCATTCGAAAATGGAACCGAAAAGCTGTCAACCTTCCAGATTCTCTAGAGGAATTAAAAGATTGGAACAAAATTTCTGAACATTTATCAGAAATCAAACTTATTCAATTGGATACCGGTTATACAACTCATTCCAAAGTTTTGAATGGCTATAATTTGATAGAAGATGAGGATTTTATGGATGGAAATGATGCCAAAGACGAAATGAATGATGGTGTCTTACAATTTCCTGGACATGGCGCCCGAACGGCTAGTATTGTCATTGGCAATCAAAAATCCTCTTTTGAAAATGATGGGAATTTTGGCGTTTTGTACTCAGAAGGACCTCAACGATTTCAATTGATTCCCTATCGAATTGCACAATCTGTGGTGCTAATTGGACGTGGAAAAAACTTGGTAGATGCTGCCAATCACGCCATCAATTCGGGAGCAGACGTGATGTTTATGTGCATGGGAAGTTATCCGAGACCGATGATTTACGAAGTAGCGAAATCAGCCTATGATCGAGGTGTTATTTGGGTTTGTGCTGCTGGCAATGAAGTGGAAATGGTCGTTGCTCCTGCTCTTTATCCGGGAACTATCGCCGTTGCTGCCTTCAATCCCAATCAGCGTCCATGGAAAGGAAGCAGTTATGGAAATACTGTCGATATTGCAGCTCCAGGCGAAGATGTCTATGTACCCTTTGAAGACGAAAGTCTCAAAGAAATTATGGCCTATGGAAGCGGAACGAGTTATGCTACACCTCATGTCGCTTCGGCAGCTGTGTTATGGAAAGCCAAACATCAATCCAAATTGACGCAATACAATTATCCTTGGCAAATTGTGGAAGCTTTTCGCTATTGTTTGAAACAATCTGCCTCTAAAAACAAACCAGCACATTGGGATTCAAAAAATTATGGCGCTGGGATTTTGGACATTCAAGCCTTGTTGGACGAACCTTTGCCGAAAAAAGAAAGTTTGGAATATGCCTATGCTAACAACAAAGGAAAACCAAGTTGGGATTTAGGACTTCGCGAAGGTGTTCATTATTTATGGCAAACTTTGGTTCGAAAAATTAAACCCGGACCAGAATCCTATATGCCGGAAATGATGTTAAGTCCAAGAGCTCAAACTGCTCTTTCATCTTTGTCAACGCAACCGATTCAAACTGTTTTTGAACGAACCTCGGAAGGTTCCTTGGATTCCCCTATTTTAAAAATGTATTTTGAAAGCTACGAATAACCTTATACTAAAACGTTTACTTTATGTCTACCCAATTTTTTGATTTTCATTTTCATCCCTTATTTAAAAAATTCATCACACAATATGAAGCGCATTTTCCTACGCAAAGAAAGACGTATGAATTAGAAGCCAGAATCGAATTAAAAAATTTCATAGCAGACAAAGTGGATGATTGGTTTTTACACATCCTTCAAAGTCAATCAGCCTTGAATGATTGTGTGCGTGGTGGAACCAAATTGGGCGTAGCGGCTTTGGCAAATTTGGAATTTGGTTTTGCCGATAGTAAAGGAATGTTTGCTTCCATTTTAAAAAGCAATTTCACCAAACCCATGGATCGAAAATATTTCGACATGGTTCAAAAAGGGGAAATTTCGTATTATCGGATGATGTTGAAAGAGTTGGACTTGTATCGAGCTGTTTCTAAGCAAAATCCGGAAATACAAATGTTAACTAGAAAGAAACATCAAACTATTTACGATTCAAAAGCAAAATTGAATTTATTGGTTTCCTTGGAAGGTGCACATAATTTGTTTCGATTGAAAATTGGGCAAACCATTCAACATGATTCTGCAGCTGTATTTTCGGCGTATGACCAAAAAGATTCCTTTACCAAAAGCATGAATGAAGGCCCAAAAATTGGCATCAATCCCGTTCAAAGTCTGCAAAATTTCATGCAATTGCTTTGGGACAATGATATGGATATGTTGTATATGACCGTTACCCATTTGACCCATGTTTCGGAACAAAATTTGGCAACGCATGGATTTGGGATGAAAATGCTGAAACATCCTTCTTTTTATCCGGCTGGAAATGGATTAACTTCTTTAGGAAAAGAATTCATCAAAGCCTTGGGAGATTTGAAATTAACCAATGAAAAGGGAGAGAAAATTTCAGCTCCTGTTTTGGTAGATCTTAAACATTTGGGATTGAAATCTCGGCAAGATTTGTATCAATTCCGAAAAGACAACAAGATTGAATTACCACTGGTCGCTTCGCATATCGGTGTGACCGGATATTCCACGAACGAATGGAAGCAAGAACTCAAACCCAATTCAGCCAAAATTTACAATTACCAAGGAGTACGTTCGGTTGAAATTGAAATGGAGCGCAAATCTTGCGGAAAATGGGGTTCGTTTGTCAACCAAAATTTTAGTTTCAATCCTTGGTCGATCAATTTGATGGATGATGATATTGTCAAAGTTTTGGAAAGCAACGGACTTATTGGGGTAAGTTTGGACGTAAGAATTTTAGGGTTTCAAGCCCAAATCGGGTTGAATACAGGTGATGCAAGTGAATATATTTCCACTGCAGATTTCCAAACTCATTTTCCACATATCAATCTTCAAAATTTACCAGTAGAAAAATTAGAAACCATGGCGATTCAGGAAGAAAGTTGGCTGATTCCAACCAAGGAAGATCGTCATCCGCTATGTTTTTGTTTCAATATTATCCATATCGTAACCGTTGGTTATTTACGTGGCCCAGAGGGAATCAATCCTTGGAATCATATTTCAGTAGGATCGGATTATGATGGACTGATCGAACCGATGAAAATTTGTCACAACATTCAATCCATTGACGATTTGGAATACAATTTATTGAAATGGTTGCCAACCGCTGCCAAAGCCTATTACGATGAAAATGGCGGAGTTGAATTCCTTCAACATGAATTAAAAAATCTCACCTATTTGAAATCGATTGTCAAGAAAATTATGTACGAAAACGGAGAACGTTTTGTCAACAATTGGTTAAAAGGACAACCCGGCGCGAGCGAATAAGATTTTATCCTTGCAATAAATACAAAAGAAATACAGTCGGAATCAAATAAATCACAATGGTTTGAGCTCCCGGATAATCTTTTGCCAAACGCTGACCAAGAAATAACATCAAGAAAGTGATGGCCGATAAAATTCCGCTTATTAAAGCCCAACAGGTATTTCCACTGGTACAAAGCATGAAAATTCCAATAATTGCCGTAACACCCGAAGCAATTTCCAACAAAGTAATCAATCCCAAAGAAATAGGAACCATGTTTCTGATGGGCGTATTGGCAAAATGACCTTTCAGCCATCCTAAATTTCCTTTCCAATCCAGTATTTTGTCAATTCCAGATTGTAAGAAAACAATTGCTAATAAGACTAAAATAATACTTTCAACTAAATGTTCCATGGCTATACTTCTAAGTTTAGTCAAATTTAGGGGAATTTTCACGAAAGGCAAATTCGTTTCAAAGCAAAAAATATCGGACTCCTTTTGAGAGTCCGATGGTATGGTTAAAAAAGTTCAGAATTATTTTTTCTTGTTCTTTTTCATTGCTTCTTGTTGTTTTTGGGCTTCTTGCGCTTGTTCCATTAACTTTTGCATTTTAGAACCCCATTTGCTTGGCTTTTTAGGCTTTGCTTTGTTTTCTTGAATTTTCTCATGAATTTTCTTGTCATCGATCATCACATTTTTGATGAATAAAACAATACCAATGTTGATCACGTTCGATACCAAATAATACCAAGATAAACCAGATGCATAGCTATTCAAGAATACGAAGAAGAATACTGGCATCAAGTACATCACGTATTTCATCATACGCATATCTGGCATTCCTTCTTGTGGTGGTTGATTGAAACTATCCATAGATCCAGAAACCTTGAAGTAAATCACCATCGCAATGATATAAGACAAAGCCAAGATACTGATGTGTCCATCCATTAATGGAACCCAATCTGGTAAACTAATTGGCGAGTCATATGCCGTTAAATCTTCTGCCCAAAGGAAAGATTGTCCACGTAAATCAATGACGTTGGGGAAGAAACGGAACAAGGCATAGAAAATTGGAATTTGAATCAAGGCTGGTAAACATCCAGAAAGCGGATTTACACCTGCTTTTCGATACAGTTCCATAGTTGCTTGTTGACGCTTCATCGCGTTTTCTTGTCCTTTATGTTTTTCATTGATTTCGTTTAATTCAGGACGTAAAATACGCATCATCGCACTTTGACGATATTGTTTGTACATGATTGGGGATAAAACCAATTTCACAACAATGGTCATCAACAAAATAACCCACCCGTAATTCATTCCTGTTTTGGCTAACCATTGGAAAATGTTTAGGAAGAAATGCTTGTTGATCCATCCTAAGAATCCCCATCCAAATGGAATAATTTCGTCGAAATTTTTCCCTTCATATTTGTCTGAAGCCAATAATCGATAATCCAATGGAACAAAATCCCATTGCATTTTATAGTTCAATTCGCTACCAGAAATTGGCAAAAATGCTGCGAAATTATATTCTTTGCTGTGTTCAGGATCGATTTCATAATCAATTCCAACGGATCCACCTTTTGGGGTTTGGAAACCTTCGTCAAATGATAAGATTGTGGAAAAGAATTGTTGTTTGAATGCAATCCAATCAACGCTTTCTTTTTCTGACCATTCGTCAGCTCCAAATAATTCATATTCGACATCAGAAGTTCCTTTGAAACGGAAGTAAGTTTGAGCCCAATAGCCTTCTTGTTGTTTTCCTTTTTCGGTAGAAGAAGCTTTTAAATTCCAATCAACACCAATGTTTTTTTCAGAGGTAATGTTATGAATTCCTTGCGATTTGATTTCAAATCCAACGGTATAATCTTTCCCAATTGTATACACATACTCCAACTTCCCTTGATCAATTGGCGCGGTCATGGTTACAATGGTCACATCTCCTGTTTTCTGAACAGAAGGAGAGAAAGACAATTCAGAGGTATTGATATCTCTACCTGCTTTGTCTTTGATACGTAAATTGAATTTGTTGTTATTTTCACCGATTAGATACATCGGTTTTTTATGGTCTGCTGCATTTTTATCAAAAGCAGAAAAGTCTTTCAATAACAATTCGGAAATATATCCACCTTTTCCAGAAAACTTCACTTTGAAATGTTCGTTTTCTGTCTCAAAATCTTCTGCTTTTACAACCACAGGAGCTGTTGCAGTAGAATCAACTTGTACAGTTGGAGTTTGAGATTGCAATTGAGCAACTGCTTCTTGTGCTTCTTTTTCTTTTTGTGCTGCAAGTTGTTCTTGTCTCGCTTTTTCTTTTAATTCTTCCTCGGAAGGTTGATTAAAATACATGAAACCAAACATGAAAACTCCCATCAAAATGATGGCAATCAGCGTGTTTTTATCAAATTTTCTTTCTTGTTGCATGAATGTTTTCGTTTTGTTTATGCATAAATGCTGCTTCAATAAATTTCACAAACACAGGATGCGGATTGGCTACCGTACTTCTGTATTCTGGGTGAAATTGTACCCCTATATAAAAAGGCAAATCTTTGTATTCTAAAATTTCGACAAGTCCTGTATCTGGATTTTTCCCAACTGGCATGAATCCTTCTTTTTCAAAACTTTCTAAATATTCATTATTAAATTCGTAACGGTGTCGATGACGTTCTTCAATCAATTCTTCTCCATACATTTCAAATACTTTGGATGATGGTTCCAATTGACATTTCCAATTCCCTAAACGCATCGTTCCACCTTTGTGGGTAACATTTTTCTGACCTTCCATCAAATTAATGACTGGATGTGTCGTATGTGCATTAACTTCCGAAGAATCTGCATCTTCTAAACCTAATACATTTCTAGCAAATTCGATGGTCATAATCTGCATACCCAAACAAATACCAAAGGTTGGAATCTTGTTTCGTCTTGCATAATTTGCCGCCAAAATTTTCCCTTCGATTCCTCTATCTCCAAATCCTGGAGCGATTAAAATTCCATCAACACCCGATAATTTTGAGTCGATGTTCTCTGGTGTTAAATCACCTGAATAAACCCATCGAACTTTCACGCCTGTATCGGCTTCAGCACCTGCGTGAGTCAAGGCTTCAGAAATGGATTTATAGGAATCTTGCAAAGAAGTATATTTTCCTACTAGAGCAATTTCAATTTGATTGGACGGATTTTTATGACGCGTCAAGAAATTTTTCCAACGATCTAAATCGGGTTGGGTTTCGGTAGACAATCCCAAAGTTTCCAACACAACATCGTCAAATTTTTGCTCGTGCAACAACAAAGGAACATCGTAAATCGATTCAGCATCTACGCTTTCAATGACATGTCCTTTTTTCACATTGCAGAACAAAGCTAATTTTTCTTTGACATCTTTTGGTAAGTTATGTTCGGTACGAGTCACCAAAACGTCAGCGCGAATTCCGCTTTCCATCAATTGACGAACAGAGTGCTGCGTAGGTTTTGTTTTCAATTCCCCACTTGCTGCCAAGAATGGAACCAGAGTCAAATGAATCACCATGGATTCTTTTTCTCCTAAATCCCAAATCATTTGACGCACACTTTCAATATATGGTAAGGATTCAATATCACCTACAGTTCCACCAATTTCGGTGATGATGATATCGTATTTGCCTGAACTACCAAGAAGTTTGATTCGTCTTTTGATTTCGTTCGTAACGTGAGGTACAATCTGAACGGTTTTCCCTAAATAATCACCTCTTCTCTCCTTTTCAATAACCGTTTGGTAGATTCTACCCGTTGTAACATTATTGGCTTGAGAAGTAGCACGATTTAAGAAACGTTCGTAGTGACCTAAATCCAAATCGGTTTCCGCACCATCTTCCGTCACATAACATTCGCCATGTTCATACGGATTTAAGGTTCCTGGATCGACATTTAAATAAGGGTCAAACTTTTGAATGGTGACTGAATACCCTCTTGCCTGCAATAACATACCAAGCGAAGAAGCGACAATACCTTTACCAAGTGAAGATGTTACACCACCTGTAACGAAGATAAATTTTGGTGAATTTGATTTCATTGAGATTATTAATTCAATGGCTGCAAAATTACGACAAATTATTGAGTTTTAGTTGGCGAAATTGGAATAAGAATAAAACATGAGTGAAATCAGGAAACTTAGAAGCAATTTGGAATTAATTTGAAAATTCAAATTCAAAATTTAGTTGGAAATAGAGAGGAAACACAAATAGAAAAATACCTTTTGAAGAAGAAAATGTAAGGCACAAAAAAAGGCAAGCTTACTACATCACACCGCTACGACCGGATACCCTTGCTGTGTTCCCACCCTGGGGGATTGACCAGGAGCTGGTTGTGTAGGACTTGCCCGGCGCAAAGGTACAATATTTTTAGAATCTCAAAAATTTAAAACAGCTTTCTGTTATGAAAAAAATCAGCTTATTGGAAAACCTATGTTCATCCCATTGATTTCCTTTAACTTTGCTCCTATGTTAAAATTTGTCATTTACGCAATTCTATCAGGGCTTATTCTGGCATTGGGTTGGCCTACACATGGATTTCCTTTATTATTGTTTTTTGGATTGGTGCCTTTATTGTTTGCCGAGAACAAAATTGTCCAAATGGAAAATCTTAAAAGGAAAGGATGGAAAATCTTTGGTATTTCCTATTTGACATTTTTCGTTTGGAATGCCATAGGGATTTGGTGGCTGCATTATGCCCAAGAAGTAAATAGTAACGGAGAATTACAGAACTCTTGGATTTCGTATTTGTTCCCCGTTATTGCTAATTCCCTTTTAATGTCTATTGTTTTCCAATTGTACCATTGGGTGAAAAAGAAAGCAGGATATACCTATGGACTTCCTTTTCTTCCTGCAATTTGGATGAGTTTTGAGAAATTTCATTTGAATTGGGAAATGACATGGCCTTGGTTCAATTTTGGAAACGGATTTGCCAATTATCCAAAATGGATACAATGGTACGAATACACTGGAACCTTTGGCGGAACACTTTGGATTTTGGTTGGAAACCTAATTATTTTCTACTTTTTATATGCCTATATTAATTTAAAGGAGAAAAAATACCTTCGAAAATTAATCCTATATAGTGTTTTATGGATTGGCGTTCCGATTGGGATTTCTTATGCCATTTATTATTCCTACGAAGAAAAAGGAGAGGAAATCACTGCCTTGGCTTTACAACCAAAATTGGATCCATATACCGAAAAGTATTCCAAAGAATCTGTTCAAATTGTCCACGAATTAATTGAATTAGCGCATACCAAATTAACGCCTGAAGTTCAATTTGTGGTAGCTCCCGAAACAGCCTTCCCAGGATCTGGACCAGGATTGAACATCGATAAATTGGAAGAAGATTATTTAATTCAAAACATCAGAAGAGGCTTTTCAGCATTTCCAAACACAACGTTTGTATCAGGTGTTGAATTGATGCGTTTTTATCCGTACGAGAAATTCGCTACCAAAACTGCTTCGAAATACGGTAGATCAGATGTTTGGTATGATGTGATGAATTCGGGCATTCAATTGAATACGCAAGATCCTATTCAATATTACCACAAATCGAAATTGGTTGTTGGTGTAGAACATTTCCCTTATATGTCAGTATTGAAGCCTTTGATGGGTGATATCATGTTGAATTTTGGAGGAACCGTTCGAACGCATTTGACGCAAGAAGATCGTACGGTGTTTAAAAATTCTTTTAATAATGCGGTAATTGCTCCGATTATTTGTTATGAATCTGTCTATGGTGAATTCGTAACGGGATATGTCAAAAATGGAGCGAATGTTTTGTTCATCATGACCAATGACTCTTGGTGGGGAAATTCAGATGGTCATCGCGAATTATTAGCATTTGGAAACGTTCGAGCCATTGAAACTCGAAGAGATATTGTTCGTGCAGCGAATTCGGGAGTTTCCGCTTTTATTAATCAAAAAGGCGAAATCACTTCCAACCTTCCCTACGAAACCAAAGGAGCCTTGTTAGGTAAAGCAAAATTGAATAATGAACTTACTTTTTACAGCCAACATGGTGATTATTTAGCGAGAATCGGCTTATTGATTGCCGGAATTCTTTTGGGGTATGTCATTTCATTGGAAATTTTGCAATTTCTCAAAAAGAAAAAGATTAGAAAATAATATTAACAAAAACTGCAAATAATAGGAATAGTTTTGCCTAATTTTGAATAGGAATTTGAAGTATTTCTGAGAAGAATAAAAATTCTACAAAAAAATAGAGGTAAACTTTTGTTTTTCTAAAAATTAAATTCCTATCTTTGCAGACCGAAAAAATCAGGAACAAATGTCGAAAGTTTGTCAAATCACAGGAAAGAAAAGAATGGTGGGAAACAATGTTTCTCATGCTAACAATAAAACAAAACGCACATTTGATGTGAATTTGTTTAAAAAGAAGTTTTTTATGCCAGAAACTGGTGAGTGGATTACTTTGAAAGTTTCTGCTCGTGGGCTTAAAACCATCAATAAAATTGGTGTTGAAGAAGCAGTTAAACGTGGTCGTAAAAACGGATTAATCGATTAATATCATTCATCATGGCAAAGAAAGGAAATAGAGTACAAGTAATTTTGGAATGTACCGAGCACAAAGAAAGCGGAATGCCGGGAATGTCTCGATACATCACGACTAAGAATAAGAAAAATACTCCAGACAGAATTGAATTGAAAAAATTCAACCCTGTATTGAGAAGATATACGTTACACAAAGAAATCAAATAATAGCGAACCATGGCAAAGAAGACCGTAGCAACCTTGCAAACAGGTGCATCTAAGAAAATGACTAAGGCTATCAAAATGGTTAAGTCACCGAAAACTGGCGCATATATTTTTGAAGAAAAAATTGTGAACGCTGACGATGTAGAAAGCTTTTTCAAATAAGTCTTAGATTTAAGATAAATTTGTAAAATAATTTTAAAGGTTTTAAGGTCGCTAATAGTGGCCTTTTTTTATTGGAACAAATCGTATCTTTACGAGCAAAATAAATTGTTGTGAGCTGGTTTAAAAAAATTTTAGGAAAAGAAAGTAAAGAAAAACTAGATGAAGGTCTAGAAAAGTCAAAACAATCCTTTTTCGACAAATTAAGTCGTTCTGTCGCTGGAAAGTCCAAAGTTGACGATGATGTATTGGACAATTTGGAAGAAGTATTGATCACTTCAGATGTTGGAGTTGAAACTACTTTGAAAATCATCAAACGTATTGAAGAACGAGTAGCGCGAGATAAATATTTAAACACAAGCGAACTCAACGTTATTCTTCGTGAAGAAATTGCTGGTTTATTGTCTGAAAACAATACCCAATCTCAAAGAGGATATGAAATTCCTGCCATGGACGAACCTTATGTCATCATGGTTGTAGGAGTCAATGGTGTTGGAAAGACAACGACTATTGGAAAATTGGCCAATCAATTCAAATTAAACGGAAAAAAAGTAGTTCTTGGTGCTGCAGACACCTTCCGCGCAGCAGCTGTTGATCAATTGGTCATTTGGTCAGAAAGAGTGGGCGTTCCTATTGTGAAACAAGCCATGGGTTCAGATCCTGCCTCTGTTGCATTTGACACTTTACAATCTGCCAAAGCTCAAGGTGCAGATGTTGTCATTATCGATACCGCTGGTCGTTTGCATAATAAAATCAATTTGATGAACGAATTGTCCAAAATCAAACGTGTTATGCAAAAGGTTTCTCCCAATGCTCCTCACGAAGTATTATTGGTTTTAGATGGTTCCACGGGTCAAAATGCATTTGAACAAGCCAAACAATTCACTCAAGCTACAGAAGTTTCTTCTCTTGCTGTGACCAAATTAGATGGTACAGCAAAAGGAGGTGTAGTCATTGGAATTTCAGATCAATTTCAAATTCCGGTGAAATACATTGGAGTTGGTGAAGGAATCAACGATCTTCA
Source organism: Moheibacter stercoris (assembly GCF_040545805.1). Taxonomy (NCBI): domain Bacteria; kingdom Pseudomonadati; phylum Bacteroidota; class Flavobacteriia; order Flavobacteriales; family Weeksellaceae; genus Moheibacter; species Moheibacter stercoris. Next base: position 52,227 of record NZ_JBEPMO010000009.1, read on the forward strand.
AGCATTTGATAAATTTGAATTTGTCGATAGTTTCTTTAGTAAATAAACACTTCCCATAAAAGTTCATTAGAAGTTATACACCCAAATTAGGACTTGTAATATTGGGTGCTTCATTTTCTGCATCTAGTTTTAGAGCATAAAAAAATCCTTCCAATATAAGGGGCTATGGAAGGATTTAGATAGGTCTAAAATTAGCATCTAATTTTTCTTACAACTAAACACACAGTTTATAAGAATCACCTATACATTTAAATTAAATCTCTTGCTACAAAGATAGGATGACCTTCCTAAAAATTTATAAGGGTATTTCCTGAAAAAAAACAGGAAAAATCCTGTATAAAAATCCCTTCCATGTGGAAAGGATTTTTTATAGAAAGTCAAATAGAGAGGTAATGATTTTTATTTTTTAATTAACTTAATGGATTCAGTTCCTTTATCTGTTTTGACTTGAGCTAAATAAACTCCAGGAGACAAACTACTTACGGATAATGAAACGGATTTTTCATCAAAGGAATTTTCTAACAGAATTTGACCTGCCATATTCATTATTTTCACTTCTTGAATCAATTGATCTGAAGTCAAAGTCACCAAATCTTTCATTGGGTTTGGAAATGATTTTAAACTATTCTGGCTATTCACATCTTCAACCGACATCGACTCATCCAAAACAAAAACATCAAATACATTTCCCAAAGGAATATCTGCACTATCCTCACTGCAAATGACCCATTTGACAATAGTCGGATTAAAATAAAGATAAGTGACATGGTCTAAATAGTCTCCATCCCACATATGCGAATACACCAATTTTGCATTGGGATTATTGTTTAATAAGGGATGGTCCAATCGTACACAGTCAAATGGAGTATTGATTGCGTCACTCTTTATACGGAAAGTTTGAATACCTGATTCTCCAGCAACAGCTACATGATAGGTACTTGGGTGAATAAAAGCTGTTAAATCCTCAAAAAACACGCCTCGGTTGGAACCGCCATAATTGAATAGACCAATGTTTTTATTGATTCTCTCGTTAACAAAGACATGGGTAACAACTGCATTTCTATTTGGCTGATTATCTAATAATGGATTCGTAATAATAGAGGCTGCATTGATTACATTGGTACTAGTTGCAAGATGTTGAATAGAATAATTGGAATCTGGTACATAGACCATATATTTTGCATCTTGAGTATGTACACTACTATCCTCATTATAAATCAACCATCTTCCAGCGGCCGCATCATAATATACACCAGATATTTTGTTGTTTACTACTCCATTCCAAACATGTGAAACAATAGGTCGAGCATTTGGGTTATTATTTAACAAAGGATGATCCATTATAGTTCCATCACCACCTGACGAATTAACAGGATCTGATGTATGAATGAAGATTTTCCCATCATTTCCACCTTCTGTATTATAAGTTACAGTTTGATTATGGTTAAATTGAAATTGGGAACGATCACTCTGGGCATGTAAGCTGATTACACAAAAAGCTAGTAAGGTTGTAAATATTGTTTTCATTGTAATAATATTAATTTGAAAACAAAATTATCATGCGAACTCCATCTCTATTCCTAGAAATTCACCAACTGCGAAATCTAATTGATCAATGGTAAATGGACATAAAAAAAGGAGCAATTTCTTGCTCCTTCTTTCTTATTATAATCCTTGCTTTAATTTTCTTTTCTCCAATCCAATCGGAAATCACAATCGTCGTTTTCGCTATGAATTTTCACAAATGTGTCGCTAATTTGTTCACCAACCCATTTCATCACCGTTTCTTGACGTTTCGTATTGATCGTCAAATTTTTCAAACGTGCATAATCTGTTTCCAAATTAATTTTGTGCGCAGGGATGGTTTGATTCAATTTCACAAATCGTAAAACTGGTTGACGATTGAATTCATCTTCAAAAGGTTCTGAAATTCCTCCATCTTCCATTCCAGCAATAGCCATAAGCAATTTGGTTGGCAATTTGGAACGATCCATTCTATCTTCTCCTGTGTTGTCGTCTGATAAAACTCCAGCGTTGTATTTCGTATATTTATCTACCGAATATTTCAAAGCTGCTTCTTTGAACGTCAATTCTCCTTTGTCAATATCTTGGATAATCTTCTGAATTTTCTCTTTGGTTACGGCAATTTCTTCTGGCGTTGGTTTCAATTGAATTAAGATATGACGGATGTCCAATTCTTGTCCTCTTCTTTTTTCCAACATCGCAATATGGTACCCAAAATCTGTTTTGAATGGTTCGGAAACTTCCCCTTCTTGCAAATTGAACACAACCGCATCAAATTCTGGAACCATTTGACCTCTTTTTACATTTTTGATCAAACCTCCGTTGGAAGCCGATCCCGGATCATTGGAATACAAAATCGCTTTGGTTGAAAAACTAGCTCCATCCAAAACTTCTTGTCTGTATTGCGACAATTGATCAATTACATTTTGTTCATTTTCTGGAAATATCTCTGGATAGACAACAATATGACTCAAGCTAACTTCTTCAGGAATGTCTGGCAATTCATCTTTGTATTGGTTGTAAAAATTACGAACCTCTTCTGGTGTCGCATCCAATCCTTTGGTAATTAAATTTTGTTTTTCGTTGGCATAGGCTTGATCCTTGATAATTCCACGAAGTTCCAACTTCATTTCAGCCATCGTATTCATCCCAAAGTAAGCCAAGATTTCTTGTTCACTTCCTTGCGTTAAGAAATGTTGAATTCTCGCATCTACCTGACGGTCAACTTGATCGTTGGTAATATTAATCAAGGTATCTTCTTTTGCTTTTGATAAAAGTAGCTTCTCAATTAAAATATTCTCCAAGAATTCGCATTGGTTTTCTACTTGATACCCTTGCATTTTGGCCTGAATATAATCTCGTTCGATGTCAGAATTTAAAATAATTTCGTCTCCAACAACGGCTGCAACACCATCAAGTTTAAGTTGATTCATCGGATTATTAGCCTTTTGAGCAAATCCTTCCAGAGAAATCAAACTCAGGATAAGTGTTAAAAAATATGCTTTAATTTTCATTGATCTTAATTTCATTTTTATTGATAGCTTCTTTATATAATTGATTCTGCAATTCGCTGAGCAAATTTAACTTTCTTTTGTTTAGTAAAAGATTTTTTATGGTAGGTTTAACAAATTCGTAAGGAGCCGTACTTCCTTTTGGCTTTAGATTAAGAATTTTGATCAATGTAACCGTATTTTCATCGGATATTTTGACCTTTCTTCGAGAAATTAGTTGACTCAATTGATCATTTTGGTTCAATTCTGGAAATTGCGCGGCAATGTATTCAGGAGAATACCAAATGCTATCCTTATCATGATAAGCATTTCCGGCTTGCAAAACCATTTTCATCACCTCATCAAAATCTTCATCTTTGCTAGAATTGAACAATCTTTCTGCCTGATTTTCTTCTGATTTATCCACCGTAATGGCACGAAATTGAACAACTTCTTTCACCAAAGGAAAACTGTCCTTGTGCTTCTCGTAGTATTGAAACAATTCTTCATCGGTGACCGAATCCTTGATATTTTTCTCAATCAGGTAATTATTATAGGCATTGATCAATAAATCCTGACGATACTCTACGATTTTATTTTCAATTTCTTTCAAGGTTAATTCATCGATGTTTTCTTCTGCTTTGTCGACAATGGCTTTTTTCTTTACCCATTCCTCGATATAGGTTTTGACCCAATTGACACTATCTTCTTTTGTATAATCTTTGGGAAGAATCAATTTCAAATCACGATCGGTAAGAAAATGTTCTCCATATTGAACAACAATTTTCTCATTTTCGGCTTTTTGTTTGGAGAAATTGAATTTGCCTTTGCAACTCAAAAACAAAATCGGACTAACCAAAATGAGAAGAGATATATACGTAAACTTCATTGTATCTAAACGCAAAATAGGAGATTTCATTATTTAACCTAAAATTCTCATCGCAGAATTATAAGCCGATTCAAAAGCGAAAAGGTTCAAACCATGATCGGCATTGACACTTTCTGCATAGGTTATTAGTTTTTCGGTTGGCATATTTCCCACCATTTCACTTTTGGCCATAGGACAACCACCAAATCCCTTGATTGCTCCATCAAATTTACGACAACCATTCTGGTAAGCGGCATCTACTTTGGTAAACCATTCCAAATATTCAGTATGAAAATGTGCGCCAAATTCAATTTCCGGATATTTCGGCACCAAAGTTTTGAATAATTCTTCGACATCTTCTTTATGAGCCACCGAAGTGGTATCGGACAAATTGATCATTTTAATTCCAATATCAGAAAAACGAGCTGCCCATTCTTTCACCAAGTTAACATTCCATTCTTCCTGATATGGATTTCCAAACGCCATTGAAAAGTACAAAAGCAATTCTTTGCTTGTTCCTTCCAATAAATTCACAATATTTTGAACCGATTGAAAGGCCTCTTCCCTACTTTTATTGGTGTTGTCAAATTGGAATTGTTCCGAAATAGAAAAAGGAAATCCTAAAAAATCTACATTTTCATGCAACAAAGCTCTTTCTGCTCCTCCTTCACTTGCCACAATGACCGATAATTTGGATTCTGTTTGGACAGTTTTCACTGCCTGCAAAACTTCATTTGTGTCAGCCATTTGAGGAATAATTTTGGGCGAAACAAAACTACCACAGTCAATTGTATCAAATCCAACTTTCATTAATTTGGTTAAATGATCAATTTTATCTTCAGTTTTGATGAAATCATGAATGCCTTGCATCGCATCGCGCGGACAATCCACAATTTTAATTTTTTCGCTCATTTCGTAACAATTAGAAATTTTCAAGTACGAATAACGGAAAAATCTCGCAAATACGAAACTGCTAACAAGTTTTGTAAGCAAAAAGATTGTAATTTTACGCAGTATTAATCAATAAAATTCAATTGTTTGATGCTTCAGATGAAGTGATTTGAATGTATCCAATTGAAATCTCAATTAGTAAAAAATTAAAAGATTATAAAATGGACAAAATTTGGAGTGAAAAACTGAAGAATCGATTTTTAAAATATGTAAGTTTTTATTCAGAAAGTATACCTTTCGTTGATGCATTTCCAAGTTCAGAAAGGCAGTGGGACATTGCAAAATATCTATTTGAAGAATTGAAATCAATCGGTTTAGAAGATGTTTCGATTGATGACAATGCCTATGTTATGGGATATTTACCCTCCAATATTGACAAAGAAGTCCCAACCATTGGATTCATTTCGCACTTTGATACATCACCAGATTATTCAGGAGAAAATGTAAAACCTCAAATCATTGAAAATTATGATGGAGGAGAAATCCTTTTAAACGAGGCGTTGAAAATGAAATTAAATCCGGAAGAATTTCCAGAATTAAAACAATACAAAGGTCAAACCATCATTACCACAGACGGAACGACCCTTTTGGGAGCTGACGATAAAGCAGGTGTTGCTGAAATTGTTACTGCGATGGAATATTTGGTTGCGCATCCTGAAATCAAGCATGGCCGCATCGCGGTTGGATTTACACCAGACGAAGAAGTAGGTCGTGGTGCTGATTTCTTTGACGTAGAAAAATTTGGTGCAGAATGGGCGTATACAATGGATGGTAGCGAAATTGGTGAATTGGAATATGAAAATTTCAACGCTGCTTATGCGCACATCACCTTCAAAGGAAAAAGTGTTCACCCTGGATATGCCAAAAACCAAATGGTCAATGCGATTTCAATGGCAAGACAATTTGCAGATCAATTGCCAAACGATGAAGTTCCAGAATTGACAACTGGCCGTGAAGGTTTCTTCCATTTGAATGATTTCGAAGGAAATGTTTCGGAAACAACCATTAAATACATCATTCGTGATCACGATATGACGCAATTTGAAGCAAGAAAAGCTTTGATTCAAGAAATTGTTGCAGAAATGAGTGAAGAATTCGGAGAGGATAATGTTATTTTGGATATGAAAGACCAATATTACAACATGGTCGAAAAAGTTCAAGAGAAATTCCAATCAGTTGAAATTGCTGAACAAGCATTAAAAGATGTAGGAATTACGCCAAACATCAAACCAATTCGTGGAGGAACAGATGGATCAAGATTGAGCTTTATGGGATTGCCTTGCCCGAACATTTTTGCGGGTGGACATAATTTTCATGGACCTTACGAATATGTTCCATTGCAATCCATGGAAAAAGCGGTTGAAGTAATTGTACGAATTGGAGAATTGGTTGCTGAAAAATAACAGAATTCTTTTAATTTGAAACTCAATAGTTCCTGAAAGATTTATTAAAAATCTTTCAGGATCTTTTTATTTATGCGGGATTGGAACAATCTTTGTCTAGTCAAAACAAAATTTATTCTATATGAAATCTTTCATGACCATGTTCCTTCTAGGAATTTTTAGCATCTCTTTTTCTCAAGTGAAATTGGAAGTAGGAGAATTTAACAAATTGGAAACCTTTGATAAATTAAATGTGAAATTGGTTCAATCCGATTCTCAATACATTGAAGTGACAGGACCCAAAGCTGAAAATGTGGAATTTGTCAATAAAAACAAAGTGTTAAAAGTTCGCATGAACACCAAAGAATTTTTACAAGGTGAAACCACACAAGTTATCGTATATTATAAAGATTTACAATCCATTTCAGCCAATGAAGGATCCTTCGTAACTTCTGACGAAACGATTGACAGAAATGATTTTTTGATCAATGCAAAAGAAGGTTCTTTTGTTGCGTTGGATTTAGAAGTTGAAAATCTTGAAATCAAAACCCATACAGGAGCCAATATTGAAGTATCTGGAAATGCAGAAAATCAATCTGTTGTTTCCAATTCAGGTGGAAAATACAACGGTGAAACTTTGATTACTTCAACTACAGAGGTAACAGTAAATGCAGGTGGTGAAGCAAAAGTTTACGCATTGAATCAAGTTGAAGCCAAAACCAGAGCTGGGGGCAACATTCATATTTATGGTGGAGCAAAAGTTTCTCAAAAAACCATTGTAGGAGGTTCTGTCCATATTCATTAATTTTACCTTCTTAATAATCTAAATCCTTAACTATGCAAAGACGCGATTTCCTAAAAAAAACAGCCCTAATGGGTGGACTTTGGGTGGTAAACCCAAGCATCTCATTGGATTTTCTCCAAGATTTTCCCCAAGATGAATTGATAGGCAAAGGAAAACCAGCCCTTTTTGGTGAGGATTTTAAATTACGCGAAGAAGCCAGATTGAATTTCAATCTGATGAAAAAAGCAGCCAAGGAAAAAGGATTCAACATTCACGTCGTTTCGAGTTATCGTTCTTATTCTCATCAAAATGGAATTTGGGAAAGAAAATATACCAATTTCCGTAATCAAGGATTTTCGCATGAAAAAACAATTCAAAAAATCATTGAGTACAGTACAATTCCAGGAACTTCGAGACACCACTGGGGAACCGATTTGGACATCATCGATAGTACCAAAGGAATTCCCGCCAATCCATTGAGTGAATCACACTTCAACAAAGGAGGACGTATGCACAATTTCAAGCTGTGGTTGGATGAAAATTCAGAAAAATATGGTTTCTATTTGGTCTATACCAATGCACCTGGAAGAAAAGGATTTGCGTATGAACCTTGGCATTTTTCCTACAAACCACTTTCATTAAAAATGTTAGAATCCTACAAAAAAATGGATTTGAAAAAAATGCTACAAACCAACAAATTAATGGGTAGTGAACACTTCACTAATGAATTTATTTCGAAATACATACAAGAAAATATTTTGGACATCAACCCAAGTTTGTTGCCCTAATTCCTTAACGTTATTTTAACCTTTACACGATAATCAAAACTGATTACAATTCGTAATTTTATCAAAATTTCTTATCCATGACATTAATTCAATTAGAGTATGTTTTAGCTGTAGCTGAATTTAAGAATTTTACTTTGGCTGCAGATAAATGTTTTGTGACACAACCCACGCTAAGTATGCAAATTCAAAAATTGGAAAAAGAATTGGAAATTGAAATTTTCGATCGCAGTTCTCATCCAATAAAGTTGACAAAAATTGGTGAAAAAGTTGTGGATCAAGCCAAAATCATTTTGAAAGAATCCTACAAAATGAGTCAATTGGTGAGTGAAGAAAGAGGCATGATTGAAGGTGATTTTAGCATTGGGGTGATTCCAACCATTCTACCTACTTTGGTTCCCATGTTTTATCGCTCATTTCAAAAGGCTCACCCCAAAACCAATTTGATTATCAAAGAGATGCAAACAGAAGAAATAATGTTGCATCTTCAACAAGGAAACTTGGATTTCGGAATTGTTGTTACTCCTTTATTTGAAGATCAAATCGTCGAAAAAGTTCTGTATTATGAACCGATGGTCGGTTATATTCCTGCTTCCCATAAATTGCATTCAAAAAAATTAATCGAACGAGAAGATTTAGACATTGAAGATATTTTACTTTTAAAAGAAGGTCATTGTTTCCGAAACAATGTTTTAAATTTCTGTGATCCTAAAAAATTGAAAGACATTCCAATACAATTAGATAGTGGAAATTTAGATACTTTGGTAAAATTAGCCAATGAAGGATATGGCATGACTTTTTTACCAGCTTTGCAAGCAGAAGATCTACCAAAAGAATTCCAAAAAAATGTTCGATTTTTCAAAGATCCTGTTCCCACAAGGGAAGTCAGTTTGGTTTATCATCAATCAAATCTGAGAAAATCCTTTGAAAATAGTTTGGTGAAAATCATTCAAAGTGTACTTCGCGGAAAAATATTTTTGGATAAAAATGAAAATGTTTCTTCGCCACTTTTAAGTCTGCCTAAATAAAAAAGGGGATTTTTCCTGTATGAAAATAAGGAAATACACTTTGTTTGTTCAAGTAGAAGAATCTAATTTTGGCTTATAGAAAGTTTGTATTGGTAACTTTTTAAGATAGGGAAAATGACTAATAATCAACTTATGTTCTCTTAACGAAACTATTTATTTATGAATTTTACACTCTCACTAAAGGATCCTCTCTCATTCCTAAACTAAAACAAAACTCATACTAAAATAGAGAACAACTACCACGTTTCCCCCAATCGTTTTTATTTTAATAAAGACTCCTTCCTATCGGGGTCTTTTTTTTGCGATTAGATTTTGCGACTAGCATCTTGCAATACAAAATCCAACAAAGTCATAGCAGCTAAAGCTTCTACGATTGGCACTGCACGCGGAACAACACAAGGATCATGTCTACCTTTACCATGCATTTTCACCATTTCACCTTCAGAATTTATCGTTTCTTGCTCTTTCATCAAAGTTGCAACGGGTTTAAATGCCACACGGAAATAAATGTCCATCCCATTGGAAATTCCTCCTTGAATACCGCCCGATAAATTTGTCTTTGTCGTTCCATCTTGATTGAACAAATCATTATGTTCCGAACCTTTCATTCGAGCGCCACAAAATCCACTTCCGTATTCAAAACCTTTTACCGCATTGATTGATAGCATGGCCTGTCCCAATCTTGCATGAAGCTTATCAAAAATAGGTTCGCCCAAACCAATGGGCACATTTTGAATAACACAAGTTACTGTACCTCCAATAGTGTCGCCTTGCTTTCGGATTTCTTGAATACGTTCAATCATTTTCTCGGCTGTTTCAGCATCGGGACAACGAACGATATTGGAATCTGTTTGGGAAAAATCAAGTGCCTGATAGGGTTTTTCTAAAAATAAATCTCCAACTGAGGAAACGTAGGCATTGATTTTAATGTTTGGAATAATTTGTTTGGCTATTGCTCCTGCAACTACCCAATTGGCTGTTTCGCGTGCAGAAGTCCTTCCTCCTCCTCGCACATCACGAATTCCATATTTTTTGGAATAGGTAAAATCGGCATGAGAAGGTCGATAAACCTCTTCAATATGTTCATAATCTTTGGAGCGTTGGTTTTCATTCGGAATCAGAAATCCAATGGATGTTCCAGTTGTTTTTCCGTCTAAAATCCCTGATAGAAACTTTACCGTGTCGGATTCTTTTCGTTGGGTAACAATTTTGGATTGCCCTGGTTTTCTACGATCGAGTTCATCTTGAATTTGTTCAAAATCCAATTCGATTCCAGAAGGAACTCCGTCAATAATTCCGCCGATCGCTTCTCCGTGACTTTCCCCAAAGGTTGTCAATCTATAAAGTTTTCCTATTGTATTCAATGCAAGTGATTATCCAACAAAATTACTCAAAACAATTCAACTTATCGGTCAAACTAATGGATAGAATCTATAGAGATTATGTAATTTTGCGAAACGATGATGAAGTATTTAGACGAATTGAACGAACCACAGCGTGAAGCTGTTATTACCACAGAAGGGCCATTGATGGTCATTGCAGGAGCTGGATCTGGTAAAACACGTGTTCTTACCTATCGAATTGCTCATTTGATTAACAAGGGAGTCGATCCTTTCAATATTTTGGCGTTGACCTTTACCAATAAGGCAGCACGCGAAATGAAAGAAAGGATTTCAAAGGTTGTGGGTGATCAAGAAGCCAAAAATCTTTGGATGGGTACTTTTCACTCTATTTTTGCTCGAATTCTACGAGTGGAAGCTCCTCTTTTGGGCTATCCTTCTGATTTCACGATTTACGATACACAAGATGCGCAAAGTGTCATGAAAAAGGTGATTGAGGAAATGAACCTAGACAAAGACATCTACAAAGTCAAACAAGTTCTCGGTAGAATTTCCCAATTCAAAAATAATTTGATTACCGTCAGAGCCTATCAAAACACGCCAGAATTAATTGAAGCAGATGCCGCAGCCATGCGTCCTAGAATGGGAGAATTGTATCGTGCGTATGTAGAGAAATGCTTCAAATCGGGTGCGATGGATTTTGACGATTTATTGCTTCGAACCAACGAAGTTTTGACACGCTTTCCAGAAGTTTTGCACAAATACCAAGAACGTTTCAAATACATTTTGGTCGATGAGTATCAGGATACGAATCATTCCCAATATCTGATTGTAAAAGCTTTGGCTTCTCGCTATGAGAATTTATGTGTGGTGGGAGATGATGCGCAAAGTATCTATGCGTTTCGTGGAGCAAACATCCGAAATATATTATCATTCCAACAAGACTATCCCGATGCCAAAGCCATTTCGTTGGAACAAAATTACCGTTCAACCAAAACAATTGTAGGCGCTGCCAATGTGATTATTTCGCATAACAAAGAACAATTGGACAAGACGGTTTGGACAGCAAACGAACAAGGAACTACCATTCCCGTTTATCGTGCCTTAACCGATGCAGATGAAGCGCGCTACGTGGCTTCCCAAATTTTTGAATTGCAAATGAATGAGCAATTGAAAAACAGTGAAATCGCCATTTTGTATCGAACCAATGCTCAATCACGTGCCATTGAGGAAGCTTTACGAAAAAGAGGAATTCCCTATCGAGTGTATGGCGGAATGTCTTTCTATCAACGAAAAGAGATCAAAGATTTCATCGCCTATTTACGCTTGTTGATCAATCAAAACGATGAAGAAGCTTTATTGAGAGTAATTAATTATCCGGCGAGAGGAATTGGTCAAACTACTTTGAACAAATTGGTAGTAGCTTCCAATCAGATGGACAAAAGTATATTCAATCTATTGGAAGAAATTCCACAATATGCTGGTAAATTAGGAATCAACGGACCTACATCCGCCAAATTATATGATTTCATCATGATGATCAAAAGTTTCCAGGTGATGCTTCAGAATCATGATGTGTATGAAGTTTCCATGCATGTTGCCAAAACAACTGGATTGATTAAAGTTTTAAAAGAAGACGATACGCCAGAAGGAATTTCAAGATTGGAAAACCTGCAGGAGATTTTGAATAGTATCCAAGGATATGTAGACGAACAAAAACAATTGGATGAAGGCGATCCTTCTCTTTCTGGATTTTTGGAAAATGTGGCACTTTCGACCGATGCCGACAATGAAGATGATGATGGAGACAAAGTTTCCATGATGACCGTTCACTTGGCAAAAGGATTGGAATTCCCTGCGGTTTTCATTGTAGGTATGGAGGAAAATTTATTTCCTTCCATGATGAATTTGAATACCCGACAAGAATTGGAAGAAGAGAGAAGGTTGTTTTACGTAGCGCTTACACGTGCGGAAAAATTTGCTCAATTGACGTATTCGGTTTCCCGATTCCGTTGGGGAAAAATTGTGGATAGTGAACCAAGCCGATTCTTGGAAGAAATCGACGACAAATATTTGGATTGGAAAAATCTAAACGTCGGAATGCCATTGAATCGAAGTGGTTTGGATGCGAATTTGTTTGATGATTTTTCACAAGTCCCAAGATTTGAACCCAAGAAAAAAGTGGAAAAGAAAACATTGTCTCGTCCAGAACCTGTCAAACCAAAACCTGGATTGAAACCGATTGGGGAAGCAAAAATTACCAATCAAAATAATGGCGAACATGTGAATTTAGTTGCTGGTAAAACAGTCGTTCATGATCGTTTTGGGAAAGGAAAAGTTGTCGGTTTAGAAGGAGATCCAAACAACATCAAAGCGATTATTCAGTTTGAAACCGCTGGAGAAAAGAAATTATTATTGAATTTCGCCAAGTTGCGTGTGTTGGATTAAAATCAACTTAACTAGTTAATAATTAAGAAGTTTTCATTATATTCGTGTAAATAAATTAACACATAATTATGAAAAAACTTTTATTATTGGCTTTAACAGCAACCGGATTTGCTGTAAGCGCACAAATTGGAAATTATGCAATAGGTGAAACTGTTGATGATTTTACGGGAACAGACACCAAAGGTGTAGAACACACTTTATATTGAGCAACTTCAGAGGGAAAATATGTTTTTTTAGATTTCTTCTTCACAACCTGCCCTCCATGTCAAGCAACACAGAAATACTTCAATGAATTATATGACAAATACGGTTGCAACGATGGAGATATTTATACCTTATCTATTACAGGATATCCAGGTGATACGGATGTAAAGGTAGATAATTTCGAAGCTACTTATGGTGGACCAACTGCTCATTCACCAGCGATTAGTATTGAGGGTAACGGTGTGGCGATTACGAGTCAATTTGCGCCAGCTGCATATCCTACCTATATTTTGATTGGTCCAGACAACAAATTAATCAAAAACGATATTTGGCCAATTTCCAATGTTACCACATTTGAAAATGCTTTACCTAACGGAGCTGATCCAGAGCCAATGGAATGTGCAGCTATGGGAGCAACAGATTTGAATGCAAATCAAATTAGTGTTTATCCAACGGTTTCCAATGGTAACTTTACAATTGCTTTTGGAAAAAACACCGATAGCAATATTGGAATTTTTGATATGGCAGGAAAGCAAGTTTATTCGAATTCTTACAAAGGAAAACAAACCGTTTCGGTTGATGTGAAATTAGCTTCAGGAATTTATTTCTTACGAGTAAATACAGCTGATAATAAATCATCCATGAAAAAGATTATCATTAAATAAAACAAATCAATTCAAGAATAAGAAAGCACATTTCAAGGATGTGCTTTTTCTTTATCTATACATTTCCAATTTGGAGTTTAATATTCTTTATTAGTAGAACAGATTTAATTTCAACCAAAAAAAAATCCGAAGAATTTCTTCTTCGGATTTATATTGATAAGCTTTTACATCTTATTTTACGACCATTTTAATAGAATGAGTTTTTCCTGATTGACCTTTGAAAGAAACCCAGTAAACACCAGCAGCAAATCCAGATAAGTCTAACTTATGTGTTCCTGCGTTGAAAGATGTTGTTTTTACGGTTTTCCCTAATGCATTCACAACTTGAACTTGAGCGTCCTCTGATAAATTTACATTGGTAAAACCTTTTGCAACCGTTGGGTAAACCTCAGCTATTGCTTTTGTGTTTAAATCAGACACACCCATTTGACCAGCGTAAACATAGGTAATAAAGAAGTTCGTATTTGGAACATCAGCTCCAGAAACTTCTTTTTGAGTGAATCGAACTTTATAAGAAGATCCAACAGCAGGATCTAGATTGATGATATAGTCAAAATTTCCCCAACTTGTTCCAGCATTTAATTGTCCTCCATTATTACTTGGATAATATCCTCCAACTACTAATGGGAAAAAGCAATTTCCTGCTGGCCCACCGATACAAAATTGACCCATTTCTCCATCAGTATTAATGATTTCAACGATTTCACCAGCTAATCTGATGTCTTCCGTACTATCATTATGAGCTACTAAAAATAATTTTGCATCTTCTCTTGGATCATCAAAGGTTCCATGAACATTAAAAGAGTGAACTGAATTGTTTTCATATTCTACTCCATTTTTATCTGTGATACGATACACCTGCTCTTGGGCAAAAGTCTGAGTAAATGTTCCTATTAATAAAGCCCCAGTTAAAATAAAATTTTTCATATTGTTAAAATTTAAGTATTAAGTAGCTTGACGAATCAAGCTACTTTTGTGTTGTTATTTATTTGATAATTACCTTTCTTGTTGTTGTATTTTTACCCTCTTGGATTTTCACAACAAAGACACCTTTTCCTTTTCCGGTTAAATTCACAGTATTCAAACCGGATTGTCCTTCTACTGATTGAATTAATTTTCCAGTAACATCAAAAACCTGAATGTTTGCTTTTTTGTCTAATTCAATATTGATAATTCCGGTAGATGGATTTGGATACAATTTCACCGCATTCAAAGATTGATCAGCTAATCCCATTGTTCCGTCTGTTGAGAATTGAGCGTTGGCATACGAAGTATAAGAGTTTCCTAAAATATTAAAAATGGTTTGTCCATTGTGATCTTTTAGAGTTGCTCTTCCTCCACCATCACCCCATTCATCTACTAAATGGAATGTATAACAGTCAATATTTTCTAAATTGAAGTCAATATAGGTTGATTGATTGTTTGGATAACTAGCTCCTTCTTTTACAGTTTCCCCAGCTGAATTGGTGATATACCAAGAAGTTTCTGAACCGTAAGCATCAGTTCTAATCTCCAATCTCAAAGTTGAAGAAGATTCTGGAGCTTTGTTGAATTGAACAGACGCTGTATTGTTGTCATTATTTTCATCTGAAGGAACAGAGAATGTAATGGTATTTACTTGATCAACAAATGCAATTTCTGGTAATTGAACATCGGCAAACTGCCATCCTCCCATATTTCCAGTCCAAGTATAGGTTTGGCTTTCACCTCCGTTGATTGAATATTGGATATTCACAGAAGTTTGAACATTGTTTCCGTTGTTTTTGATTTTAATTTTCGGAGCTACAGTTCCATCACATGTAGGTGCAATTGCATAGGCTTCCAAAATTTCAACGTCGTTGTTAATTGGTAAATTGGTATAAGCTGGATAAGCTCCATTACCGCTAATGATTTCCTGATTTCCTTCAGCAACAAATGCTACCAATTCCAATTCACCCAAAACTACAGGTACATTGTTATGCATTTCTGGAATTTGATAAGTATAAGACCTAGAAACAAAAGTTCCTTGAGTAGTAGTTGTGATTTCATCACCCCATTGACCCGTAATCATATGAATCAAACGATGCATATGGTTGTAATTGTTCCCTTGACCTCCACCTGATTGCGGACCTTTGGTATTGTTTTGCAACAAGGCAACATTCAATTTATTGGTACTAACAGGGCTGTTTCCCGTATAATAAACTTCAACCGTTACGGTCATTTCGCGCGTTTCGTAATTTACGGAAGATTGAACCGCAGCGTTGACATAGGAATTCTGAGCCAAAATTATATCAGATGCAGCTGCCCATTTATCTCTACCCATGGCTGTTGTTCCTGCTGCAGACATTTCCATTCCTGGAAATACATGTCGATTTACAGTTGCAGATGGATATCCAAAACCTGAACCCGAATAAGACTGGTTCACAATTCCATTTCCAAAAGGAGTTCGAAAATCGGGTGCATTTCCTTGTGGATTGGCAAATCCACCTTGGTGTACATTGATAACAAATACGTTTCCAGGATTGGAGGTTTGAATTTCATTTGCTATAGCGTGTCCAGAAGGACAATATTGACAATAAATTCCAGTAAATTCCTCTAAAATAATCTTTTTATTTTCAGGATTGGTGTTCACAAAAGTTTGCCCGTAAGCAGCTAATGGTAATGCGGATACCATTAGAATTCTAGTAAAAGTTGTTCTCATTTCTTGTGTTATGTGTGTTAAATGTTGTAAAATAAGCCTAACTAGCTTACCTCAAATGTATTAAAAAGTTTTCACTAATGAAAGTGTAAATCCCGTATTTTCTGGCACATATCGACATACACCTCCAACACAGATTAAACCTCCTCTCTGACGACCATAGTTTACAGCTACACGAGTCGATTCTTTTGCATAGCTTCCACCAACCATAAAGTAATGATGTCTAGCGTCTTTGTCATCATTTCCGTAGTTATAGCTATCACCTAAATAAAAATTCCAACGTTGGTTTAAGTTGTACTCAACCAAAGCCGCACCCCAGTTTTTCTTGTCGCGTTTTGTTTGCAAATGTTGCAATTCAAATCGAACTGAATTGTTTTGGTTGAATTTGTACAAGAAATCCCCAACTACAACATTGGCGATGATATGGCTATAATTTCCTCCCTCAACAATAGCTTTGTCATAATATTGGTGCATATAGGTGATGATCGATGAGAATTTTTCTGTCCATCTTTTGGTTACTTCGAAATTTACATCGTGGAAGAATTTACGTCCAAAATCGAAAAATTCTGTTTCATAGTTGAATCCAGATTCATCAAATTCTGCGTTCAATCCATTCCAATACGATCCGTTCACTCCTAATTTAGTTCCGTACTTCCCTCCTAACAAAGTTCCTTTTGGGAAATTGTAGTAAATATCTACTTGTCCACCAATTTCACCCACTTCTTTAAAATTAGGATTAAAATTTGGTTGTGCTTGATACACATAAATATTGGTCAATAAATAGTCATGTTGTCTTGTCAAGGCAGGTAAAAAATTAATGTTTCCTTCATTGAATGGATTTTCTGCAATTTCTGACAAACTTCTTTGGGCAAACATTCCCATATTTTCCATACGACGGAACGTAGTATTGATCCCAAATCCTTTGGTTGAATATCCTAAATTGAACAACAAAGCATTTCCATCGTAATATCTTTCAGATGGCATTCCACTTGTGTACCATGCGTTCTCACCTTTGTGAACATACTCAATATTGGTATAAATCCCTGAATTCCCAGAATACCCTAAACGTGCAGAATAATTGCTTACGTTTACTGGAAAGTTATCTACTCCTCCGGTGTACTCTTCATGTTGTCCCACATAACTAAATCCAGCCGTAATTGAATTACTGAAATTATCTTTGTTGAACAAACGTAAAATATTGGTTTCAATATCAATTCCACCAATCATACCTTTGGTTGTCTCAAAACCAACTCTCGGCTTTCCAACCAAACCTTTGATGGTTGTGAAATCATTGGGTGTATAAGCTACGCGAACCCCACGAATGGAATTATTGATACCAATTTGGCGATCTTCCCAACTTCTCAGAATCATACCACTACCAAATTGCTCATAGAAATTACCCGCAGTAATGTCTAATTGCTCTCCTTTGTAGTTGACATAATAGCTGGCAATTTTATTGTCGTTGAATTTATCGGAATATCCCAATAAAGCAGTAGGCAAGTACGCTTCATACTGGATTCCAGCAGAGAATTTGCCATGGTTATAATCTAAATTAATATAGTTGTTGGAACGAAATGGGTCATTGGGTTGTTCAAATCCTATATCCTCATCATCTTGATACCATTGCGAAGTTGACTCAATCCCTCCAGAAAAGGTTCCACCCAAAACATCAATTTGAGCCATAACATTTGACGAAGCAAACGCTACAACCAAAAGAACGTAAATTTTTTTCATGTGTTAATATTAAAATTGTGTGTTAAAGTAAGCAATAAAAAAGAAAGCAAAAAATGAATTGATTTTTTGCCTTCCGAGTTTTGTAACCTTCGATTAATTCGAAAATTCTTTTATTTTTTCGTACAAATTCAATTCGGCGCCAGGTTGGTAACCCAAATGTCTGTACATAATGTTTCCATCTTTAATAATTACCGTAAAAGGAGGCGTTGAAAAGTTCAATTGTCTTTTCAATTCATTGTTGGTATCCAATAAAATTTCGAAATCCCAACCTTTTCCATTTACTAAGGGTTGAACTCTTCCTACTGATTTCGAATCATCAATCGAAACTGCATAAAAGGCAAATTCTGTTTCCCCTCTCCAATCTTCAATTAAATCGTTGATGGCGTTTAATTCTTGCATACAAGGTCCACACCAAGTAGCCCAAAATGCTAAAACGACAGGTTTTCCTTCTGTAGAAAGTGATTTAATGTTCACTTTATTACCTTTTAGGTCTGGGAGTGTTAAATCAGGAAAAGCAGATTCTTGGGCAAATGAAGTAGAAAAAAGTAGTAAGAATGCAAAAATTGACATGATTTTTTTTGACATAATTTTTTTTATTTGTGTGTTAATAAGGCTAAATTAGCAAAAATATAATTACACACATATGAAAAAATTTATTAATCTATCAAAGGTATTTTCCTTTTTGCTATTTTCTTTTGCGTTTTTGATAAGCTGTGGTACTGAGGAAGATCCGGCTAGTCAAACTATCCAAGTTAATTTGAGTGAAACATCTGTATCAATTGGTACCCCAATTAGCTTTACCGCTTCTTCTTCTTTAGCGGGAGATATCACTACACAGGCTACATTTTTTGTCAACGATACCCAAATTGAAGGAAATACATTTACGCCAACTGCCGTAAATCCATCCAATCAAGTGTATGCTGTTTACGAAGGGATCCAAAGTCCAAGTTTAACGTTTGCTTCGATTGAGGAAATTCCAAGTGAATACACCCAAAAGGTTTTGGTTGAAGACTATACAGGAACATGGTGTGTTTACTGTCCGAGAATGGCTTCAATCCTAGAGTATTTATCAGATTATAGTGAGAATATAATTCCTGTAGGTATTCACGCTCCTGGTGCACCAACGGACCCTTGGGCTTACGAATATGCTTTGGATATGATGGTGAAATATTCTGCACAGGGTGCTCCTAAAGGTAAATTCAATAGAATCCATGTGGTTAATCAATATGAAGATACTTCATTATGTCCATTTGACCCAGAACTATACAAACCTCAAGCTGATCCATTTTTGAATCAAACAGCAAAATTAGGTTTGGCAATCAACTCCAATTTAAGTGGTTCTAATTTAACCATTGATGTAAAAGTTGGATTTGCTGTTGATGCACTTGAAGAAGCTCGTTTAGTGGTCTATTTAATTGAAGACGGATTAACCTATAATCAGCACAATGGATTTTCAGGTTCTGGCTTAACTTGTGATCCAAATTATAATTATTCCGCAATGCCTCATCCAATTCCTAATTTCCCACAAAAACATGTCTTATTAAAATCCTATACAGATGTTTACGGAGATGTGATTCCACAAAGTGCTATTGCGAACGGTGCAATTTGGTCAAGACAATTGAATGTTCAATTGCCAAGTAACGTTACCAATGCTCAAAATTTATCGATTGTAGCGTTTGTGTTAGGGGAAGGATCAACCATCCAAACTCGTCCTGTAATCAATGTACAATCTGCGAAAATCAATACCAATCAACCATTTGATTAAACAAATTTAAACGTTCAATATAATTTTAATGCCCGATTCTTCGGGCATTTTTTATGCAATTAAATGGCAATAATTGACTTTACTTTTTCGTTGATATAATAAATTTCCTTTGAAAAATATCGCACGAATAGTCTTCTATTTTTTCATCTTTCTTTTTCAAGGAAACACTACACATGCCCAAGATCCATATATCTTCAACCATGATCGTTATAGTGGAATCAGTACAGTAGGAATATCTCCCACACAATCTTATTTTAACCCCAATCGATGGGATTTCCATTTGTTCTCTAATGGAATTTTTGTTCAAAATCGATATGGTTATATTTCCAAATCGAGTTTATTTGGTTTGACCAAAGGTGAGATTAGGGAATCGGATATCGAACAAAACATTACGGGAGAAAACACCAAAAAGGTTTGGGATTATTTCAATTTTGATGAAACAGGCTATCATTTTAGCAACGAATTGATGGGACCTTCTTTTTCTTATAATTTTGAAATTGGAGATCGATTTTTTACAGCAGGTTTTTTCACCAAACTCCGAACCCAAAGTTCCATCATTGAAGTAGATAATTATTTGCAATTCACCAATCAGGAAATAGACGAACCCATTTTGTATAATCTTGATCCGTTCAAAGCCAATTTTATGAATTGGACCGAATTGGGATTTAATTTCGCAACTCGTATTTTCCCTTACGCACCTCAACAATGGATCATTGGTGCTAATTTTAAATACTTAATGGGAAATGATGCTTTTTATGTGAACAATCGTCAACCTGCACTATTAAGAAGAGAACAACATGAAATTTTAGACCCAACCAATCCAGGTCAAACGCGAAAAGTTTTATTTGCTTCGGATTTTGATGTGGAAGTTGGGTATGCTACCGGATATAATTTCGAAAAAGAAGCCTATGAATACCAGACAATGGGTACTGGATTTGGTGCTGATGTTGGAATTTCCATGGTGAATTACAACGGAAATGATGAAGATTATGATTTTAAATTAAGTGCGAATATTTTGGATATTGGATCTGTAAAATTTGATGGATTTGTTCATGAATTTATCGGAAATAATTTTCAGTACACACATAATCCAGCTTTGGAAGACATCGATTTCGAAAGCGTTGAACAATATGCGCAAATCATTAGTCAAGAAATTTATGGCGATGAAAATCGTTCGTTGATTTCCAATGATTTTACGATTGGCTTACCGACAAGCCTTCATGTAAATGCCAGTAAAAACATAGCAGAAAACACCTATATCAATGCAGACATCATTCAGCGAACGCCTGTTTTTCAAAATAGTTTAAAAAGAAGCAACATTCTGCATCTGTCTTATTTGTTCAACACACACAAATGGGCTTATGGAGGAGCTTTGTCATTGGTTGAGTACAAATATTTACGTGCAGGAGCTTTTCTGCGATATGGTCCATTGGTGATTGGAAGTGAAAATTTCTTACCGATTTTCATTCCGCATCAAAAATTAAAAGGAGCCGATTTTTATATTGGTTTGAAGATTTATCCATTCCGAAATCGGGATATGGAAAGAAGAAGTCGAAAACCTTGTAAATGTTAAGAATAATGTTCTTTGACAAATTCAAAGACATTCTGTAACGCCAATCTAGCAACTTGCGCAATAAAATCTTCGCGTTCCAAATATGGAAAAAAATAGGATTTGGTTTGAACAATTTCTTGATTTCCAAATGCAACCCAAACCGTTCCCACTTCTTTTCCATCTTCCCCTTTGGCAGGTCCTGCAACTCCAGTAGTGGAAACGGAAAGTTCCGTTTTGAGTAAATTTCTAACACCTTCTGCCATTTCTTTGGCAACTTCTTCGCTTACGACGGTATGCGTTTCAATCGTCTTTTCTGAAACATTCAAAACATTCTTTTTGACTTCAGTTGCATAGCTAACCACAGATCCATAAAAATATTCGGAACTACCTGAAACCGAAGTTAGCATACTAGCTATTTCTCCGCCCGTACAACTTTCGGCAGTAGAAATGGTCAATTTTAATTCGCGAAGCAAATCACCCAAAATAACCGCAATCGAATCTTTTGTCGTACTATCCAAACGCTCACCCAAAAGTGGAATCAACTTTTGAACTTCTTGTTCTAATTGCGCTTTAATTTGTTCTTTGTTTTCACCCTTTCCCGTCAAACGTAATTTGACTTTGCTTCTTTCAGGTAAATAAGCCACCGAAATATTATTGGGCAAATGATCTTCCCAATCGTTAAGGGTTATCGCCAGTTCACTTTCTGGAAAGTGTGAGACCGATAAAAATCGATGAATGACAAAGGGAAGCGAAAATTTCTGTTGAAGGCGCGGAATGACTTCCGTTTTCAACAAATTTTTCATTTCAAAAGGAACGCCTTGAAGATTGATGATCAATTTCCCATCAAATTCCGTCCAGATTCCAGGAGCCGTTCCCAAAGGGTTAGGCAAAGCAATGGATCCTTTTGGGAGCAAAGCTTGATTTCGATTTAACTCATTTAATGGTCGATTGAGCTTTTGGTAACGTTCTTCCAAAAAATTCAAAACAGCTTCATCCATG
Source organism: Moheibacter stercoris (assembly GCF_040545805.1). Classification (NCBI taxonomy): domain Bacteria; kingdom Pseudomonadati; phylum Bacteroidota; class Flavobacteriia; order Flavobacteriales; family Weeksellaceae; genus Moheibacter; species Moheibacter stercoris. The sequence goes on from NZ_JBEPMO010000009.1 coordinate 74,423, forward strand.
ACCAATTCGGTCTGTAGAAATTCACATAACGCATGTTTGGTTTTGTCATCTTTGGTCGGACCTAATCCGCCTGTCGTAATGATGATATCGGATTCTTTGGAAATTCGCTCAAAGGTTTCGACGATGGTTTGAAAATCATCTTTAATTGAAAGAATTTCGTCTACTTCTAACCCAATTTTATTGAGGTGTTGTGCAATATATGCCGAATTGGTATCGACAATTTGACCAATTAAAATTTCATCTCCAATAGTAATCAACCGAACTTTCATGCATCAGGAGTTTGAGGTTTCAAGTTTAAGGTTTAAAGTTATGTATTTCAAATAGTAAATGGAAATAATAAAAACCTTTCAACCTAGAAATCATGAAAGAAATTTCATTTAATGAATATGTTTCTCAGCATGATATGAAGAACGAACCAATGGTCCACTTTCCACATGACGAAAACCTAAACTTCTTGCAAAATCTTCGTATTCTTTGAATTGTTCTGGCGTGATGAAACTTCTTACGGGCAAATGCTTTTTCGTCGGTTGCAAATACTGACCGATCGTGATAATATCCACTTTGGCATCGGCAATATCTTGAATGGTTTCAAAAACCTCTTCATGGGTTTCTCCCAATCCTAGCATCAATCCAGTTTTGGTACGAGGTTGTCCTTGATCTTTCAAATAACGTAAAACTTCAAGGCTACGTTCGTATTTCGCTTGGATGCGCACTTCACGTGTCAAACGTTTTACCGTTTCCATATTATGCGAAATTACTTCGGGAGCCGCTTCCAATATACGATCGAGCATCTTGGTATTTCCTTGAAAGTCGGGAATTAAAGTTTCCATGGTAGTACCAGGACTAATTCTTCGAACGGCACCAATGGTTTCGGCCCAAATGATGGAACCCATGTCTTTTAAATCATCACGGTCAACAGATGTTAAAACCGCGTGTTTGATTTTCATCAATTTGATGGAACGAGCGACTTTCTCTGGTTCTTCCCAATCGACTTGGTCAGGACGACCTGTTTTCACGCCACAGAATCCACAAGAACGCGTACAAATATTCCCCAAAATCATGAAGGTAGCAGTTCCTTCACCCCAACATTCGCCCATATTGGGACAGCTTCCACTTTGACAAATGGTGTTGAGTTTGTATTTATCGACCAATCCACGAAGTTCACGGTGCTTTTGACCTGTAGGTAATTTCACACGTAACCATTGTGGTTTCTGTACTCTTCCGTCTTCTTTAATAACTGGCTCCATAGAAGCGTCAAATTTACGAATTTATTTTAGGAATGATTGCTTTTTGAGAACTGACCAAAACAATCTATAACTCATTAATTAATGGAGAATTAATTTTGACAAAAATCCAAAAGATAATTCCTTACGGTAAAGTTAGTCAAATCGCCAACTCTTCTAAAAGATTCACAAGCCTTCAGCTGATCACCCATGACTAAATAGGAAACACCCAAATAAAGATTTGCATTTTCAACTAAAGAATTGAAGCGGTTTTCACCTATTTTTAAATCATTTATAGGTGCTAAATACTTGATCGCTTCATCAAATTTATTATTGCGATAGGCAATATTTCCTTTGTAGTGAAGATCATGTAATTTCTTTTCCTCTTTGTCTTTCAAATCTTTTGTCCATTTAAGATATTCATTATCCAATGTAATCAAAACATCTTTGTCGGTAAGATTGATTAAAAATGGTTCAGCTTTCATCAAAGAAAAAATAAAATCATTATCATGTCTATTATCAATTGAATTTAAAACTTTAATGTACTTTATCTTGTTATCGGTGGTCAATACAAACTCTATTTTGAAATACAAATTCTCAAAAGTCTTAGAATCTCTATCATTATCTTTTTGATTATCATTAATAAATCCCCTTAAGCCTTCAACCTTCTCAAATGCGTATGCATTTATTTTATTATCTACATACAAAGTTTTCCCATTTCTTTCAATTGTTCCCATAGTAAACTCTGGAAATTTCGAAACAAAATCGTCTCGTTTTAAATAAAAATTTCTTCTATCTAAACCATCCTCCTCGGTTACTAAATACCCCTCTTTAAGTTGATATTGAATTGTTCGAATTGGCATTTCCATTGTATTCTTTTTGAATTTAGTAGAAAAACTTTGACCCAAAACTATATACTCATTCTTTTTGATTTCAATAGAACCATAATTTGAATAATAAGGACTATTAATTTCTAGTCTTGAGTTATCTAGTTTTAGAGTTCTGACCAAAATCCATTCTCCCAATAATTCTTTTTCTTGCGAAAACAATGGAGTGGAAAAAAAGCACAAAAGCAACAATGCTATTCTATTCATTGAATTCTAGTTTAATCAGAAATCTAGTCCTTTTTGCCATTTCCAAGCGGTACGCATGCATTCGTCCAAATCTGTAGTAGGTTTCCATCCCAATTCCTTTTCGGCTTTGGCATTGTCTGCAAAAGCTTCTACGATATCTCCTGCTCGTCTGTCGACCAATTTGTATTTCAATTTCAAATTATTGACTCTTTCAAATGCCTGAACGACTTCTAAAACCGTAGAGCCTATTCCAGTTCCTAAGTTGAAAACTTCTAAACCTTCTTGGTTTTTCTTTTCAATCAATCGGGTTAATCCTTTCACATGCGCATCTGCTAAATCGCAAACATAGATATAGTCACGAATTGCAGTTCCATCACGCGTCGGATAATCACTTCCAAAAACGGATAAAAAATCTCGCATTCCAGCCGCTGTTTGGGTCACAAAAGGAACTAGGTTGTTGGGAACGCCTTTGGGTAATTCGCCAATTAAACCAGTCGGATGCGCTCCAACGGGATTGAAATAGCGTAAAGAGATTACATTCTTATCAAAGGATTGAACGAAATCTTCTAAAATCTCCTCACCCATTTGTTTGGTTTTGGCGTAAGGTGATTCTGCTTTTTTGATCGGAGCTGACTCGTCAATCGGCATTTTGTCGGCTTGTCCATATACCGTACAAGAGGAACTAAACAAGAAATGATCGACTTTGTTTTCGTTCATGGCTTCCAAGACATTGATCAATCCCAACAAATTATTTTTGTGGTACATCAAAGGTTTTTGAACACTTTCTCCAACAGCTTTATGCGCTGCGAAATGAATCACACCATCAACTTTTTGGTTTTGGAAAAATTCATGAACCAATTTTTCATCCTTTAAATCGATTTGATGAAATGCGGGTTTTATGCCTGTAATTTGCTCAATTCGATCCAAAACAAAGAGTTCCGAATTGGATAAATCATCAATGATGATCACATCGTATCCGGCTTCTTGCAAAGCAACTACGGTATGCGAGCCAATGTATCCTAAACCTCCTGTGACTAGTATGTTTTTGTTCAAATTCGTATGATTTAAAAAACTTTGTCAAAGTAAGAAACCTTGACAAAGTTTAAATATTCAAAAAATTATTTCTAATTAAAAAATTCCTTCACCGAAGAAACAATGAAATCCAATTGTTCTTTGTCCAATTCCGTATGCATTGGCAAAGAAATCACTTCTTCAATTAATTTGTTGGTATTTGGGAAATCTGCATCTTGATATCCACCTGTATCGTAAGCTTTTTGCTTTCTCAATGGAACCGGATAATAAATCATCGCTGGAATTCCTTTGGATTCTAAGAAATCACGTAATTCATTACGTTTCCCATTGGTTACACGCATGGTATACTGATGAAAAACGTGGGTTGTATCCTCTGCAAATTTCGGTGTCAACAAAGCATCAACATCGGCAAATGCCTCATTGTAAAAATCAGCAGCTTTCTTTCTTGCTTTGCTATAATCGTCCAAATGAGGCAATTTCACTCGTAAAATAGCCGCTTGAACGCTATCCAAACGTGAATTCACGCCGATTTCGTCATGGTAATAACGTTGGTACATACCATGGTTGCAAATTCCGCGCATTTTGTGTGCCAAAGCGTCATCATTGGTAAAAATAGCTCCACCATCACCATAACATCCTAAATTTTTGGAAGGGAAAAATGAAGTCGTTCCGATGGTTCCAATGGTTCCTGCTTTTTGACCTTTGTATTCAGCACCAATTGCTTGAGCCGTATCTTCGACAACGTACAAATTATGTTCTTTCGCAATTTTCATGATTTCGTCCATATTGGCACATTGACCAAATAAATGAACGGGAATAATTGCTTTTGTTTTCGGTGTAATTGCAGCACGAATTTTTTCTGGATCAATCAAATACGTATCATAATCCACATCAACCAAAACCGATTTCAATCCCAACAAATGAATTACCTCAACCGTTGCTGCAAAGGTAAAATCTGCAGTAATCACCTCATCACCTGGCTGTAAATCCAACGCCATCAAAGCAATTTGCAAAGCATCTGTACCGTTTCCACAAGGGATGACATGCTTTACGTTTAAATAAGATTCTAGTTCTGATTGAAAGTTTTTTACTTCTGGTCCGTTTATAAAAGCAGAAGAATCAATAACTCCTTGAATTGCTTGGTCTATATCTTTTTTGATTTTTTGGTATTGTGCCCCTAAATCAACCATTTGAAGTTTGCGCATGCTTGTAAAATTTTGATAGCAAACCTACATAAAAATTAGGTCTTTTGAGCTAAAATCCGTCATGAAATTAAACGATTAAGACAATCGGAATCATGAAATGAATTCTTAGATTCACACCGGAAACAAATAGTTGGATTTTGTATATTCGTCCGCTGTATGAATTTAATTTATAATCTCTTTATCAAACTTTACGGTCTAGCCGTTTCAATCGCCGCCAATTTCAATCCCAAAGCCAAACTTTGGATAGATGGAAGAAAGCAATGGAATTTGAAAATGAAAGAAGCAATTTCTGAATCTGACAAAGTGATTTGGGTGCATTGTTCTTCTTTGGGCGAATTTGAACAAGGCCGTCCCGTCATGGAAAAAATTAAAACCGAATTTCCTACGCATAAATTAGCGGTGAGTTTCTTTTCTCCTTCTGGATTTGAAATTCGAAAAAATGATCCGATTGCAGATTATATTTTCTACTTGCCACTTGACACCAAACGAAATGCAAAAAAACTCATCAAACTACTCCATCCAGAAGTGCTGATTTTGGTGAAATACGAATATTGGTACAATCTTTTGAATCGCATGAAACAAAAGAAAATTCCAGTCATTGTTATTTCGGCAGTTATCAAAGAAAATAGTTTGTTTTTTAGAAGTTTTGGCGGATGGTTTCGACGAACTTTGGCTTCAATCAACCATTTTTTTGTTCAGAATTCCGATTCCGAAAATTTATTGAATGCCATTCAAATTTCTCAAGTGACCATTTCGGGCGATACGCGATTTGATCGTGTAAAAGAAATAAGGAATTCGATACCGAAAGTGGATTTCGTAGAAAATTTCAAAGGAAATTCTAATTTGATTGTTGCGGGAAGCACCTGGAAAGATGATGAAGAAATTTTGGTCAAATACATTGAAGAAAAACTTCCAGAGGATTGGAAAATGATCATTGCGCCTCATAATATTGATGCCAAACAAATTCAATCTTTGGCTCAACAAATCACCAAAAAAGTGGCAATCTATATGAAGTCCAATGAATCAGAAATTCAAGAAGCGCAGATTCTGATTTTGGATACCATCGGAATTTTGACCAAAGTTTATGCGTATTCCGATGTTTCTTATGTGGGCGGAGGATTTACCAAAACTGGGGTTCATAATACCTTGGAACCAGCTGTGTTTGGAGTTCCGATTATTTTTGGACCGAATTATGAAAATTATTTCGAAGCCATTGATTTGATTGATTGCAAGGCAGCCGTTCGTTTCAAAGATTATTATGATTTTGAGGTGAAAATGGATGAATTAGTTCAAAATGAAGAATTGCGTGCAATCAGAGGAAATGCTGGATTTGAGTACATTCAAGAAAAACCCAATTCGACCAAATTGATTATGGAATATTTACAAGGTTTACTTAAACCTTAATTCATTCTCTAATTCTCAATTAAAATTCTTATTTTTTCATTTAAATTTTATTTAAGTGCTACAACCCAACGAATTCAAAATATACAATGCATCGGCTGGAGCGGGAAAAACCTATACCTTGGTCAAAGAATATTTGTCCATTTTATTGTCGAGCAACACGCCCAATCGTTTCGAATCCATCTTGGCCATCACCTTTACCAATAAGGCTGCCAACGAAATGAAACAACGAATTTTGGAGCAATTGGTAAAATTTACGCAAGAAGATTATGCAGATAATTTTGAATTGTTGATCCTATCAAAAGAACTCAATCTTTCGGTAGATGAATTGCACCAACGAGCAAAAAATTCTTTGACCAAAATTCTTCATAATTATTCGCGTTTTTCAGTTAGTACCATTGATAAATTCAATTTGAGACTGATGAAATCCTTTGCGCAAGATTTAGGATTATCGTCCAATTTCAATGTGGAAATGGATTTGAATTCGCTTTTGGAAGAATCGGTCAATCAATTGTTTTCAAAAATTGGTGATGATGAAGTATTGACTTCCGTTTTGATTGAAATTGCCCTCGATAATTTATTGGAAAATAAATCTTGGGATTTGACGCGAGAAATCACCAAACAATCGTCCAATCTCTATTCTGAAGCACATTTAGAAAAAATTGCACAACTTCAACAATACAGTTTGGAAGCGTTCAACCAGTTCCGAAAAATTGTTTACCAAAAGGTTTCAGAAAAGAAAAAAACCTTGAAAACAATTGCTCAACAAGCATTGGATTTGGTGAAACAACATGGAATTTCCATTGATGATTTCTCTTATGGTTCCGGTGGATTTATGGGGTTCTTCCTCAAATTCACGAATGATAAATTTGAATTCCCAACCTCCAGACATTTTGCTTTTGTTGACAATGAAGATCCGAAAAAATATAGCTCTGGAAAAGCTTCAGCCCTAGCCAAAGCAGAAATTCCTGCAATCGCTCCGCAATTAAAGGAACTATTTCATCAAGCATATGAAATTTTAGGCGATTTACCCATTTGGGAAGGAATTCAAAAAACCATAGCTTCTTTAAGTGTCATCAACGAAGTGGAAAAAGTGGTTGAATCCATCAAAGATGATAACAATGTGATGCTGATTTCGGAATTCAACAAAATCATCAGTACGCATTTGCAGCGGCAACCTTCGGGTTTTATTTACGAACGAATTGGCAACCGATTTCATCATTATTTCATCGATGAATTTCAAGACACGTCTACCCTACAATGGAAAAATTTATGGCCGTTGATTGAAAATGCGCGTGCTGGTTCGGACACGGTGATGTTGGTTGGAGATGCCAAACAATCGATTTATCGTTGGCGTGGAGGAAACCCTGAACAAATGATTGACCTCGTCGATCACAAAGATGTGTATGATATCAATGTGGAGAATCTTCCTAAAAATTGGCGTAGTTATGATCAAATCATTCAATTCAACAATGAATTTTACACATCCATTGCAGATCATCTCAACATTGAATCTTATCAGGAATTGTATCGAACTGGAAATAACCAAGAAACCAATTCCAAACTTGGCGGATATGTGCAATTGAATTTCATTCCCAAATCAAGACCCATCACTGAATACCAAGTGAACACCTTGGAACAATTGGAACGAAACATTGAATCGATCATCGAACAAGGATTTGACTACAAAGAAATCGTCATATTGCATAGAACGGGAAACCAAGGAAAAATGATTGCGGAATACCTTTCAGAAAAACAAATTCCTATCATTTCTGCGGAATCTCTTTTGTTAGCAAATTCACCTGAAGTTCAGTTATTGGAATTGTTTTTCAAAACCATTTCCAATGAAGAAGATAAAATTTCCAAAGCCGATTTTTTATTGAAACTTCATGAATTAAATTTAATTCAGTCAGAAGATATTACCAAAGAAATCCTTTCGGTTTTACATGGAAATACTCATCAACTCATAGCCTATTTACAGTCATTTGACATGGATTTGACTTTCTTGGTGCAACCCTCAATTTCATTGTATGACTTAACCGAAAAGTCCATTTCAGCTTTTCAATTAGGAAAAATGGGCGATGCTTATTTGCAATTTTTCTCGGATTATGTATTGGAATTCTCTTCTCAAAACGAATATAGCCTAAACCGATTTTTGGAAAATTGGGAAATTCAAAAGGAGAAATTGAGCCTTTCGTCTCCAGAAAACATCAATGCAATCAATTTGATGACCATTCATAAATCCAAAGGATTGGAATTTCCGGTGGTCATTTTACCTTTTGCAGATTGGGGCGATCGTACGCAGCCACCCAATTTCTGGATTCCAATTGAAAGTGAAGATTTACCATTTTCGGAATTCATGGTGAGTTCATTTGGCGAATTGGAACAAACTTCTGAAGAAATTAAAGCCTTGATTCAAAAAGAAAAAGACGAATTCCTTTTTGATAATCTGAATATGTTATACGTTGCCACGACGCGAGCTGTGGAACAATTGTACATCATCACACAAAAATTGGACAAAGAAAATACGAGCGTCGCTTCCTATTTCAACCTTCTATTCGCAGGTGAAAACGAACAGATTTTAAACGGTGAAAAAGGTAGAATCTCTCAAAAAGAATCAACTCAAATTTTGGTAGATGAAATTCCCTTGGTAATTGAAAACTGGGAAGACCGAATTCTCATCAGTAAAGAATCTTCCAAGCGTTGGAAAAAAAGAGCCGAAATCGTTTATGGAGAATTGGTGCATGATCTCATGAAAAATATTTCAACCGAATCCGACATTGACCATGTGTTGAACCAATCCATCATTGCGGGAGAAATCACGACTGAGGATGTAACCAAAATGGAAAAATTAATCCAAAATATTTTACAACATCCTTCTTTGCAACCGTATTATCAAACCAATGTCAAAGTGCTCAACGAACGTGCCTTTCTCGATGATGAAGGAAATATTTACAGACCCGATCGTTTGGTTATCGAAGGAAATCAATTGACCATCATTGACTACAAAACGGGTTACAAAAAAGAAAAAGACGAAATACAAGTTCGAACCTATGCCAAAAATTTGGAGAAGTTAGGATATGAAATCTCCAATCTATTTGTGGTGTACCTTCATGAAGAAATTGAGGTAGAAAAGATTTTGTAAATTTGAAAGAAATGCTAGCATTATGGAAGTAACAATCAAAGACATAGAAAAGAATTTAGAAAAACTTCCAAAGGAATATTTAACACAAGTAAATGATTTCATCAATTATTTAAAGGAACAAAAAAGTCTTGATGAAGAAATTCCTCAATGGCATATTTATGAAGTTCAAAAAAGAAGAAAAGAACTTTTGGATCATCCTGAAAACATAGTTTCAGAAGAAGATATGGACTATTTCCTCAAGAATTTTGATCAATGAATTATCAAATCCAATATTCTTCCTATGTAAAAGATGATTTGATTGACATCAAAAATTGGTACTCCAAAATAAATTCAACTTTACCTAAGCATTTCATTTCAGAATTCAAAAGCATTATTGATTACATCAAATTGTATCCAAACTTCTTTTAAATTCGTTATCAGAACGTTCGCATTGCCTATCTGAATAGATTTCCCTTTTGGATTCATTTCGAATTAAAAGAAGAAATCATAATTGTTTTTGGAGTTTTTCATACGTCTAGAAATCCAAAAATCTGGAAAAAGAGAAATTAATAGGTGGTTTGCAGAAATCTCCCGAAATTTGAATTTCAAATCAAACAGATTAGGGAAATACATTCATGCAAGACCATTTAAAACTTATACTTCAAACTTTACCTGGAAAACCCGGCGTTTATCAGTATTTCGATAAAAACGGGAAAATCTTGTATGTAGGAAAAGCCAAAAATTTAAAAAAACGCGTTTCCTCCTATTTTACCAAAACCCATGATTCGGGAAAAACGCGAGTTTTGGTTGGGAAAATTGCCGATATCCAAACCATTATAGTCGATACCGAATTTGATGCGCTTTTATTGGAAAACAACCTCATCAAAAAGTATCAACCTCGTTACAATGTGATGTTGCGTGACGACAAAACCTATCCTTGGATTTGCATTAAAAACGAACCTTTTCCTCGTGTGTTCAAAACAAGAACCATGATCAAAGATGGTTCAGAATATTTTGGACCCTATGCTTCTGTTGGCATTTTACATGCCTTGCTGGAATTGATTCGAGAGATTTATCCGCTTCGAACCTGCAAATATGATTTGCATGAAAAAAACATTGAATCGGGCAAATACAAAGTGTGTCTGGAATATCATTTGGGAAATTGTTTAGGTCCCTGTGAAGGTTTGCAAGAAAAAGAAGATTACGATCAAAACATCCAATCCATCCGACAAATCATCAAAGGAAATTACAACGATGCTTTGCGCTACATGGCCGACATGATGCAGGAATATGCCAAAAATCTTGATTTTGAAATGGCTCAAATGGTCAAAATCAAAATGGATAAAATCAAAAATTACCAAGTCAAATCAACGGTTGTGAGTCCAACGATAGGAAATGTGGATGTGTTCAGTATTGTTTCGGACGAAACTGCGGGATTTGTCAATTTTCTTCGCGTCAACAATGGCGCCATCATCCAATCGCATACCTTGGAAATGAAAAAGAAGTTGGATGAATCGGATGATGAATTATTAGAAGAAGGAATCATTGAGATTTTCGATCGATTTGGTTCACCTTCTCATGAATTAATCCTTCCGATTGATTTGAAATTGGAAATTCCTAACAAGAAAATTACAATTCCGCAAATTGGTGATAAAAAACGTTTAATTGATTTATCTGAACGAAATGCCAAATATTATCGTTTGGAACAATTGAAACAAATCAAAATTGTTGATCCAGATCGACATACAACGCGCATCATGGCGCAAATGAAAAAAGATTTGCGTATGCCTGTGGAACCTCGACATATTGAGGGATTTGACAACTCCAACATTCAAGGAACCAATCCTGTTTCGGCTTGTGTGGTGTTCAAAGATGGAAAACCTTCCAAGAAAGATTACCGAATTTTCAATGTAAAAACCGTTGAAGGTCCGGATGATTTTGCGACAATGGAAGAAGTGATTTACCGTCGATACAAACGAGTTTTGGAAGAAGAAGGCGAACTTCCTCAATTGATTTTGATCGATGGTGGGAAAGGACAATTGGGTGCGGCCTTGAAAAGTATCGACAAATTGGGACTTCGAGGAAAAATTACGGTGATAGGTATTGCAAAAAAATTGGAAGAAATTTTTTTCCCAGGCGATTCCATTCCTTTGTATTTGGACAAAACTTCTGAAACCTTGAAAGTTTTGCAACATGTTCGAAATGAATCACATCGATTTGGAATTTCCAAACACCGAAACCGTCGAAGCAACAATAGTTTCAATTCTGAATTGGAAGGAATTCCTGGAATCGGAGATAAAACAATTCAAGATTTGCTCAGCAAATTCAAATCAGTGAAACGAATTAAATCCGCTACCAAAGAAGAATTAGCAGAAGTCGTTGGATTGTCAAGAGCTCAAAAAATAATTCAATATTTCGCATCAGTTTAGCATAGATTTTGATTTTGGTGTAGTTTTACAGAACTATGAAAAACATCTTACTTATCCTAGCATTTCTAGGGTCATTCGCTACTTCTTGGGCACAAGAAAAATCTTATATTATTTTAGAAGGTACCGTTGGTAAATATCCGATTGTCATGAATCTTCATCAAGAAGATTGGCATATTGATTCTGACGAAACCAAAACAAGAGTTTGGGTTGGAGATTATTATTACAAAACACAAGAAAAACCCATTGCTTTAGGTGAGTCAGATCGAAATGGTAACCAAATAACTTTGAATACATGGGAATTTGAAAAGGAAGAGGAAATCGAAACCTTTCAAGGCGTTTTAGAAAATGGAAAGTTTAAAGGAACTTGGCAAAAAGGAAAAACGAAATTAGATTTTGATTTAAAAGAATCCAATTCTTCTGATTACACGCCTATTGTTCACTACCAAGCAGAAAGAAAAGTTTCGTCTGGTTTCAAAAACACCGATTATCCGATTGAAGGAAAATTCTCGCTCGATTTTTATTTGCCAAAAGATGCAAAACTCCAGAAAGAATTGGTGGAACAACTATTTTCAACTTATACCAATTTTGATCAATTCTCGAAATTTCAACTAGATTCCTTGGAGTCAGATTACAAAGAAATTTTAAAGGAATATGAAAATGAAGACGAAATGGTTCATTTCCTTAATTTCGAAACCATGCATTTTTTCGCTCCTTATTTGAACACCAAGAATTATTTAGTGATGAATTATTTCGGATACGAATATACGGGTGGCGCTCATGGTATGTCATGGGAAAAATATTTAACCTATGACAAACAACGCAAACAATGGTTGGAAATTCAAGATATTTTGGAGGTAAGCAAAGCCAAAGAAATCAACCAAGTCTTGGACAAAGTTCTACGAAAAGAATTCAATATACCCAACGGCCAATTGTATACAGAAGCCGAAGTAGGAATCTTTTTGGTAGATGAAATTAGTTATTCAGAAAATTTCAAACTATCCAAAAACGGCATCACCTTTTGTTATGGATTGTACGAAATGACGCCATATGCCTATGGTTTCTTTGAATTATTTGTTCCATTTGAGGATTTAAAACCCTATTTGAAGAAAGGATTTTCGTATTAAATCCAAATAATATACAACAAGCCCTGTCAGAATCCCAAATCTTACAGGGCTTTTAATTTGACATCAATCATTTCTTAACCTAGTGCTTTTGACTAACTTTGCCATATGATTTCAGAAGATTCAACATTCCATTTCGATATAAATAAAATCCGTCAACAATTTCCGATTCTAGATCGTGAAATCAATGGCAAACCATTGATCTATTTTGACAATGGCGCTAGCTCACAAAAACCTCAAATGGTTTTGGACGCGATCGATAATTATTATGGAAAATTCAATGCCAATGTTCATAGAGGCATCCATACGCTAAGTCAAGAAGCTACGGTGATGATGGAGAATTCACGTGAAAAAATTCAAAAATTCATCCATGCTGAACATCCTCATGAAATCATTTTTACGAGAGGAACAACCGAAGGAATCAACTTAGTGGCACGCGGAATTCAAAATTTGATTAATTCAAATGATGAAATTTTAATAAGTGAAATCGAGCATCATTCCAACATTGTTCCTTGGCAAATGCTTTGTCAAAAAACAGGAGCCAAATTGAAGTACATTCCTTTATTGGACGATGGCACTTTGGATATTTCCCAATTGGACGAATTGATAACCGAGAAAACCAAATTGGTTGCTGTCAATCAGATTTCCAATGCCTTGGGAACCATCAATCCGATTGAAAAAATTATCAAAAAAGCGCATCAAGCTGGAGCTTGGGTTTTGATTGACGCTGCACAATCAGCTCCTCACACACCGATCGATGTACAAAAGTTGGACGCAGATTTCCTCGTATTTTCTGGTCATAAAATGTATGCACCAACTGGTGTTGGAATTTTGTATGGTAAGGAAACTATTTTGGACCAATTAGATCCATTTCATGGCGGCGGAGAAATGATCAAAGAAGTTTTTATGGATCATTCGACTTATGCTGGATTGCCTTTTAAATTCGAAGCAGGGACACCCAATATTGAAGGAAATATTGTGTTAGGAACAGCCATTGACTTCATGGAATCTATTGGAATTCAAACCATTCATAATTACGAACATGAATTATTGGACTATGCAACCAACCAATTAAGCGAATTGGAAGAAGTTCAAATTTACGCCAAAGATGCACCTAGATCTGGAGCTATTTCCTTTAACTTAAATTTGGATGGTGTTCACCCATCTGATGTGGGAATGATTCTCGACAAAAAAGGAATTGCTGTAAGAACTGGTCATCATTGCGCTCAACCAATTATGCGAAAATTTGAAATTCCTGGAACCGTACGTGCATCTTTTGCCATTTTCAACACCAAGGAAGAAATCGATCAATTAATTGAAGGTGTAAAACTTTCCATCAAAATGCTTGGATAATCAGAAATCAATCACCTAATAATCTAACCATAAGAATTTTAGAAAATAATTTGTAATTTTAACAAATTAAAGGATTCGGAATATTTTGACTGGCATAATCCTTGTAAAATAATTGCCGATTTATTTTTTTATTACTATTTAAACAAACCACTTATGAAATCACGTATTTTCTTCATCGCATTTTTGATTTTCAGTTTAAGTTTTTCCACGGCACAAACCTCAACCAATAATCGTGTAAGCCCTTTGGATTCGATTGAAACAAAAATTCATGATGTGGAAATCGATGTGATTTATAGTCGTCCATTCTTAAAAGGACGTGAATTTGGAAAGGACATTGTTCCATTTGGTAAAGTATGGAGAACCGGTGCCAACGAAGCAACGATTTTTGAAAACAGTAAAGACATCTTGATTGAAGGAAAAGTCCTTCCAGCAGGAAAATACAGTTTGTACACCATTCCAAATGAAGACCAAACCATTGTGATTTTCAACAAAGAATGGAACCAATGGGGAACAAAATACAACGAAGCTCAAGATGCTCTTCGCGTGAGTGTCCCTACTCATTTTGTAGATGATTACCGCGATCAATTCACCATTGACATTGACGAAGCAGGAGCTGCATGTTTGGCTTGGGGTAAAGCTATTTTTACATTCCATATTTTGCCTACGGATTTTAGGTCTTAATTTTTGTTAAAATTTTAGGTTGGAATCATTATAATATGTAATTTAGAAGCTGTTATTACATATTTATTATTTGGTATATTTGTTATTCTAACCCTAAAACTTTAACCGAATGCTGTATGCTTCAAATCATTTCTTGATTCAGCAGAAATCTTTTTGGATTCCGAAATTTGAATCAATCATTCATCTCAAACCAATCGATCAAAAACCGATTAGATACAATCTGGAGATGAATGACAAACAACCCATAAGTAGTCAAATCTCGAATTTCTCAGTTGAACATTCAATTGAGTAAATTTCTTGTACCCGAAATTGAAGTCAATTTCAATTGAATTACTTATTCCACTCAGCATAATCACTAAAACTATAAAGTATGTCATTTAAAGCAAAACTCTTTGTCGGCGGAAAAGAATACAACATTATTCATGTGAGCTTTGGTATGTTTCAAGAAACCGATGCGACAGGTCGTCCATCAACCGTTTCAAGAGGAGGAAAAATCGAAGTGATCATTGAAGGTTCTGGTGGAACAGAATTATTTGAATGGATGACCAATTCATTTGAGCGTAAAGACGGAAGCATTCGTTTTTACAAACGTGATTCTGATGCTACCTTAAAAGAATTGAAATTTACAGAAGGATACCTTGTCAAGCACAAAGAAAATTTTGACGCGATGGGGAGAAATCCTTTGACCGAAGCCTTTACCATTTCGGCTCGAAAAATTGAAATGGGAACGGGCGTATATGAGAATGAATGGGTGTAGAATCCCAAAAAAATAGTATAAACCTAAAATTGGGAACATCTAGATTACCCCTCAAGATGTTCTTTAAAACTTAAATTACTAAACGTTATGTCTTTTTTAGCGAAATTAAAAATTGACGGAGACACATTTAATGTGTTGGAATGCAAACTTTCTCTAAGTCAAGCCATTGACAATAGCGGCAAACCTTCTGCTGAACCGCAAGGAGGTATTGTTAGTCTAACGCTTGAATCTACAGCAAGTTCCGATTTTTTCAGATGGATGATTTCCAATACGGAAACCCGTGATGGGGAAATTATCTTTTACAGACGAGATGCCATTTCCAAAATGAGAGATTTAAAATTTGAAAAAGCCTATTGCATCGGTTACAATGAAACTTTTCTAAGTGCTCATAGTACCCCAATGCGAATTGAATTGGTTCTTTCTGCCAAATCACTCTCCATGAATGGTGTAGAATTTAAACGAAATTGGCCTATGGAAATCTAAACTTACCAAAATCTAACAACTTAAAAACTTAATTATGCCCATCCATACAACTATTTCCATTGAAATAAATGGAAATGCAATACCTAAATTTTCGCGTTTTGTTTTAGAACAAAAAGTCAACGCACATCATAAGTTTTCCATTGTGATTCCCATTTCTTTTGAATGGTTGAATTCAGCCATGGACAAAGCCCAATCCTATGTAGGTCAAAAAACTTTGGTGACCATTGCTCCTTCGCATTTCTCAACAGGTGAAACCTTACAATTTAGAGGAATTGTTTCGGAAGCTCAACTAATCAAAGGCGACGGATCTTCTGGCGCAATTCTCATCAATGGATTTAGCACCACTTTTCAGATGGAAGGATTGCCCGATACAAAATCTTTTAACGAGAAGAAATTATCGGAAATCGCCAATGAAATCATCAGTCGCTATCCACAAGATCGACTCGAACCTAAAGTAAATTTGGAGGACGATTCTACCCTTCCGTACACCGTTCAGTACAATGAATCGGATTTTCAATTTTTGGCACGAATGGCTGCTAAAAAAGCGGTTTGGTTTTATTACAATGGTCGCGAATTAATTTTCGGAAAACCCGAATCCAAACAAATCAATTTGACGTATGGTTCAGGTTTGAGCAGTTTCAATTTTGAAATGCGTACCAAACCCGTAAAATTCAGCTATTATGGCTATGATCCAAGTGAAACGCAAAATGAAGTTGTAAGTTCAGAAGAGGTTACTCCTGCTTTGAATACGGTTACAGAAGCATTGTTCAGCAATAGCCGCAGTATGTTTCCATCGAGCGCCAATGTTTTGTACAATCAACCGATCAAAGAAGGAGAACTGAGAAACCATTTGTCAAGCCGAATCAAAGCCCAAACTTTGGCACAAGTTTCCGATTTGTTGACGATTTCGGGAAGTTCAGATAATCCAGCAATCAGAATTGGGGATATTGTCACCATCAACGATCCAGGATTTTCGGTTAGTGCATTGGAAAACGGATTGCAAGCACCCAAAAATTACGGAAGTTTTTACATTACCGATATTTTGCATGCTTGTGACGAATCGGGAAATTATTACAATGAATTCCGAGGAATCACATCAGACGCGCAAAGTCCACCGTATGGTAATGTTCATAGTATATCCCAAGCCGAAATTCAATCGGGAATTGTGGTCGACAACAACGACCCGAAAGGCTTAAGCAGAATTCAGGTTCAGTTTCCTTGGCAAAAATCCAATGGATCAACCACGCCTTGGGTTCGTGTGACAACACCTTATGCCGGAAACGGAAAAGGATTTCATGTCATCCCTGAAATCGGCGAAGAAGTATTGGTGGAATTTGAAGGAGGTAATCCCGAGAAACCAGTCGTCATTGGAGCGATGTTTCATGGAAAGGGAAAATCAGGACATGGAGGTGCAGGAAACTATATGAAAGGATTTCAAACAGCTAGTGGAAATAAAATCACTTTAAACGATAAAGATGGGAGTGTTTTTGTCAGTAATGGAAATGGATGTGGTTCCATAACTATAGATAGTGCTGGAAATATTACGATAAATTCTTGTGAAAATATTTATCTAAAAGCAGGAAAAAATATTCAATTAGATGCTAAAGAAAATGTCGACATTGTTGCAGGGAAAAATATTTATCAAACTGCACTTGAAAATGATATTTTTTCAATAGCATCTAAAAATATTTTGCAATTTGCAATGGAAGAAAAAATTTCAATGGCAGCATTTACTAGTGATGTTGAGATATCAGTATTTGCTGGAAAGTTGAGTCAATTAGCTATGGATTTTGCTATTGATGCTGTGTTGTCGGGTAAAATAGGTACAGGAGTGAGTCTAAATGTAAATGGAGGCTCAATGACAGACGTAAAAGGTGCAGTCGTAAAAATAAATTAATATGGGAAAGCCTGCTGCAAGGATGTTGATTGATACAGGAGCACATACAGGCCCCATCATGATGGGGAGTTTTAATGTTTTAATTGGTGGAGGATTAGCTGCTAGAAAGGGAGATCCTGTGATATGTACTGCACATGGTCAAAGTTCAATTATAGAAGGTTCTTCAACTGTTTTTATAAATGGAAAACCTGTTGCTAGAATGGGAGATAAAACTAGCTGCGGAACTCCCCCAGCAACTCCTGAAGTAGGCCCTAAACCCGCTGAAAAAGAACATAACTTTATATCAATTGTTCCTCGAAATCAATCAAATGAAGATGGTACTATTGACCATGAATTAGATAAAAATTTGTCACTAAAAACTGCAAATGCTTATGCAAACTTTAGTGACAAGACTAAAGACGGATCAAGAGATTACATGGAAGCTGGGGTGGTTATTCTAGAAATGGGAATTAAGGGTGACTGGGAACCTCTGGATGGCAAATACGGAGGTATTGGAGGTAATGCTGGATTTTCAAAATATAAGGCAGAAGTTAAAGCTGGAGCTTATGGAAGCAATGGAGTTTATGGCGCTGAAGCTGAGGGGAAAGCATCAATGATGTCAGGGAATGCAGAAGGACATATTGGTAAAGAAGGAACATTATACCATAAATCTGAAGTGAAGGCTGATGTTGCCTATGCTGAAGCTAAAGGTGAAGCAGTTCTCTATACAGGAGGAAGTGAGAATAAATATGGACTTCAAGTCGAAGGATCTGCAGATGCCGGTGCCGTAAAAGCAGATTATGAAGGTCAATCTGATATTTTTGGGATAATTAAAGGAAAAGCCAAAGTGGGATTAAAAGGAGGATCAGCTGCAATTGGAGGAAAGGCAGGAGTTTATTTAGATACGGATGACTTTGAAGTAGGAGTCAATGTTGGTGGGAAAATTGCAGCATTTCTAGGGTTGGATTTAGACTTAGAGGTTGCTGTCAGCATAAAGCCAATTGTTGAGGGAGTTTCCCAAATATATAATTATTTCTTCCCATCTTTGGTGGAAGGTACCATAATTTCAGGTTGTCCAAATGTTTTAATTGGTTAATTTTTCTAATATGAATCTTATATTTTATATTTTATTTGTTTTACTATTTTATTTGTGCCTGTTTAGATTTCCGAATTTTACATCAACTAAAAAATTAATTATTATATATGGTGTTTCGTTAATTTTGTCTTTTATTTTTTATATAATTACTCCTTTCATAGCTCTTATTTATTCAAAGATGACAGGGAATGGTATAGATGGAGTTTTTTTAAAAGAAATTACAACCAAATTGCTGATGTCATTTTTAACTGTGCTTTTTATAAATCTTTTTATACTACTTTTCGTAGACAATATGATTGATTATTTGATAAATTTCCATAAAACATATAATACTGATAACATAAATAAAAACCCAATAAAATTTTTAGTTGAAAATCAAATAAAAATAAAAAAAGGCTATAGAATATTTTTCGCCTTAGGCTCTATGGTAATGCTATACGGTGTTTGGTTTGGAAAAAATTAATTTATGAAAAAAATATGTATGGTTATTACAGCAATGATTATCGTTTCAAGCTGTGAAATTAAAGTAAGCAATAATGAGGAAATCAAAAAAGAACAGATGAAAGAAAAAAATGAAAATTTTCCTTTTCCAGTAGAAAATAATTTCACGGAAGAGTATTTAGTAAATAATTTTTGGAAATGCAATTATGATACAGCTGGAGCAGATAAGGCTTATTGGGTAATCTTACCAAACTATGTAAAACCAACAAAGTTAGACCCACAGCCAATAAATGGCATGGATTTAACCAATATAGGAATTTACAATACAATAGATGAAAACCCATATATGGAGATATGGGTGGCTTATTCAAATGTCTCCAATGATATTCAGCCTAGCGAATGGCTTGAAAGCATCTTAACAAAAACAGGTGAAAATATTCTAAATAAAAATGAAATTATAACCAAATCGGGTGAAAAGTTTTTAGATGTTTTAAGTTCAAAAAATATATCTGAAAATGAGCGAGTTATAAGTCGCTGTACGGTACTGAAGAATAACCAAAATTATTTTGTAATCAAAGTTACTACAAATGAAAAACTATATCCTGAATTAGCCCAAACCATTCAACACATAGCAACTAGTTGGGGATTAAAATAATGAATTTGATGAAATATAAATTAATTATTTGCATCATTTCATTTGTAATGGTTCTGTTAACGGGGCTTTTTATTTTCATTGAAAACCAACAAGACAGCTTATTAAACATACAAATCCCCTTGCTGATTGCCTTTATTTATCTTTCAACTTCCTTTGGAGCATCTTATTTTTTTGATAGAATAAAACTAAGAGCCATTGAAAAAAACAAACAAAATATAAATCCATATAAGCCTTTGATACAATTTATGCCTGCCATAAATATTTTCATATTTGGCTTTTTTGGTTTAATGACTTTAATTGAAATTATCACATTGATTGTACTATTTAGTCCATAAAACATGCAAAATCTGAATAAAGAATTAGAAAAATCTTTTCACTTTCCCATAGAACAAAGATTAGATGATTTGTTTTTGAAAGAGAACTTTTGGAAATGTTTATATACTTCAGCTGAAGAACAATTGCATTATTGGATTATACTCCCTAATAGTTTAAAACCCACTTCGCTTCATAAAAAAGAAATCAAAGGTTTAGACCTCACCATTATCGGTGAATATACAAGAATAGATGATAGTCCATATTTAGAAGTATCAGTTGGTTATGAGTTTTGCAAGTATGAGATGAACACATCTGATTGGTTACTGAAAAAACTTTATATAATGGGAGAGCAGATATTGAATTATAGAGTAATTGAAGGGAAAACAACAGGAGAATATTTAGATGTACTTACATATAAAAAAATGCCAAGTGGAGATGAAGTAATTTCAAGATTCACATGTTTGAAAGACTTTGACAAAGAAAGAAATGGAGCTAATCATTTCTGTGTGAAAGCCAGTTGTTTGAAAAAAGACTATGATAATTTGGCATTGAATATTTTTCAAATTGTTAGTAATTGGGATTTAACAAATAAATCAGATTGGCAAATGGCTGAGGTTTTAGTTCCATTTGATTTTGATTTTACTGAGAAGGTCCTTTTTTATTATCCAGCTTCTTGGCAAGGTGGCTTTGATAAGACATCAAATGAAGATTGTGTTAGAGTTGTATTGACTCATACTATAGATGAAGAGAATAAGGGAATTATTAATCTTTTTATGTATCCTGAGAATTTATTCACATCTGCAAATCAAGTTCAAAAAAATGCTTTGAGAAATATATACAATTTAGAAGGAGTAAGTCTGGATATTAGTGAAATGGTTAAGATTGAGACAGCTAATCCATTTATAAAATCATTATTTCAAATGGAAGGAGAAATTGATTATAGTCTTGAGAATTTTTCAGCAAATATTAGAGTTTATGTTATCCAAACCAATTCAGGATGGTACTGTATTAATTTAGTCGGCCCAAAACCAAATTTGCAAAACTACTTTTGGGAAGTAAATAAAAGGACACTTGAGATTATCATTAATTCATTTAATAATCTTAAAATGGAGCACTCTCAAGAGTATAGTAGAATTGAAATTCCAAATTCGAAAGAACAATCTTACAAAGTCTTCAAGGGAAAAAATTATACTAAAGAAGAATGGATACGATATGAGGAACAACAATGGTTGAAAAACAATAATAAACGCAAATAAGTAAATATTTTTTTCGATAACCTATTCAAGAAAATGCGAAGAAGTATTGGTCGAATTTGAAGGCGGAAATCCCGAAAAACCGGTTGTCATCGGAGCGATGTTTCATGGTCAAGGAAAATCGGGTCATGGAGGTGCAGGAAACTTTATGAAAGGATTTCAAACGCCGAGTGGAAACCGTCTGCAATTGAATGACCAAGATGGGAGTGTTTTGCTAACCGACCAAGGAACTTGTGACTGGAAAATGGACGGATCTGGGAATATGTCCGCATCAGCCAATGCCTCAATTGCTCTAACAGTTGGTGGCTCAAAAGAATCTCCCGATGGAAATTCAAAACTTGGAATGGTTGGAAACATCGTCGATTTGACTTCCAAAAATGAAATCAACCTTACAGCAGATACAAAAATAACGTTAACTGTTGGAGATAGTACAATTGTAATGACAACTGATACTATTACAATTCAATCTGAAACAGTAAAAGTGATTGGAACAAGTCTTACGGAATTAGGAAAAGATGGCGCAGATGCTGGTGTGAAAATCGACTCAAACGTGACCATCAAAGGAAGTCAGGTTGATATTAATTAAAAGAAGAAAATTGAAAACATATAGAATAGAACCAGGAGATACGCTTCAAAGCATGTCAGAAAAATTTGGAATTACACCCGTTGAATTAAAAGCCTTTCATAATACCCGTTGTGAGTTAAAAGATTTAATTGGTGGAAATGATTTCCCAAAACATCTAAATGAAATTTTAATCGATGAAAATTGGAAGGAGGTTTCAATAGAATTAATAAAATCTGATGATGATAAAGAAGTTGAAAAAATTGAATTTGAACATCAAGCAAGGTATAGATGTGAGCAAAATAATTTAATATTAATCGATGGTAAACCCTCATTTTCAGCTCAAATTAAAACACAATACCTACTTTCAAAAAACAAAAGTGCTAGTAATTATAAATTGAATGTACAATTAGAAGATTATGTAACATCAATACAGCCTCAAAATATGGAAGAAGCGTTTGACTTAATTAAACATATCGAACTAATTAGGGACAACATTTCTTTCGTCTATCATAACGGAAAAATCGAAAAAATACTAAATTTCAATGATTTAAATAAAAAATGGAACATCTTTATAAATGAAACTTCTACCTCAGTTCCTTTTTTTAATGAATTAAAAAGTAAGTCTCCCGAAATAATAAATGATTTTATAGAAAATGGGAAAAAAGAGTTTTCTAATGAAAATATTTTTTGTGACGTAATAAGTAAAAATTTATTTTTTCACTTGTTATTAGATATATATAACAAAGAAAAAAAAGACGAATATTCTTTTAGTCAAATGTCACAGATTTTTCCAGAAGTGTTATTGAAAATAAATGTAGTAAAAACCTTAGTTTGTGATAATGAAAATTCTACAACTTATAGATTAGTAGGTAATTTAAATAAGGATAGCGTTAAAATGAATGCAATCAAGAATCTTTACGAACAATTATATCAACCAATTATAAAGTTTTCTTTTACAGAGTTTGATTTCATCTATCGCATAACTTATGAATTAGAAAAAGAAACTAATGTTCTATTAAATGCTTCTGTTTCCATAAAAGAATCTGTGAAAAATAATTATGATGTTATTACTAAATATGAACTTAGAAAAGTAGAATTATAAAGATGAATGTTCAGAGGCAAAATATAGGAAAAGCATATTATCATCAGCAAATGATTAAAATAGCATATGCTTATCTACCCATATTTTCAATTATTGTTTTAGTGTGTTCCGCTTTTGAAAAATTAAGATTTTTTTTATATCTCACAGTGGTAGGAGCATCTTATGGATATATTCTCAATCAAATGAAGAAAAAACATATCATGATTGAGTTTAGAGAAAATGATATAATGGTAGATAAGTCTTCCTACAATTTTAAGGATATAGAAAGTTATTATCTCTCTTTACCTTTAAATGAGTTATTAATGTTAAGAATAAGAACCCAAGGTCAAGAGGATTTAGCTATTTATGTTGATAAAGATTTAAGGGAAACAATTGAAATATTTTTTAATAAACATTCTATAAAATCTCAGAAAATTAGTTACGATAATTATTTACAATACGGACATTTAATTTTCGCAGTTCTATGTATTTGTTTATGTGGATTAATGTTAACAATATATAATTTTTTTTATTATAAAATTTTAAATTAAGAAAAGTAGAATTATAAAGATGAATGTTCAGAGACAAAATATAGGAAAAGCATATTATCATCAGCAAATGATTAAAATGGCATATGCTTATCTACCCATATTTTCAATTATTGTTTTAGTGTGTTCTGCTTTTGATAAATTAAGATTTTTTTTATATCTCACAGTGATGTAAATCCATTTCAACCATCTGAAAATTACTGGGAATCAATTTCTTTTTTTGAAAATGAATTATTAAAAGAACTTCCTATGAAAGACAAGTTCACAAAAATGGATTCAATCATAAACTTTTCAGCAACTCGTTTTCCTTACCTATTGCTTTTAATTTTTGCTAGTTTTATTATTGGTTAAATTCTGTACATTCTGAATTAAAAATATTATGTTAATACTTAAAGTTAGATCACTAGGATGGAAAACACTACTACTAAATATCGTAGCGGTATCCATTCCTTTATTCTTTATCGTTTATTTTGGAAATTCAATTTCTTCCACAACAAATCAAACTTATTTTGTAATTACAAGCTTGTCCATTCTAGGAATTTTGAATTACCTAATTGTAAAAAATGGATCAAAACCAACAGAAATAAAGATCACCAATGATTCTATACATATCACAAACAACAACAACAAAGATATTATCCATTGTAGTTTTGATGAAATTAGCGAATACAATATATACAGATTCATCAATAATAGAGCTGGATATATAGTAAGATTAAAAACTGATAAGTTCCATTATCATTCGCTATTAACTTGGGAAAGCTTTGATAAATCAACGAGTAAAGAAATTTCAAATTTTCAGGAGTTACAATCAATTTTAAATTCGAAACTTTCAGTTAAAAAAAAGACATCTAAAATAGATTTAATCTATAAATTTTTGTCAGTATCTCCCTATATTATTTTGGGACTTTCACTGATACTATTGATTAGTTTATTCATTTACATATTTAATACATAAAACTTTGAAAGGGAGAGCAAATAGTACTTAAAAATTTATAGAAAATTATTTTATTTAACATCAACCTTAATTTACTAACCAATGAAGAAGACAATCACATTTATAATAGGAATCATCGCTTTGGGTTTCTTCATCTTAATCATCAAAAATAATTTTTTCAATGAATCAAATGATCCATTTTTAGAGAAGGGATTTCAAGCTTATGAAAATAAAAATTATAATGAAGCAATTCTTTATTTTGAAAAAGTTGATATCAATAAAAATAAAATAATTTCAGGATATTTAGGTGATTCTTATTTACAGATAGAAGAATATGTTCCAGCTCAAAAATATTTACTAAAAGCCTATACCGAAAAAACAGACGAGCCGCAATATTTCAAAAATACCGTCAACAACCTAGCGTTATCTTATCTCATGCTAAACGATACGATAAATGCTTTAAAATACTTTAAAGAAGGCGCAGATTTAGGGAATCCTTCTAGTATTCAAAACCTAGAATTACTTGAACAAACTATGCATCCAATCACCCCTGTGAGTTCGCAATAATTTGATTTAAAACTTTACTCGCAATCTCCAAGTCTTTCTCCGCTATACCCTCTAAAGCCATTGCTCTATTCTCGATGACAATTTTTTGAACATCTTGAATGATTCGCTCTCCAGTAGGGGTTATTTTAAGGATAAATTTTCGACGATCTTGCGGATTGACTTTCTTTTTGACGTATTTAGATTTCTCCAAAATATCAATAATTCGAGTTACAGAGGCATTATCTTTGAAAACCATTTCCGCGATTTCTTGTTGCATAGCGCCCGGATGATCCATCAACACCTTTAAAATCAACCATTGATCAATCGTAATACTATATCCCTTTTCTCTTAGTCTCTTTTGAGCAAATACGCGGTAACTTCTGATGGACTTATCCATCGTATAAAATAGTATGTTTTCAAGTTTTTCCATGGTATGTTTGATTTCTAACAAAAATAGGAATTCTTAGTTGTCCTATCAAATAATTTAAAATCGATGGTTTTGAAGATTTCATCAATTCTATGAAATTGACTACCTTTGCAAACGTTAAAAATCAGCATAAAAATGATACAAGAAGAACTAAAACGATTAGGTTTAAACGAGATAAATGAAGGTACGTCAACTGGGCAAAATTGGTTTTCAAATGGAGAAATCCTTGAATCCTATTCACCTGCAGACGGACAATTAATTGGAAAAGTAAAAGCTTCGACAAAAGAAGATTATGAAAAAGCGATTGCCTCTGCGCAAGAAGCCTTCAAAACTTGGAGAGCTACTCCTGCTCCACTTCGCGGCGAAATTGTACGTCAATTCGGAGAGAAATTAAGAGCCTACAAAGCAGACTTAGGGAAATTGGTTTCGTATGAAATGGGGAAATCTTACCAAGAAGGTTTGGGAGAAGTTCAAGAGATGATCGACATCTGTGATTTCGCAGTAGGTCAATCTCGCCAATTATATGGATTAACCATGCACTCTGAGCGCCCTGGTCACAGAATGTACGAACAATACCATCCACTTGGAATCGTTGGAGTTATTTCGGCTTTCAACTTCCCAGTTGCGGTATGGTCTTGGAACGCAGCTTTGGCTTGGGTTTGTGGTGACGTTGTCGTTTGGAAACCAAGTGAAAAAACACCTTTGTGTGGAGTTGCTTGTCAAAAAATCATTCAAGAAGTTTTAAAAGAAAACAATTTACCAGAAGGAATATCTGTTTTGATTAACGGAGATTACAAAATTGGCGAATTGATGTCAAAAGATACAAGAGTTCCATTGGTTTCTGCAACGGGTTCAACTCGTATGGGTAAAATAGTTGCGCAAGAAGTGGCAGCTCGTTTAGGAAAATCTTTGTTGGAATTAGGAGGAAACAATGCCATCATCGTTACACCTGACTCTGATTTGAAAATGACCGTAATCGGTGCAGTATTTGGAGCAGTTGGGACTGCTGGACAAAGATGTACTTCTACTCGTCGTTTGATTATTCACGAATCGATTTATGACAAAGTAAAAGATGCTATTGTTGCAGCTTATGGTCAATTGAGAATTGGAAATCCATTGGATCAAAACAATCACGTTGGACCATTGATTGATAAAGATGCCGTAAATACGTATTTAGCGGCTTTGGATAAAGTAAAAGAAC
Source organism: Moheibacter stercoris (assembly GCF_040545805.1). Lineage (NCBI taxonomy): Bacteria > Pseudomonadati > Bacteroidota > Flavobacteriia > Flavobacteriales > Weeksellaceae > Moheibacter > Moheibacter stercoris. Next base: position 101,246 of record NZ_JBEPMO010000009.1, read on the forward strand.
AAGGTGGAAATATTGTTGTAGAAGGAGGAGTTTTGGAAGGTGCCGGATACGAAAGCGGATGTTACGTTAAACCTGCCATTGCCGAAGTGAAAAATGAATTGGAAATTGTTCAGCATGAAACCTTTGCTCCTATTTTGTATTTGATTAAATATTCTGGCGATGTTGAAAATGCAATCGAACTTCAAAATGGTGTAGCACAAGGATTGTCTTCTGCCATTATGACCAATAATTTACGCGAAGCAGAAAAATTCTTAAGTGCTGCTGGTTCAGATTGTGGAATTGCCAACGTAAACATCGGTACTTCAGGTGCTGAAATTGGAGGTGCTTTTGGAGGTGAAAAAGAAACTGGAGGTGGACGTGAGTCTGGATCTGATGCTTGGAAAATCTATATGCGTAGACAAACCAATACCATCAATTACACAACCAATTTACCATTGGCACAAGGAATTAAATTTGATTTATAATATTTCAAATAGATAAATAGAAAAGCGAGATTCATTGATTTCGCTTTTTTTTTGATTATAATCCAACTGAAAATACTATTTTTATTACAACCTAAAAACTTAAACATGGCAGTATTTAATTTTTTCAAAAATGAATTTATTGAAGTAATTGAATGGGTTGACAGTACTTCTGACACTGTTATTTGGAAATTCCCTGACTATAAAAATGATATAAAAGATGGAGCCAAATTGATCGTCAGAGAAAGTCAAGTTGCAGTTTTAATCCATGAAGGACAATTTGGCGATTTATATAAAAGTGGCAATTATGAGTTAAACACTCAAAATATGCCTATTCTAACCACTTTAAAATCTTGGAAATATGCTTTTAATTCTCCTTTTAAAGTAGATGTTTACTTCATCAACACAAAACAATTTACAAATTTGAAATGGGGCACTTCCTCTCCAATATTCTTTAAAGACAATGAATTAGGAAAAATCAGACTGAAATCTTTTGGTAACTATTCAATACGAGTTACAGATCCAAAAAAGTTCATCCTTGAATTTTCAGGAACCAATCCATTTGTAAAAATAAATTTTATTGAAAATACAGTTTCCAAGATGATTGCAAGCCAGTTTGCTGATGAAATTTCCGAAGCGCAGATTTCCCTATTTGATTTGGCTCAAAATTTCAATGAATTGGGAACTAAATTCAAAGACAATTTTCAAGACGAATTTGCCAATTTCGGATTGGAATTAGAAAAATTTTATATTGAAAGCGTATCTCTTCCGGAAGAAGTAGAACAAATGATTGACAAAAGTTCTCAACTAAACATACTGAAAGATAAACTACAAGATTTCAGCAAATTACAAACTGGAGTTGCCATTGAAAAAATTTCAGAGAACCAAGGCGCAGGTGCACTTGGTGCGAGTGTGCTACTTAACGCAATGCCAAAACTCAATTCACAAATAAATGAAAGTTCTAATTCCAATGATCTACTCGATTTATTGAAAAAACTCAAAGATTTTAAAAATCAAGGAATTATTTCAGAAAAAGAATTTGAATCAAAAAAAGCAGAAATTTTAAAAAAGCTTTAGATGAGTCATTTTAGAGAATACAAATGTAAAAATTGTGGATCTGAACTCAATTTTGATGCAGATGCTGGATCCTTAAAATGTCTTCATTGTGCAAATCAAATTGAAATTTTCACCGATATTCCTTTGGCTTGTGAAGAAAATATTTCCCGTTTTAAGAATATTGCGGAAAATTTTGAAGCCAAAACCCCGCATGTACATAATCTAAACTGTACAAAATGCGGTTCAACTATTGAACTAAGCGAAAATATTGCATTTGTAGAATGTTCCAATTGCAAAGCGAATTTAGTTAATCTTAATGCTTACAAATTTCAAGAAATTCAACCAACAGGTATCGTCCCATTTCAAATTTCGAAAGCAAAAGCGATTCAAATTTTTCAAAATTGGATTGTTGAAGGAATTTGGTACGATGCAGACCTAAAAAAAGTTTCAATCATCCATAATTTAAGCGCGTATTATGTTCCTTTTTGGTCATTTAACGCACAAACCGATTCAGTTTGGACTGGATATTCAGGAAAATATGTCAAAAAAAAATTAGATAAAAGTGAACTCCACAACATGGATGTAGTGTGGAAATTAAAAATTGGCACCTATTCTCATAATTTTAAAAATTTATTGATTTGTGCCAGTACACATTTTCTTGGCAAAATAAATCACCTAGGTCCGTATAATTTAGATAATTTGAAACCATTTAATTTCGATTATATAGTAGGCTGGGATTCTTCCGCATTTGATCGCGATATGAATGAATCATTTGAAGAATTTAAAAAAAATATGAATCAATACATTCAAACAAAATGTGAAGCAAAATTAAAAGATGATACTTTCAAAGATTTAGCTATTCAAACTTTTTATAGCAACGAAACCTTCTATCTTATATTAGTTCCTATTTGGGAATGTAATTATTTCTATAAAGGCAAACTTTATAATTTTGTAATAAATGGTCAATCTGGTGAAATTCAAGGCACGAAACCAATATCTAAATCTTGTCTATTATTTTTGATAATCATCTTTTTGTTACTTTTTGGACTTTTTTTATTAATTCTTCTTTAGTAACAAATCAGCATTTAATTTATTCATAACGCGTTCCAATTCCTCATCCTTCTGCGTTCCAATGAGTAATCCATCTCCATTTTTCAGTAAGAGTTGTAAACCTTTATTTCCTTTCACATTATAAGCTTTTCCATTTCGCCCAAGACGTATTCCCCATCCGCCATAATCCATCAATGGAGAATATTTTTTCACTTCGATCTGAGAAATAGAATCCCAAGAATAGAATTTTGGCTTCCAATGAACTGGAAAATACTTTACCCAAACACCCTTCTCATCAATTTTCGTTTCCAATCGAAGAATGAGAAACAGCAAAATCACCAATGAAAGAATGACAAATCCCCAAAGTTGACTAGAACTCAAACTAATGCCAGATTGATAAGTTTCCCAAATCGGTTGAACGGTAAAACCAAAAATCACAATCAATAAAATCCATACCCACCATTGATTGAATCTTTGGGTTTCTTGAAATTGAATTTTGTTCATTACATGCAAATTTCCTTTAATATACGAAATAATTGGCAAAAATTAACATCATTTTGTATTTTTACAAAAAACCTATTTCTTGCTAACACCCTTAGAAATACTTCATAAAAATTGGGGTTATCAAACATTTAAGGAACCTCAACAGAATATTATTGAGTCTATCTTAGACAATCAACATACATTGGCAATCTTGCCAACTGGCGGTGGAAAATCGATTTGTTATCAAGTTCCAGCTCTTTTAAAACCAGGTTTAACATTGGTTATATCACCCCTTATTGCGCTGATGCAGGATCAAGTTTTACAACTTCAAAATCGTGAAATTGGAGCAGAATTGATCAATTCCCAATTGACTCCAGAAGAAATTGCTGTCGTTTTGGCAAAAGCATCTTTGGGACAAATTAAGTTGTTGTATGTCGCACCAGAACGTTTGCAGAAACGCTCTTTTGTTCAAAGCTTAATGAATTTACCCATTGATTTAATAGCAGTGGATGAAGCTCATTGCATTGCACAATGGGGACACGACTTTAGACCATCCTATTTAAAAATTAATTCGATTCGAAGTCTTTTTCCCAATACCCCAATATTGGCTTTAACCGCTACGGCAACACCCAAAATTCAAGAGGAAATTTTGACAAGTCTGGCCATTCCAGATGCCAAAGTTTTCAAACAAACCTTGAAACGAACCAATCTTGTGTACAAGGTCGTTCCTTCCCAAAATGAATTGGATGATTTGCTGTATTATCTAAAGAAAAATCCGGGACCTGGAATTGTTTTTACACGTACAAGGAAACAAACATTTGAAGTCGCCACCTATTTGCAAGAAAAAGGAATGAATGCCGACTTTTTCCATGCGAAATTACCCATCGAAGAAAAAAAAGCCAAACAAGATATTTGGACCAAAAGTTCCAACCAAATCATGGTTTCGACCAATGCATTTGGAATGGGAATTGACAAATCCAATGTTCGGATTGTGGTCCATATGGATTTACCCACAAGCTTGGAAGCCTATGTTCAAGAAGCGGGTCGTGCTGGACGGGATTTGGAACCTTCAGAAGCTATTTTGTTGCTCAAACCTTCTGCGCAAGAAGAAATCGAGAAAATTTTCAAGTCTAGTTTGCCTACCAAAGAAGAATTTGAATGGACAGAACGACTTTTTTATAATTACTTCGAAATTGGGGAAAACGAACGTCCAGAAAATAAAATGGAATTTCTATTTCAAGAATTTATTCAGAAATTTTCCTTGAATAAAAATAAAACCTTAAAAATACTTGATTTCCTCGAGCGAAAAGAAGTTATTACCATACAACCTTCTTCTAGTTATAGCAGTGTTCAAGTATTTGTCAATCCCAAAAACATTCAATTCACAAAATCATTGCATTATGGTGTCATTGAATATTTGGTGAGAAAACATCCAGGTATACAAAATAATTGGAAGGGAATCTCTGAATTTGCTCTTGCGCGTGAGCTCAACAAACCCTTAAAGAAAATCAAAAAAGCTTTACGAAAACTGAGTGATTCGGGGTACATCCAATACAAAAGTCAGGAAGTACAATGGGTGAGTTTTAACCGCCCTAGAGAATCCAATTTTATCAAAAATACGTTGTGGCGTGAATTTGAATCCTTGCAAGTTTCGCAATGGAAGAAACTTCAAGACATGATTTATTACGCTCAACAAGATGAGCATTGTCGTGAAAAAATGATTTTGCGTTATTTTGGTGAGAAACCAATCCAATCTTGTGGAAAATGCGATGTTTGTCTTCAAGTTCAGCCTAGTCTAAATCCAGAAATGATCTTGAATTATCTTTCAGATTCTCCCAAAACCATTCAAGAAGTCCTATTACATTTCCTAAATTTGCCAAAAGAATCAGTGCTTGAGATTTTATCGCAATTAGCAGATGAAAATCTGATTGAAAAAACAGGAATTGATTCATTTCAAAAAAAGCAATAAATGAAAGTAGTTTTTATGGGTACGCCGGAATTTGCGGCGATATGTTTGGATAGAATTATTGAAAGTGAACATCAAGTTGTGGGCGTAGTGACCGTTCCCGATAAACCAGCGGGAAGAGGACAAAAATTGACTCAATCTGCCGTAGCAAAATTGGCAATCGAGAAAAACATTCCTTTGCTGCAACCCGAAAAACTGAGAAATCCTGAATTCATTGAAAATTTAAAAAAACTAGATGCTGATGCTTTTGTCGTTGTGGCGTTTCGTATGCTACCAAAAGATGTTTGGCAAATTCCAGAAAAGGGAACCTTTAATCTACATGCATCCTTATTGCCTCAATACCGTGGAGCTGCTCCTATCAATTGGGCTATTATCAATGGAGAAACGGAAACAGGTGTAACTACTTTTTTAATTGACGAAAAAATTGATACAGGAAATATTCTTTTGAAAGAAACAACTCCGATTACGGATGAGGACAATGTCGGAACCTTGCATGATCGTTTAGCAGAAATTGGGAAAGAATTAATCATCAAAACGCTAGATGGATTAGAAAAAAACGAATTAACACCTCAACCTCAAGAAAATCCATCCGAATTGAAATCGGCTTATAAAATTTTCAAGGAAGATTGTCAAATTGATTGGAACGAATCCTTAATTCAAATACATAATAAAATTCGAGGACTATCACCTTATCCAGCAGCCTGGACATTCATTCAAAAAGATGAGGAAATCAAATCCATGAAAATTTTCAAAGGTCATTTTAAATATGCAGCCACCTCAGAATCTGAATGGAATAAGATTGAATTTATTCAAAATCAAATCCGAATTACGTTGAAAGAGGGCTATTATTTCCTAGATGAATTACAACCAGAAGGTAAAAAAAGAATGAGTTCAAAGGATTTTATCAATGGTTTACAAGATAAAACGGGCTGGAAAATCCCGCTATCTACATGATTTTAAGCCATTTTATTAACAAATAGGCGCATTTTTCAACAAAAACATGATTTTTTTCAGCTCAAAAGTTGCATGAATAAAGGATTCTTATATATTTGCTTATAAATAAATCAATTAAAAATCTTCAAATTATGAACAAATCAGAATTAATCGACGCAATGGCAGCTGACGCTGGCATCTCAAAAGCAGCAGCAAAAAAAGCATTGGATTCATTTACAGACAATGTAACGAAATCTTTGAAAAAAGGAGATAAAGTTTCATTAGTTGGATTTGGAACATTCTCAACTTCAAAAAGAAGTGCAAGAAATGGTATCAATCCACAAACGAAAAAAACGATTAAAATCGCTGCAAAAACAGTAGCTAAGTTTAAAGCTGGATCTGAATTATCTGCAGCAGTCGATGGAAAGAAAAAATAATCTTTTCCAATAGATTACAAAAAATCCCTTTTTTAACGAAAAAGGGATTTTTTTATAGTAAATAATTAAGGTGCCAAACGCTCTTTGACCCATTTACCATCTTCTAGAAGATATCGTAATCGATCATGTAAACGACTAGGTCTTCCTTGCCAAAATTCTATTTCAACAGGCTTCACCAAATAACCACCCCAATAAGCTGGACGAGGAATCTCTTTGCCTTCATAGTTGCTCAAAATTTTCTCCACTTCTTCTTCCAAATTCACATCGAAATCTAGAATCGAACTTTGTTGAGAAACCAAGGCTCCAGCTTGACTTTCTCTTGGTCGTTTTTGAAAATATTCGTCGGAGTTTTTTCCATCTAACTTTTCTGCAATTCCCTTGATGATAATTTGTTGTTCCAAATTTTCCCAAAAAAATGACAAACAAACCTTTGAATTACCCGAAATACCTTTCCCCTTTTCGCTTTCATAATTAGTGTAAAAACTAAATCCTTCATTGCTAGCTTCTCGCAATAAAACAATTCTAGATTTAGGAAAACCATTTACACCTATGGTAGCTAAATTCATAGCATAAGGTTCGGAAATTTTGGATGATTCCATTGCATTTGCAAACCAAATGTTAAATAATTCCATCGGATTATCAGATACTTGGGTGAAATTTATAAAGTTTTGTGAATAATCTTTTCTTTTATCTCTAAGGTCTTGCTTCATGTTATTTTTTTTTTATCTTTATCAAACCGACGTTAATAAAAATCAAAATTAGTGCAAATTAAAACGATTACAAAAGGCAATATTCTTCTTGCGCAACCAGCATTAAATGATAGCACATTTAATAGAACTGTCGTTTTAATTACAGATCATTGCGAAAAAGGATCTATTGGTTTTATCTTAAACAAACCTATGATTCATTCGGTGAATTTATTTGTTGATGAATTAGAATCGCACAACACAGTTTACGAAGGTGGTCCCGTGGAAACCGAAAACCTCTATTATCTTCATAGCAGACCCGATTTAATTGCGAACAGTGAACATATTTGCAAAAATCTTTATTGGTCTGGTGATTACCAAGATGTCAAAAAAGCCATCAATTCTGGTTTGATTTCAGAAAGTGAAATTCGCTTTTATTTGGGTTATAGCGGTTGGGGTAAACAACAATTGGAGAACGAAGTGGAAGACAATGCTTGGATAATTGTTAACGAAGATGTCGATATATTTCAAGATTGGGACAACAATTTGTGGAAACTTCAAATGAAAAAATTGGGTGGCGAGCATTTGCTTTGGCTAAATACACCCGCCGACCCTTCTATGAATTAAACCAAATTGGAATTTAACAACTTAAAAATTTCCTCGGTTTTTCTTGTATCGTATGTTTTCTTACGATTTTGATGGATGGATTGGATGCCTTCACTTTCCACTAGAATAAACATTTCATCCGATTTTTGAAGCTCAAACGGAAAAATTTCAGATTCTTCAAATGTAAATTCATCGGATTTCTCCAACAATTGTCCCAAATAATTACGCGTTATACTTCGAATTCCACCTTCTGATAGTTTGGGCGTTTTTACTTGGTTACCCTGAATGATGAAAGGCGTACCCAAAAGGGTTCTTGCAATTCTTTTTTCCGGATTTAGCAAAACCAAATCTTGGTATTCGTTTTCCTGGCTATAAGCAACTGCAATTATTTCTTCTGGTTTATGAGAATTTACTTGGGTGTAGAAACTAGGGTTGATTGTGTAATCCTTGAAAACATCAATTTCTGCTTGATTTCTATTCCAATAATATTCAGAATTTTGATTTTCTTGAACGATTTCAATTAAATAAGAAATGGAAGCTTTGGTCAAAAGCTCGTCCTGATCTGCATTTCTATAAACCGAAATTCGAATTTTTGCTTGTTGAATTGAATTTTCCTTTAGAACTCTTTGAATTTCCTCTGCTAAAAATTCTTGGGTAAAAGACAAAGGAATTTTCATTCTAAAAATACGCATGGAAGCCATTAAATTAAAATAATGTTCTTCCCAAAGAAGAATTTTCCCGTCGGATACTTTGGCGTATTCCGCCAAATAATCACCATAAAGAAATGCGCGATTGAGTGAACCAAAAAGCGCATTTTTATCTTCGAAAAAACTTCCGTTGAATATAAATTTCACGAAATTATTTTTTATTGTGATCCTAAAATTTTCTTCAAATCTTCAATTTGACTTTCCCATAATTGCTTTGCCTCTTCGACTTCATCTGAATCGGCAAAATCAGTAATCATCAAAGAAACATCACCGGTTAAATCGTCTTCAATAATGTTCAATTCAAAGAAATATTTGGTGTCTTCGTCTTCCTCCCATTGAAATCTCACATAGGTATCTTGCTTACTTTTCATCAAAAAAGCAGATTGTTCATCTCCGTCCCAAATAAAAGAATATTTTTCTCCACGTGAATTTACATTATCTGCGAACCATTCCGAAAGCCCAGAAGGGTTTGATATATAATTGTAAAGTAATGAAGGTGATGCTTTTATAACAAATTCTGCTTGAAATTTTTCTTTCGCCATTTTCTTTAAAATTGGGTTGCAATATATAAAATACCCTAGTTACTCCAAACATTTTTTTAGATATGTTTTGAAGATTTGTCAGAACATCCTATATTTGCAGTCCTTTTAAGAGAGGAATTAGCAATTGAAAAGGTTTTCAAATCCGCTAATAGCTTCAAAAAATAAGAGTTATGACTTATTTTCTTAAAAGAATTCGCAAGAAAAGAATGTTTATCATTCGAAATTAAAAATTGCGAGATTGCTCAAAAGGTTAGAGCGCAGGATTCATATCCGCCGCGGCGGACGGGGATTCAAAACTCAAACTTTTGAAATAATATACGGCGAGATAGCTCAGATGGTTAGAGCGCAGGATTCATAACCCTGAGGTCGGGGGTTCAATTCCCCCTTTCGCTACTACAAAGGGATTCAGATATGAGTCCCTTTTTTTTGTGTAAAACTTAACCTAACCTTTATGCCATTTACAGTATACGTTCTATTTTCTGAACAATATTCCAAGCATTACACCGGATTTACGTCTGATTTGGAAAATCGATTAAATTCTCACAATGAATTTGGGAAAGATTGGACTGCTCGATATAGACCTTGGAAACTGATTTACACGAAAATATTTGATTCCAAAAAAGAAGCATTAGAGCATGAAAAATGGTTGAAGTCAGGGGTCGGTAGAGATTTCATCAAATCAATTCCCCACTAAATACGCAGGATTCATATCCGCCGCGGCGGACGGGGGTTCAATTCCCCCTTTCGCTACTACAAAGGGATTCAGATATGAGTCCCTTTTTTTTGTGTAAAACTTAACCTAACCTTTATGCCATTTACAGTATACGTTCTATTTTCT
>NZ_JBEPMO010000010.1:0-99058 GCF_040545805.1 Moheibacter stercoris
AGCAATTTACTAAAATTGCTTCAATTGGGAAAGCTTTGGCTTTCCTTTTTTTATTTATAAAAAAGGCTATCTCACTTTTGAGACAGCCTCTTTTTTATTTTGCTTGAAATTCAACTTTTAAGCTTTGGTAAGAGTAAAACTGAATTGAGTTCCTACTTTGTATTGGCTCTTCACTTTGATCTTTTCCCCGTGCGCTTCCAATATATGTTTTACTATAGAAAGACCTAAACCGGAACCTCCAGAATTGCGACTGCGGCTTTTATCGATTCGGTAGAAACGTTCAAAAATTCGATCCAAATGATCTTTTTTGATACCGATTCCATTGTCTTTCACGGTCGTTTTGATTTTATCACCCACCGTTTTGAAAGAAACTACCACTTCAGCTGATTCCTTTGCCGAATGATTGATGGCGTTGACAATCAAATTCGTCAATACTTGTTCAATTCGTTCAATGTCGCCCATTACACGGATTGGAATATCCAATGGATTTTCTATCGTCAAGGTTACATTGTTTTTCTGCGCCTTGATTTCCAGTAAATCAAAAACTTCACGAGTCAATGCCAAGATGTTGAAACTTTTGATGTTGATTTTTTGATTTCCCGATTCCAATTCGGTAATCATATCAAGATCTTTGACGATATAGGCCAATCTTTCAACCGATTTGTTGATGCGATTTAAGTATTTGTCGCGGATGTTTTCGTCTTCTACTCCACCTTCAATCAACGTCAAAACGTAACCTTGAATAGAAAATAAAGGTGTTTTCAATTCATGTGAAACATTCCCCAAAAATTCTCTTCGGTAATTTTCACGTTCCGTCAACAAATCAATTTCTTTGGTTTTGACGTCAGTAATAGAAGAAATTTGTTCGGACAATCCCTCGAAATTTTTGGCTGTTTCTTGAGGGTTTAAATCTGGAACCAACGAATACAATTGATTGATGTTCCATTTGGAAATCTTACGGAAAGCAAAGCTCAAAATTCCAAAAATGATGGCAAAAGGTAAGATGAATGCTAAAATCAAATTTCTCCAAATAAATTCTTTGGAAAACCAATGCATAAAACTCTGGTCAAATATGGCTGTATAAACCAACCAACTAAGAATCCATGTGAGCAAAGCCCCACAGAGAGAATATAAAAATGTATTGAACCAACGATTGGGTACTGACATCTTAGGCGTTCAATTTATACCCAACTCCTTTGATTGTGGAAAGTCGGTCGTTGCCAAATTTTTCACGTAATTTTCTGATGTGAACGTCTATGGTTCTACCTCCAACAATGACTTCATTTCCCCAGATTTTTTCCAAAATCTCATCACGTTTAAAAACTCTTTTTGGATTGGACGCCAACAAGGCTATCAATTCAAATTCTTTGCGAGGTAAGGTGAAATCTTGTCCTTGAAAAACCACTTTGTAGGTTTCACGATCAATGATGAAATCTTCTAATTCAATGAATTCTTGTCTTTCTTCGGTAGTTTTCAATCGTAAAAGCGCTTTGATTTTGCTCATCAAAACTTTGGGTTTGACAGGTTTTGTGATGTAATCATCTGCTCCTGCATCATAACCTGCTAATTGAGAAAACTCTTCTATGCGAGCAGTCAAGAAAACGATCAGTGTTTTTTTCAAGGATTCCACTTTTCGGATTTCTGAACAAGCTTCAATTCCGTCCATTTCGGGCATCATGATGTCCAACAAAATCAATTCTGGTTTTTCAATTTTGGCTTTTTTCAAACCTTCAGCACCATTATTTGCGGTAATGACTTCGTATCCTTCTTTGATCAAATTATAGGATAAGAACTCCAAAATATCGGGTTCATCATCTACCAATAGTATTTTGATTTTTTTCATGTTGAAATGCTATCGAATCCAGTGCCCAAATTTACGAGAATTATCGCAGAAAAAGGATGAATGTTTTTGTTTAACAAAGATTTAAACTTAAGTTAACCTAGTAACCTTTCCTTAATCTTTATTTAATTTTTTCGTGAATTCTGCCTCTCAATTCCTTCTGTTCTTTGCAGTGAAATATTCAACACAAAATGAAACAAGGATTTTTTATTGCATTGCTATGTTTAAGTTCCTTTTTATGGGGACAAACATCTGCAAAGATTTATGGAACTGTAAATGACTCGAATGGTTTTGGGTTAAGTAATGCCGATATTTTGATCAATGGAGGCGCAATAAATACTTTTACAGATGATGATGGGAAATTTGAAATTCCATTGGAAGCTGGGATGTACGAACTAATAATTGCAGCTTATGGATACCAAGATTTCGTTCAAAATATTCAGTTAAAAGAAGGAGAAAATATAGAAATCAATTCTCAATTAAAAAGTTTAGAAGAAGAAACAACCCAATTGTCAGAGGCAGTTATTGTTGGGCAAGTCAGCAAAGAAGGGGAAGCTTCTTTGTTAAATATTCAAAAAAATTCTGTAACCATCCAAGAAAATATAGGGATCAAAGAATTGGAACGTAAGGGAGTAAGTGATGTTGCATCTGCCGTTACCAAAGTATCGGGAATTTCAAAACAAGAAGGTTCTAGTGTTATTTACGTTCGTGGTTTGGGAGATCGTTACAATTCTACCACTATGAACGGATTGCCAATCCCGTCCAATGATCCCGAATACAAAAACATCGATTTGTCCATCTTTTCAACCGATATTTTATCCTATGTAAACATTGACAAAGTATACAACGGAAATTATTTCGGGGATTTTGCCGGTGGAAATGTCAACATCATGACCAAGCAGCATTCTGGAAAAGGATTTTTCAAATTGGGAATGACTTCTCGAGTGAATTCCAATGCGATTTCAGACAAAAACTTTCAGTTGCAATCTGGAATCAACTGGTTGGGATTTGACAAAGCAAAGAATCCAAAAAGTTTAACTCAATATGGTTTTGAAAACGGATTGAATCCTAAAAAATCGGGTGCTTTGGGTTCTGGATTTTCTATTACTACTGGAGATCGATTCAATGTGGGCGAGAAAGGAAAATTTAGTTTTTACTTGACAGCATCACATGACAATGATTTCACAAGTTACGAAGATGGATTTTTGAAATCGGGAGTCAATGCGCAAGGGGTCGTTCAGGGAAAAGATTTGACCGATTATCAAGTTTATCAATATTCGACCAATACAACCGGATTTTTGAATCTTTCTCATCAATTCAACTCCAAACAAAAACTAAGTTTCAATAGTTTATTGGTCAATTCATCAACTCAAAAATTGGAAGAAGGATCTGGTTATATGCGTGACAATGCCAACGAAGGCGGACTATTGCGCAGAGGTTCTTTTGTTCAAAATTTGGTTTGGATCAATCAATTATTGGGTGAGCATGCTTTGTCTGATCGTATGAATTTGAATTGGGCTGTTGGATATAATACAGTTCAAAGCGATATGCCCGATCGTTTCCAAAATATGGTCGAATGGAAATCTGCTCAAAATCAATACGTAATTGCCAATTCATCTGTGTCATTGAACCACCGTTATTTTCAAACGTTAAACGAAGATGAGTTTGTAGGGAATTTAGCGATGGACTGGAAATTTGCAGAATCAGATGATTCGTATAAAGGAAAACTAACGATTGGATACAATGGTCGTATCAAAAACCGTGATTTCGAAGCAATGCAATACAATCTTTCGCCTGTAGGTGGTTTGGTTTATGCAGATTTTCAAAATATGGACGGATTTTTCAATCCTCAAAACTATGTAGCGGGCTTGTTTAACATGACAACCTTCTCAGGGAAATCTTTGGATCCTCAATTTTATACGGGAGAACAATCGATTCATGGTGGTTTTGCCAATATTGAATACCAACTTTCACCAAAATTCTTTGCGGTTTTAGGTTTAAGAGGAGAATTTGTACAACAAACGGTTGCTTGGAATACTTCATTGGATCCGATGGGTGATGAAAACGAAATGGAAGAATTTCAGTTTTTACCAAGTTTGAATTTGAAATATGAAATCAATTCCAAGCAAAATTTACGCTTTGCCACAAGCAAAACCTATACGTTACCGCAATTCAAAGAAAGAGCTTTGTTCATGTATGAAGATTTAGGCGAAACCGTTTATGGATGGCCAACAACCTATGCTTCTACCGATTACAATGCCGATTTGAAATGGGAAATATTTCCGAACACAGGTGAAGTTTTTTCCGTAACGGCTTTCGGTAAATACATTGAAAATCCGATTAACAAATTTACGGTTGCGTCTTCTACAAACGATGTTTCTTACGCCAATACAGGAGATTGGGGATATGTGTTTGGAGGAGAATTAGAGATTCGTAAATCTTTATTCAAATCAGCATCCATAAATCCGGTTCAATTTACTGTGGGTGCCAATTTATCGTATGCACATACCAATCAAGAATTGAACAATGAAAAAGTATTTGAAGAAACAAAATTATCCAACGGAAGTCGTATGAATGCCAATTTCACCAATTCAGAAGATCAGTTTCAAGGGGCTTCAGAGTGGTTGGTAAACGCTGACGTAAGTTTTGTCAAAGACTGGGAAAGAGGTGGAAACTTAATGATGACCTTGGCATACAATTACTTCTCAGACCGCATCTATGCTTTGGGAACAGATGGTAGAGGAAATATCGTCGAAAAAGGTTTGGGAACATTGGATTTCATCATTCGTACCAAATTGAACCAAAACTTAGGATTTAACCTTCAAGCCAAAAACCTATTGAATCCTTCGTACGAAAGATTTCAAGAAAATAATAGTGAAACCATTTCTGTATTGAATTACAAACGCGGAATGAATTTCAGCTTTAGTATCAATTATCAATTTTAATTCACATAAAAACGTATCAAAATGAAAAAATCAGTGATCAAATTATGGAGTGTTCTTGCCATTTCAACCACCTTCTTTTTTGCAAGTTGTTCTAGTGACGACGATTCAAGCTCAAGCAACGAAAGTACTGTTGAGGTAGATGCAAACGATTTTCAAGGAACTTTTGCGGGAGAAGGAACCGATGTGGTTTTGGACCCAAGTAAAGTATATAAATTAACTGGACCTGTAAAGATTTTAGAAAATGCAACCTTAACCATTCCAGCTGGAACTAGAATTGAGGCTACGGGAGGTACAAGTGCGTATATCGCAATTGGGCAAAACGCTCAAATCTTTGTGAACGGTTCTGCAAATGCGCCAGTTGTAATGACAAGTGGAACAAATAATCCAACTCCAGGCGATTGGGGAGGATTGGTAATTTGTGGAAATGCTCCGATCAACCGTGCAGGTTCTGCCATGTCTGAAGTAGGAGATCTACCATATGGTGGAAATCTTGTTTCTGATAATTCTGGATCTATCCAATATTTACGTGTAGAATATTCGGGAGCAAACTTTACAGCTGAAAAAGAATTCAATGGAGTAAGTTTCTTTGGTGTTGGAAACGGAACAACTGTAAATTATGTTCAAGTTTACAACGGAAGTGATGATGGATTTGAATGGTTTGGAGGAACTGTTAACACAAGTAATTTGATTTCAATTGGAAACCAAGATGATCAATTCGACTGGACGGAAGGTTGGAATGGAACCAATACGAATTGGTACGCAAAAGAAGCATTCGGACAAGGAAATCGTGGAATTGAAGCAGATGGAAATGGAACCAATAATGAATTGACTCCATATTCCAATCCAACCATTACAGGATTAACTTTGATCGGAATTCCTGAAAGTGGAGAACCTCAAGGGATGAAATTAAGAGAAGGAACCCAAGGAAAATTTAGCAATGTTGTATTGGCAAATTGGGATACTGGAATTGACATTCAACACGATTTAACATTGAGCTGGATTCCTACGAATTTGTTCATAGACGGAGTGAAATTTGTCAATGTTGGAACAGTATCAAAAGGAAAAAATAGCGCGGGAGAAAGTATTGACGTGAGCAGTGCTTATACGATCAATGAAGCAGCTACAGGCGCTGGAAATGGCGTGAATTTACCATCTTGGGCTCAAGGTTGGACCAACGTTCAAGGATTATAACATTTCATTATAAATAGGACAATTTCATCTCCATGAAAAACCTATGGAGATGAAATTTTGTCTTCTTTAAATAATTGATAAATAATACTCTATAATTTCAATAGATTTATTACCTTTGCATCCTCATTTAAAAAATTGCACAATAATGAAAAAAGTTTTTACAATTTTAACTGTTTTTGCAGCATTGTCTTTGTCTGCACAAAACCTATTAGTAAACCCTAGCTTTGAAGATGGTTTAGCGCCATGGGCTGCTGGAACCCCAGGTTCTTATACTGCTCCTGAAGTATCTACTACTGGATCTCAAGACGGAAACCAACACGTTACTTATACAAATGCAACTGCAACTACAGGATTTTTTCAAAATATCCCTGTAACAGCTGGTGAAACTTATACAATCTCTTTCTGGTACAAAGCAGATGGTGATGGTACTGACGCTAGAATTTGGAGTGTATACAAAAATGCAGACAATCAAGCTGTTTATACAACTGAAGATGCTTCAACTGATGAGTTCAGAACAAACAACGGATATTTAGAAAACTCTGCAGAATGGAAATTCCACACTGCTACTATGCCAGCAGGTGATGGTGCAGTTTCTTTAGACGTTGCTTTTAGAGCTTATACTGGAAGTACAGTTTCTTTTGATAACATTGTTGCATCTGGATCTATGTCAGTTTCTGATGTAAACAATTTCAAAAACTCTGTGAAAATGAACACAGTAGTTACAGACAAATTAACATTGAAATTAGCTGAAAGATCTACAGTAAACATTTATACTGCTGAAGGTAAATTGGTTTCTTCTAACCGTGTTGACAACGGAGGAAGCATCAATACTCAAGCTTTAGCTAAAGGTTTCTACATCGTAACCGTAAGCAACGGAGCGGCTACAGTTAGTCAAAAAATCGTTAAGAAATAATTCTTATCCAATACAAGATAAAATCCCGGTTCTATTGAACCGGGATTTTTTTGATGTATCTTAAAGTTTCATTTAGATTCACAATCCTATTTAAAAATCAATCGTTGGAAACTAAGAATTTAAACGTACTAATGTGTGTGATTTCAAATTAAAAAAATAGTACAGACTCAATCGGACTACTTATTCTTAAACGGTTGCTCTTCTTTTTCGAATCAAACGATCCAACGAATATTTTCCAGGTCCTAAAAGGAAAATAACGATGTAAACTGCGGTGTAAAACAAGGATAATTCTTTGTCGCGGAATCCGTCAGCACCATGAATGACAAATCCAGCATAAAGCATCGTAATGATTAAAGGAATGGTGGCTATTCTGGTCATCAATCCAATTATGATGAAAAAGGCACATACGAATTCAGCAAATACTACCAAACCAAGTGTAGCGGTTGCGCTTATGCCAAATGGATCGACAAATTGAATGGCTTCATCTGAAAAGAACTTTTGGAACTTTCCCAAACCATGCCCATACAACATAAATCCACCTGCAATAATTCGCAAAATGAGCGCGGAAACATCAACATTCATTGTCGTCGTTCCCGAGGAAAAATAATTCAGTTTCTTCATAAAGATTTTTTGTGTAGAATAAAGGTACTAAATAATTTCTAGAATGCCGATTCAGCCTAGGAAATCCACGACGAAATCATAAAATGCTTTGGGGTTTTCTGCATGTACCCAATGACCAGAATTGGGAACCGTTTTCATTTCATAATTCGGGAAATGCTTTTGAATCAATTCTTTATCTTCTTCTAGTACATAGTTCGATTTTTCTCCGCGGATGAACAAAGTTGGATGGTTAAAAATTCCATCTGTCAAATCTCCACCAACCATTTTATCGTAGAATTCTGTTAAGGTATTCAAGTTGAATCGAAATGCATAATTTCCTTCATCAGTGTGGTAAACATTCTTCAATAAAAATTGACGCGTTCCCATGTCTGGAATATAATTTTTCAAAACATCCTCAACATCAGAACGTTTTTCAATTTGACCAAAATCTACCGAATTCAGTGCTTTTAAAATCCCTTGATGATGCGGCGGATAAGCTTTTGGCGCCATGTCTGCAACGATTAATTTCTCAACACGTTCGGGATGCTCGTAGGCAAATTCAATCACCGATCGTCCACCAAGAGAATGTCCCAATAAATAACAACTTTCGATTTGATGGTGATTCAAATAATTCAAAATATCCTCGGTCATCGCCTCAAAACTCATATCGTCTGAATGAAAACTTCTTCCGTGGTTGCGTAAATCTATCGTATGAACCGTGTAAAAAGAAGCGAATTGCTTCGCCAAGGTGGCAAAATTATCAGACTGCCCAAACAATCCATGTAAAATCAATAAATCTTTGGAAGCTGAAGTTGAATTCTCGTCTTGCGGATATATTTTGCTATGAAGGATCGAGGTCATGTATTTTTAAATTTTGTCTTTGTTAAATTATTGATATAGTGGGAAATGTTAGTTTGAAAATACTAAATTAGTAAATCGAACCTTTAAACTATTTTACAAATGAATGAAATTTTATCTCTGATTTTAGCTTTGAAATACTTGCTTCACAAGTAATGATCGGGCTATTCTCTATTTTGGCAATTTATTTTATCGTTCGTTTGCTGATGAAATTAAACAAGTATTTAAGTTACCGAAACAAACAAATTGAATCCCAAAATCGAAGTTAATCCTTAGGCTTTTCTGTTCGCTAACTCAATTCTTTTCAAATAAGCTTGAATCGTATTTTCAAAACCCATATAAATCGATTCCGAAATCAAGGCATGACCAATCGAAACTTCGGCAATTTCAGGAATTTCTCTTATAAAGAATTCCAAATTGTCTAAACTTAAATCATGTCCAGCATTGACAACCAAACCGTTTTTCAAAGCTTCGTCGGTGGTTTCTCTATACGGTTTGATTCCGTCTAAATTTCCTTTTCCGTATTCCACTGCAAAGCTTTCCGTGTACAATTCAATTCTGTCTGCGCCTGTTTTGGCAGCGCTTTCAACCAAAGCTGGATTCGGATCTAAAAAGATAGATGTTCGGATGTTGTTTCGTTTGAATTCAGAAATAATATCCGTCAAATAATCCAAATGTTTGATCGTATCCCAACCCGCATTCGAAGTCAAGGCATCTTCCGCATCGGGAACCAAAGTTACTTGATGAGGTTTCACTTCCAATACCATTTTCATGAAGGAGTCAATTGGTTTTCCTTCAATATTAAATTCAGTCGTAATTACAGGCGATAAATCATAGACGTCTTGGTAACGGATGTGGCGCTCGTCTGGTCGTGGATGAACGGTAATTCCTTCCGCTCCAAATTCTTGTGCTTTGATGGCAGCTTCTACAACATTCGGAGTATTTCCGCCTCTAGAATTACGTAGCGTTGCGATTTTATTGATGTTGACACTTAGTTTAGTCATTATTTTGTATTACAAATGGTTGTGAAATTTTTAAATCGAATTCTTTGGAAGCACTGATCAAATGGTCGAAAACATCCGATTGAATTCGTTCAAAATCTACCATATCAGCAGATGTCGTAAAACACATGATTTCCAAAGGCATTCCTTGGGCGGTTTGTTCCAATTGTCTGACGATTATCTTGTCTGATTTGGAAATATCGGGACGGTTGCTTAAATAATTTTCAGCATACTTGCGAAAAACTCCAATATTGGTCAATTGTCTTCCATTGATTATGTAATCTTTGTTGACAACTGTTTTATTGCTTGAATTGATTTCTTCTAATTTCAATTGAAGATAGGAGCTGATCAAATCGATTTTTTGAAATTTCTCCAACATTTCAGGTGTGCAAAATTGAAACGAATTTACATTGAAGAAAATCGATCGTTTGATTCGTTTCGTATTGGTTTGAATCATCGCAGAATGATTCGTCACCTCTGAAGCAATCAAATCATAGGTTGGAACCGTTGAAATCGTTTTGTCGAAATTTTCAATTTTGGTGATGGCCAAGTTGATTTCCTTTACAATTCCTTCAATATGGTATTTCGATACAGAAACCCAATCGCCAACTTTGATCGAACGAGAGGAAGAAATTTGAAGTCCCGAAACAAATCCCAAAATGGAATCTCTAAAGATTAATAAAACCACAGCGGTCAAGGCCCCTAAAACCGTTAAGATGCTACTTGCCTCGGTGTCAATCAAGGTGGCGATGAAATAAATCGCCCCAAAGAACCCAGCAAATATTTTGATCATCTGACCAAAGGTTCTCACCCCAACTGTTGTGTGAGATTCATGATCATCGTTGATTTCTATAACTGCATCAATCACACGGTAAATTAAACGAAGCAATAATAAAATGGTCAACAAACTAATTGCTTTGTCCATCAATCCATCAATTCCTTGGTAGCGCTGGAACACATACGGATTGATGTCAATCAATAAGTTTAAGGTGATGAAATGCAAAACAGTTCTGAAGACCTTTTTTTCATAGAATTTTTTAACCCAACTGAAACGTAATTTGTTGGAAATAACACGAAAAATGTAGCCAAATATCTTTTGGAGAATTACGTCAACCAAGTACAAAGCCAAAATCCAGAAAAGTACTTCAATGAAGGGGAATAAGGATTTGTTGATGGTATCCCCCGAAAAATCTCTGATGTATTTTCGTACAGTTCGAGCTAGATTTCGAAAAAATTCGTTGGTGTATAATTTGGCTGTTTCGTCAAACACAGGTTTAAATTTTAAAGGGCAAATTTAAGCCATTCTACCTAATTTTAATGGTAAATATATCCTAAAAACCTTTTACCTTTACTCTATGGACGATTTGATCATAAAAATTCTATTTGCCTTGGCCATGTTTGTGGGTTTTTTAGGCGCATTCTTACCTGTTTTGCCTGGCTCAATCCTTGCTTTTGGTTCTTTATTTTTGGCGAAAATCCTAGGATTTTCAGAAATCAGTTGGTGGGTAATTTCCATTTTTGGATTCTTTACCATTTTGGGAATTATTCTGGACTATCTCGTGCCCATTGTCGCTACCAAAAAAATGGGTGGTTCACGCTATGGTGTTATCGGGATGTTAATTGGTTTGGTAGTCGGAATTGTTTTTGCGCCTTTTGGGTTAATATCGATTATCCTAGCACCTTTTTTAGGAGCTTTGATAGGCGAATTGATGTACGATCGCAAAAGTCATAAACGTGCCTTGATTTCGGCTTTGGGTTCTGTGGTTGGTTATCTTTTAACGAGCGGATACGGAATGATGTTGTCCATGGCAATTTTAGCGGTTTTCCTATGGAAAGATGTTTTTTAGATCAAAACAGTTCGGTTTGGGTCAAACTCTTTTCCAATTCCAATAAAAATTTCTTTCGATGAAGACCACCCGCGTATCCGGTTAAACTTCCATCTTTTCCAATTACACGATGACAAGGAATTAGAATCGAGATTGGATTTTTCCCATTGGCAGATGCTGCAGCACGAATGACTTTTTCGTCACCTAAACTTTTAGCCATATCCAAGTAAGAAATTGTTTTTCCAAAAGGAATTTTTTGAAGTTCATCCCAAACTTTTTGTTGAAATTGCGTTCCTTTTGGGCGTAATTGATAGTCGAAATTCCAATGGCCTAATTGAAAATAAGAATCTAAATCGGATTTCAGTTTTGAAGCGAATTCACTTTGGTAAAAAGTTTCCTCTGGTTCCACCTCAGAAAACAAGATAGAATGTATAGAATCTTCATCTCCTTGTATTTCCATCCAACCAATTGGTGATTTATATTTTGATGTAAAATTCATTAATTCAAATATTTGTTGTATATTTGCAACGAATTTAAGGAGAAAAACTGTGAAAGAGAGCCCGTAGCTCTCTTTTTTGTTCTGTCATATGAATCAAGAATTAGTAAAAAAATTAATAGACGAAGCAATAGAGGAAAATCCGATGTTGTTTTTGGTAGAATGGAAAATTTCAGGGGATAACCACATTGAAATTTTGGTAGATGGTGACGAAGGATTGTCCATTGATGAAATCGTGAGAATCAGTCGTCATGTTGAACATAATTTGGATAGAGAAGAAGCAGATTTTTCATTGAATGTTTCTTCGGCCGGTGTTGGAAGTCCACTTGTAATGCCACGTCAATACAAGAAGAACATAGGCAGAACCTTGAAGATTACGCGCGTAGATGGTGGGAAAGATATGGAAGGAGAATTGATTTCTGCCGACGATCAATCCATCGAATTAAAATGGGAAGCTCGCGAGCCCAAACCTATTGGAAAAGGAAAACATACTGTTGAGAAACAGGAGAAAATAGACTATACAGAGATAAAAAAAGCAATTGTAAAAATCACTTTTTAAAACTATATAAAATGGATAATATAGCATTGATTGAATCATTTGGTGATTTCAAAGATGAAAAAAACATAGACCGTATCACGCTTATGGCGATTTTGGAGGAATCCTTACAAAGCGTTTTAAGAAAAAAATACGGTTCAGACGATAACTTTGATGTAATTGTCAATCCAGACAAAGGTGACTTAGAAATTTGGCACAACCGTATTGTGGTAGAAGATGGAATGGCGGAAGATGATAGTGCGGAAATTGAATTATCTGCAGCACGAAAAATCGAGCCAGATTTTGAGGTTGGAGAAGAGGTGTCAGAGCCTGTTATGTTGAAGGATTTAGGTCGTCGTGCAATTTTGGCTTTACGTCAAAACTTGGTGGCAAAAGTGATGGAGCATGATAACGCAAATCTTTATGAGCGTTTCAGAGAAATGGAAGGAGAGATCATTTCAGGTGAAGTTCACCACATCCGTCAAAAACATATTATTGTGATGGATGAAGATCAAAACGAAATGATTTTGCCTAGAGAAAATCAAATTCCTTCTGATTTCTTCCGCAAAGGAGAATCTGTACGTGCAGTAGTAGACGAAGTGAAATTGAAAGGAATCAAGCCTCAGATTATTTTGTCTAGAACATCACCTAAATTCTTAGAAAAATTATTTGAAACGGAAATTCCTGAAATCTTTGACGGTATTATTACGATCAAAGGTGTAGTGAGAATTCCAGGTGAAAAAGCGAAAGTGGCGGTAGAATCTTACGATGACAGAATTGATCCAGTTGGAGCTTGTGTCGGAATGAAAGGATCTCGTATTCACACCATCGTTCGCGAATTGAAAAATGAAAACATTGACGTCATCAATTATACCAATAATTTACAATTATACATTGCCAGAGCTTTGAGTCCTGCTAAAATTTCCAGAATGGAAGTGGATGAGGATGAAAAGAAAGTAACCGTTTTTGTAAAGCCAGAAGAAGTTTCCAAAGCAATCGGAAAAAATGGACACAACGTTCGTTTGGCTGGGAAATTATTAGGAATGGAAATTGATGTCTTTAGAGATATCCCACAAGATGAAGATGTGGAATTAGCAGAATTCAGTGATGAAATCGACGGATGGGTAATTGAAGCTTTCCAAAAAATCGGATTGGATACAGCACGTAGCATTTTGGAACAAGATGTCAACGATTTAGTGTCTCGTACCGATTTGGAAGAGGAAACCATCCACGAAGTCATCAGAATTTTACGCGAAGAATTAGAAGATTAATCGTGACAAAAAATTTAAAACCGCACTAAATTTAGATTTAGTACATTTGCAAACTGAAAAATCCAAATCATTTTATGTCGGAAACGATAAGATTAAATAAAGTTTTAAAAGAATTAAACATTTCAATTGATCGCGCAGTAGATTTTTTGAGTGAAAAAGGCATTCAAGTTGAGCGTACTCCCAATACGAAAATCAATCAAGATACCTATGGGATTTTGATTAAAGAATTTCAATCAGATGCGAAACAAAAAGCTGCTTCAGAAGAAGTAGTTATCAACAAAATTCCAGAAAGGAAGCCTGAACCTCCAAAAAAAGAAGAACCAGCGCCGAAGCCAGCTCCAGTAGAAAAAGTCATCACGACCAAAGTAGAACTAGAAGGGCCGAAGACAATTGGGAAAATTGATTTGGATCAATTCAAATCGCCAAAAGCGAAAGAAGAAAAACAGCCAGAGCCAAAAGAACCAGTTGCTGAAAAACCTGCGAAAGTTGAAGCGGAACCAAAACCTGTTGTGGAAGAAATCAAAAAGGTTGAGGAGAAACCCGTGGAAACTATCCAAGAACCAGTAGTTGAAAAAGCTCCGGTAGTGGAAGTGAAAAAAGAAGAAAAAATTGAGAAGCCTGCTGAAGTGGAAAAACCAAAAGTTGTCCAATCAGAAAAACCAGCTGAATCAAAAGCTCCTTCTACACCTCCAGTTGCTGAAACTCCAGTTCAATCTGATGAGCCCGTGAAAATCGAGACCAAATACCAAAAATTGGATGGTCCAAACTTTACAGGTAAAAAATTGGATTTGTCTGAATTTGAAAAAGACAAAAAACTTGCAGAAGATCGTAAAGAGAAACAAAAGCAAGAAAAAGAAAATAAAAAGAAACGTAAACGAATTCGTAAGGATGTTAAGTTAGACGATACCAAACCGAACAATGGTAATGGTGGAAATAACCAAAATAACAACCAATCGAATAATAACAACAACCGTAACCACCACAACAATAGAGGCGGCCAAAATCGTCCAGGAGGTGGACATGGTCACGGGAATCAAGGTCATGGAGGTCAAAGAAGACAACCAGCAGAATTGACCGATGAGCAAGTTTCAAAACAAATCAAGGAAACCCTTGAGAAGTTAACCAATAAAGGGGTTAAATCCAAAGCGTCTAAACATAGAAGAGATAAACGTAAGGAACGTCGTGAAATGGAAGCCATGGAAATGGAAGCCATGGAAAGAGACAACACTTTGAACGTAACCGAATTCGTTACAGTTAACGAATTGGCTAGTTTGATGGATGTTGCCGTGACGGAAGTTATTTCGGCTTGTATGTCTTTGGGTATCATGGTAACCATGAACCAACGTTTGGAAGCAGATACCATTCAATTGGTAGCAGACGATTTCGGATTTGATGTTGTGTTTAGCAATGTTGAGGAAGATTTAGAAATCGAAGATCAAGCAGAAGACAATCCAGAAGATTTAGTGGTTAGAGCGCCAATTGTAACAGTGATGGGGCACGTTGACCATGGTAAAACGTCCTTACTGGACTACATCCGTAAAGCAAACGTTATTGCGGGTGAATCTGGAGGAATCACACAGCACATTGGTGCCTATAATGTTCAATTGGAAAATGGTCAAAAAATCGCTTTCTTGGATACACCAGGTCACGAAGCCTTTACGGCGATGCGTGCTCGTGGTGCTCAAGTAACCGATATTGCGATTATTGTAATTGCGGCAGATGACCAAGTAATGCCTCAAACAAAAGAGGCAATTAGTCACGCTCAAGCAGCAGAAGTTCCATTGATTTTTGCGATTAACAAAATTGATAAGCCAACGGCTAATCCTGATAAAGTAAAAGAGCAATTGGCCAATATGAACTTGTTGGTAGAAGAATGGGGCGGATCAATTCAATCCCAAGATATTTCTGCAAAACAAGGATTAAATGTTGACGAATTATTGGAAAAAGTCTTGTTGGAAGCTGAGGTATTGGAACTAAAAGCCAATCCAAAACGTTTGGCAACAGGAACGGTAGTAGAAGCAGCCTTGGATAAAGGTAGAGGATATGTTTCCACAATTTTGGTTCAAAACGGAACCTTACGTGTAGGAGACTATTTAGTAGCAGGAAGTAATCATGGTAAAGTTCGTGCAATGTTGGACGAAAGAGGAAACCAAGTAAAAGAAGCGGGCCCTTCAACTCCAGTAACCATTTTAGGTTTGGACGGAGCGCCAACCGCAGGGGATAAATTCCGTGTATACGAAGATGAGAGAGAAGCGAAACAAGTTGCGACCAAACGTGAGCAATTGCAACGTGAACAAACCATCCGTACTCAGAAACATATTACCTTGGATGAGATCGGACGTCGTATTGCATTGGGTGATTTCAAAGAATTGAACATTATCTTGAAAGGTGACGTGGATGGTTCTGTTGAAGCATTGACAGACTCATTACAGAAATTGTCTACAGAAGAAATTCATATCAACATCCTTCACAAAGGAGTTGGACAAATTACCGAATCTGACGTATTGTTGGCAAGTGCATCTGATGCGATTGTGATTGGATTCAACGTTCGTCCAGGAGTTTCAGCCAAAGAAATTGCAGATCGTGAAGAAATCGAAATCAGAAATTACTCCATTATTTACGACGCCATCAATGATGTGAAAGAAGCAATGGAAGGTATGTTATCTCCAGAATTGAAAGAACAAGTTATTGGTAACATCGAAATCCGTGAAACTTTCAAAGTTTCAAAAGTAGGTACGATTGCAGGTTGTATGGTATTGGATGGAAAAGTAACACGTAATTCAAAAATCCGTTTGATTCGAGAAGGTGTCGTGGTTCATGAAGGTGAATTGGCAAGTTTGAAACGTTTCAAAGATGATGTGAAAGAGGTTACCAAAGGATATGAATGTGGTTTAAATATTAAGAACTACAATGACATCCGTGAATACGATATCATCGAAGCATACGAAACGGTTGAGGTTAAAAAGAAATTGAAATAATAACGAATTCTTATTAACTTTACTTTTATGAAAAACCTCCTTATACTTTTGCTTTGTGTTTTTTGCCAATTAACTATTGCGCAGGAAACCCCGAAAAAACAACATATATTTTTCGGTACCTTTAGTGGTAATGGTTCAGTTGGATTTGCGACACCAACCAAAGGTGATGTTCAAGGATCTATGTATATATTTCCTGAATTTTCTCCGGCAAAGGTAGGAGGTGAAATGCAAGTTTTCACTGTTCGATACAATGCATTCAAAGATCTAATGGAATTCAAAGACAATGACAATATTTTTGAATACTATCCCAATGTAAATGATAAAGAGTTTCTTTTAGTTGGGATCAATAAAAAGTACCATTATTTGACGTATCAAACCAAAGATGGAAGATCAAATAATGGATATCTGTTGGAATTGTATGCAGGGAAAGGCAATCGTTTATTGAAAAGAGAACGTATAAAATTTGTTGAAGGTCAAGTTTCAAAAACTGGATATGACCGAACAATTCCAGATAAATATATAAAAGAAAATGACGTTTTATTTGTACAATTTGGAGAGGGACAAATTCTTGAAATTCCTACATCACGCAAAGAATTTTTAAAAATATTTGGCGAGAATGAATCCAAGGTAAACCAATTGATTAAGTCAGAGGGGTATTCATTTAAAGATGAAAAAGATATTATTAAAATATTGAATTCATTGTAAAGAATTAAAATTTTATAATTTACAAAATCTGCTTAAAGTAATTTAAGCAGATTTTTTTTGTCCCATCCCTCAATTTTTAAGGAAATATTAGGAAATTTTAATAAAAAATTAGACTTTTGTCCATTAATGTTATAAAATAAAAGTATGAGGACAAAATTTACATTTTTATGTTCACTTTTTCTGCTATTTGCAGTTCAAGTGATTTTTGCTCAAGTTACAGGTACAGTTCAAGATGACTATGGACCTGTGGCAGATGCTGAAATCACCGTAATGGGAAGTGACGCAGTTTCGACAACTGATGAAAATGGAAACTTTACAATTGATGCCAAAGTTGGCGATGTTTTGGTTGTGGTCGATGCAATCGGTACTTCACAAGATTTTAAAGTTACCAAAGCAAAAATGGGCGTAATGAAAATGGGCTCTATGCTAATTTTACCAGAAGTTACAATCGTTGGAGGTATCAAAATGGATGCTGCTCAAAAAGTAGGATCTTATGATGTTGTTTCTAAAGAACATTTTGAATCAACTCCGTTTTCATCTGTTGATGATGTATTAAATGGACGTGTTGCGGGTTTAACCTTTTCATCAGCAAGTGGTGATCCAGGTTCTTCCAACATGGTTTTGATTCGTGGAGTTTCTTCCTTAACTGGTTCTCCAAATCCATTGTATGTAATTGATGGAGTTGTAGTAGGTAAAGGAGCAGATAATGCAGCAATGATGGAATCATGGAATCCATTAGCGGCATTAGATCCAAACGCAATTGAATCGGTTTCAGTTTTGAAAGATGCATCTGCTACAGCACTTTATGGTGCGAGAGGAGCGAATGGTGTTATCATCGTTAAAACGAAACAAGGGAAATTCAATCAAAAAACAAGATTTAGTTTTTCAACTGAAATGGCGATTCAAGATCGTGCATTTGAGAGTTTGAAATTATTGAATGGAGATGAGTACATTAAATACGGAAGTATGTTGATGTGGAACTCTCAACAAGGAAACGGTTTACCTGCTTCTGTAAGTTTCGCTACATTGGATGAAGCTAGAGCATACTATTTGAATACGTATGAGCCTCAATACCAGGTGGGTGATCAGTATACAGATTGGACAGACGCTGTAACGCGTAATCTTGCGATGGTAAAAACCTACAATTTCTCAGCTGAAGGAGGAGGTGAAAATACTTCATTCCGTTTAGGAGGTTCTTACTATGAAAACAAACCTTGGGTACGTGATGGTTTATTTAACCGTATCAGTTTAAACTCTGCTATTGATCACAAAGCGAGCGATCGTTTACGCTTTGGTATTAACGTTAACTATAGTAACATTGATAGACAAACTTATGCTGGTGGTAGAGCTTCTGCAAACCCAGTTAACTCTGCTATTATGTTGTCTCCATTGCGTGCAATCTACAATCCAGATGGAACCTATAACCAAGAATTAGGTTACTTAAACACCAATGACTATACACCAGGATTTAACCCAGTTGGAGTTCAAGATGGTACAGATGAAAACGCAACAATCAACACTGTGATTGGGTCGGTTAATGCTGACTGGGAATTTGTAGATAACTTTTATTTCAACTCATTATATGGTGCTCAATACCAATGGATGAAAGAAACTAGATTAATTGATAGCTACATCCCAATGTTTACTTTGTCTTTGGACGGAAAAGGTTTCTATGAAGACAATAGAACACAAATGTTAGACTGGAACTGGTCAAACACTGTTAGTTACCGTAATATTTTCAAAGACAAACATGATGTTCAAGTCTATTTAGGAATGGAATACCAAGATCATACTTATGATCGTTTAAGTGCTTTTACCTATGGTATGACAAGAGATCTTCCATATTTTTCATTCTCTGACGAAGAAATTTTTACTGGAAATACTGATTTGAGATGGACTCAGATTTCTTATTTCTCACGTTTGAACTATTCATTTGATAACCGTTATACAATTTCTGGACAATTCAGAAGAGATGGTAACTCAACGCTTGGAGCAAAAAACAAATGGGGTAACTTCTGGTCAGTAGGAGCAGCTTGGAATTTACATAATGAAGATTTCATGACAGATGCTTTATCTACTTTCACTTTAAGAGGATCTTATGGTGTTTTAGGAAACATTCCATATGCAGACCAATGGGGAAGTCAATATGACGCATTGGAATTAATTGGTTACGGAAATACAACTGGATGGGGAGGTAACTCAGGTACAGGTGGAATTTCTTATCCAGGAAATAGCGCATTGGGTTGGGAAGAGTCTAAACACCTTGATATTGGTATTGATTTAGGATTTTTCAACAACCGTTTAAAAATTACAGCAGATTATTATAACAAAATTACCGATGGAGCTATTTTTGGTATGAGCCCAGCTGTTGAAACAGGAGCAGGTAGCTTTAATGGAAATGCTGCAACTTTGGACAACAAAGGATTTGAATTGTCAGTTGATGCAACGATTATCAATACTGAAAAATTCAAATGGTTCTTGAATGCAAATGGATCTTTCCAAGAAACATTCGTAGACAAATTATACCAAGATTTGGTAACATTTGAATCTGACGATGCTGGTGCGGCTGATAATGCATTGGTTGCTTTGGCTCCAGGACATTTATTAGGTGAGTACTACACCATTGCTTGGGGGGGTATCAATGAAAATGGTGAAGCATGGTATTGGACAGATGAAACAAAAACTGAAAAAACTACCAACAAAGCAGATGCAAGCAAAATGTGGTTTGGTAAAAACTCTTTCCCTCGTTATACTGCCGGAATTAGTTCAGATTTCTCTTACAAAAATATTTCATTGAGCTTCTTGTTCTCAGGACAATTTGATTTCTATGTACACAATGGTGTTCACTCTTATACGATTCATGATGGTCGTTTCCCAACAAGAAACCAAATCAGAGAAGCATTGTATGATAGCTGGACAGATGCTCCAGGAATGGAAAACTTCGATGCTTCCAATCCAAAAGCAACTTTAGGAAATTTAAGTGAGTCTCGTTTGGAATCATCTCGTTTCATGAAAAAGGGTGACCACATTCGTTTGAAAGATTTGAAAATTGCCTATACGTTTGGTGACTTATTTAACAAAGCATCTGGATTAAACAAATTGTCTATTTATTTTAGAGGAACTAACTTATGGACATATGCATTTGATAAAGATTTGAACTTTGACCCAGAATCTAACTCTAACTCTTGGTCATGGATTGGAAAAGGAAGATATTGGTATGCTGCACCAGTATTGAGAACATATTCATTAGGTGTTCAAATTGACTTTTAATTAAAAGAATTATGAAAAAAATATTATTAACAGTATTGGCCGTATTTTCTTTGCAGTTCATGAATTCATGTTCTGATGAAGAATTGGATATTGTGCCATCCTATTTAGACACGCTTGATTCAATTGATACTGAAGAGAAGTTACAACAGTTTTTAAATGGAGCTTATTTAAGAACAACAAGTGTAAGTGCATTTGGAGCTGAAGCTCTATTCTTTGGAGATTTATTGTCTGACCAAATGTTTGCATCTTCTTATTTGAATACGTCAAATTTCAATTACAATATGTACGTCAATGACTTTAGTATTTACGGAACATTGTACGCTGCAATTTTGAATTGTAATTTGGTTATCAATAACACATTGGTTGAATCTAATCCAAATGTTGAAAGAATTAAAGCAGAGGCTAAAATCTTAAGAGGTTTCCTGTATTTGCATTTAATTAATTCTTATGCTGCAACTCCATCTTCTGGTGTAAACCAAGAATTTGGTGTGCCAATTATGATTGGTGATTATGATGTCACTGCTCAACCAGCAAGAAATACAGTAGATGAGGTATATGCGCAAATTATTTCTGATTTAGAAGCAGGTGTTGCAGGTGCTTATGATGCTCCTGAGTACAAAAATTATTTGAGCAAAACAGCTGCTAAATTATTATTGTCAAGAGCTTATTTGACAAGAAAAGCTCCTGGAGATGCTGAAAGAGCATTGCAATATGCTTCTGAGATTGTCAATAACTCTCCTTCTGTTTTCGCTCCAATTTCATCTGAAAACTACGTGGATTATTTCAACCATTTAGAAAGTGCTAAAACAGAAAATCAACCTGAAACAATTTGGGAATTGGATTTAACAACCAATAACGCATCAAGTTCAGGAATTGGTTCTAATTTGTCTTTGGCAAGTTATTATGAAAGAATTGGAACAAGAAGATCTTTCTTGTTTACCCAAACTTTCCATAATTCATTTGCAGATACTGATGTAAGAAAAGGTTTATTTACTTCACAAGGTGTTCCTGCAACTGACGATCCAAAAGGTTTATGGACGACTAAATGGACAAGAAATTCAGAGGCTGGACCATTTTTACGTGATATCAAAATTTTACGTTTCGCTGAAGCTCAGTTAAACAGAATTGAAGCTTTGTATTTAACAGGACAAAATGCGCAAGCATTGGCTGAATTGAATGCATTTGCTGCTTCTAGAGGAGGTTCTGCTTATTCAGGTTCTGATTTGTTAAACGATATCTTAACGGAAAGATACAAAGAGTTCTTTGCTGAAGGACATAGATTCTATGACTTGAAAAGACACAATTTACCTATTGTAAGAACTACTAACTGTACAGTTTGTAGTTTACCTGCTGGTGATTTACGTTTTGTATTTCCTATGGATGAAGGAGTCTTAAATGCAAACAGTAATTTAACTCAATATCCTGGATATTAATAACAATAAAAAGGATTAAAATCTATAAAAAGCCACCTCTTTTTGAGGTGGCTTTTTTCTTTTCTAGCAAGAGATACGGTCTAATTTCATGAAAAAACTTTGGAATTCTTAATAAAATGTTACAATTTTGTCACGATAATGTTATAAAAAAATTAGTATGAGGACAAAATTTGCATTTTTAAGTGCACTTTTCCTGCTTTTAGTTGGGCAGGTTGTTTTTGCTCAGGTTACCGGTACTGTTACAGACGATTTTGGTCCTGTTTCAGATGCTGAAGTTACTGTAAGAGGTACCAGCGCTACTGCGATGACTGACGCAAATGGTAGATTTTCTATTGATGCAGACATAAATGACGTTTTGGTCATTATTGATGCAATGGGAACTTCTCAAGATTTTAAAGTAACCAAAAACAATATGGGAACTTTGAAATTTGGGGAAACAGTTGAATTAACAACCGTTACTTTAGTCGGAGGTATTAAAGTAGATGCCGCTCAAAAAGTGGGTTCGTATAGTGTTGTTAAAAAAGAAGACTTCGAGTTAACGCCAGTAGCTTCAATTGATGAAGTTTTAAATGGTCGTGTAGCGGGATTGAACTTCTCAACAAATAGTGGTTCTCCAGGAGCTACGAATATCATTGCAATTCGTGGGGTTGGTTCATTTATTGGAACTCCAAACCCATTGTATGTAATTGATGGAATTGTTGTTGGGAAAGGACAAGATAACGGAAACGTAATGGAATCTTGGAATCCTTTGGCAGCTATTGATCCAAACGCGATTGAAAGTGTTACTGTATTAAAAGATGCATCTGGTACTGCTTTATATGGAGCGAGAGGTGCAAATGGTGTAATCGTAATTACGACCAAAAAAGGTAAATACAACTCAAAAACAAGATTCAATTTTGCAACTGATTTTGCTGTACAAAACATTGCGTACGATAAACAAAATTGGATGAATGCAAGTGAGTTTATCCAATGGGGTGGTTTAGTTCGTAACAATACGCCAGGTATTTCTGAAACAATGGAAGAATCTGTTGCATGGTTTACCAATTTGAAAAACTGGGATGGTGTTACCAATGAAAATTGGCAAGATGCAATCCAAAGAAATGCTTCTACTGTAAGAAGCTATAACTTCTCTGCAACTGGAGGTGGTGAAAACACTTCTTTCCGTATTGGAGGTTCTTATTACCAAAATAAACCATTGGTATTGAATACACAATTTGATCGTGTGAGTGTGAACTCTGCAATTGATCACAAAATTGGTGAGAAAATTACTTTAGGATTAAATGCTAACTTCTCAAATGTTGAGCACAATGGATATGCAGATGCTGGAGCTTTCAGAAACCCATGGTTAACAAACTGGACAATTGCTCCAATTTATCCAGCATATAATCCTGATGGTTCATATAACCAAACAAATTTAGGAGGTAGTGAAAACTACAACCCAATTGCATTGCAAAACACAGACATTATGGAAGCTTCAATTAGAACTTTCTTAGCGTCTATTAACGGAGAATATCAATTTGCTAAAAATTTCTATTTATTCTCTATGTTTGGAACACAAAACCAATCAAACCATGAATTGTTGTACTATGATCCTTCTGTAGGTGATGGTATTACTCACAATGGATTGGTACAAAAATCTAGAATGACTACTTTTGATTGGAACTGGCAGAACTCCGTTAGTTACCGTAACTTAATCAAAGAAAGACATGACTTATCTGTTTATTTAGGAATGGAGTACCAAGAGCATAACTACAACTATTTGTTTGCTGACGGTAGAGACTTAGCTTTCCCTAAACCATTTGTTGAATTTGCAGACCCATTAAAAGTTACTGTACTTGATGACATCAGAAAATGGACTCAGATTTCTTATTTCTCTAGATTGAACTATGTATACAATACTCGTTATACCTTAACAGGTCAGGTTAGAAGAGACTCTAACTCAACCTTAGGTAGCAATGAAAGACACGGTATTTTCTGGTCAGCTGGGGGATCTTGGAATATTTCAAACGAAAATTTCATGCCAGATGCAATCTCTAATTTAGTATTAAGAGCTAACTATGGTGAAATTGGAAACATTCCATACGCTGATAACTGGGGACCTCAATACAACACCTATGCAACTGTAGGATTTAGTAGCTATGCTGGAAATCCATCATTGGTAATTACTGAAGCTGGAAATCCAGATTTGAAATGGGAGGTAGCAAAACAATTGAACGTAGGATTGGATTTCGCATTCTTCAACAATCGTTTGAATGGATCTGTTGATGTTTACGACAAACAAACTGTAGATGCAATCTTACCTTATACTATCCCTGGATCAAATGGTTCTCCTGTTAACTCTTATTATTCAAACATTGGAGATATCTCTAACAAAGGATATGAATTAGCTTTAGGTGGTCGTCCATTTGCTGGAGAATTTACTTGGAGCATCAACGGTACTTTCTCTCGTAACAAAAATACTGTTAAGAGAATGGCAGATCCAGAGCAATTCATTCAATCTGGTATGAGAGCTTTACAAGAAGGACAATTATTTGCTGAATACTATACGTATGGATGGGCAGGTGTTGATCCTACCAATGGTGACCCATTATTCTGGGCTGATGAAACTAAAACTGAGAAAGTAAATGCAAGATCAAAAGCGACTCCATTCTTCCAAGGAATCTCTCCATTTCCAACTTATATGGCGAATTTAAGCAATGAATTTTCTTACAAAGGAGTTAGCTTAAGTTTCTTATTTGCTGGTCAGTTTGATTATGCTGTTTCTAACAGATGGCAAAATTATGTGACAGGTGATGGATCTTCTACTCAATACAACCAAACGAGAAATGTATTGTATGATTCTTGGACTCCAACCAATACAGGAGCTTCAAATCCAATCCAAAATACAGGAGCTTTAAACAGTGATGGTGATGCATCTGGTTCTCAATTGCCTTCATCTAGATGGATGCATGATGGTGACCATATTCGTTTGAAAACGTTGAAATTAGCGTATAGCTTTGGAGACTTATTCAAAAGATCAACTGGAATTGACAATATGACAGTATATGTTAGAGGAGAAAACTTATGGATCCATGTATTTGACGATACATTGACTTTCGATCCAGAAGCTAACTCTAACTGGGCTGGTGGATGGCAAGGAAAAGGTTTATATGATTATACCTCTCCAATTATGCGTAGTTTCTCTTTAGGAGTATCAATTGATTTTTAAAAATTAGAAGTATGAAATTTTCAAGAATATATGGAATAGGATTATTAGCTGCATTGTCAGTTGTTTCCTGTAACGAAGATTTACTTGTTGAATTGCCACCAAAACAAATTGTCTTGGATGAAGCAATTCTTGACGAAGAAGGTTTAAGATCTGCAGTGAATGGTATGTACGAACAATTTAGTTCAGGTGACTCCTTTGGAGCTGATATCATTATATTTGGAGATTTAATTTCAGATAACATTTTTGTTAGTCAAACCAATAATGGTTACTATTTAACAACTCAGCAAATGGCTTGGAATGGTGACAATGCGGGGGACTTCAATATGTTGGATGAATTATATGACGTAGTGGGAATGGCAAATCTTTCAATCAATGAAGGAGCTAAACTAGAACAAACTACAGAGGTTAAGAATTTATTAGGTGAAGCACATATTGGTAGAGCTTTGGCACATTTTTATTTGTTGAACTTCTATTCTGCTAATCCTACTTCTGGAAAACACCAAGATTTTGGTATACCAATTTATACAGGACCTTACAATCCAAATGGATTGTATCCTCGTGAAACAGTTGCAAATTCTTACAATCAGGTTATTTCTGACTTGCAAGCTGGTTTGAGCTTAATGTCCAGTGCATCTCCATCTAGCAAAGCATATTTCAGTCCAACTGTTGCTAACTTTATTTTAGCGAAAGTTTATTTGACAAGAGGAAATGCTGGTGATTACCAATTGGCTCTTGACTATGCGAACAAAGTATTGAATGATTCTCCAAGTTCTTATTCTGTTATCAATGCAACTGATTTGGTTACTTATTTTACAAGTACAGATCATACGGTTACAGAAAACAACAATGAAACTATTTGGGAAATCGACTTTACAGCGACTTCTAACCCTGGATTGAATGCTGCAATTGGAGCATTCTATGCAAACAATGCTACACACAGAAGCTTGTTGGTAAGAAGAAGTTTCTATGATTCTTACAATGAAGGTGATGTTCGTTTAGGTTTATTTAAATTAAACTCTATCCCTACATCAGACGATCCAACAGGTGTTTGGAGTGCAAAACACTTACGTAGCAATTCAGAAGGTAACTTCGCTCAGAATACGAGAGTATTCCGTATGACAGAAGCATTATTTGTTAAATGGGAAGCAATGGCTAAATTAGGCCAAGACGCTGCAGTTTTAGCTGAAGTAAATGCTTTCGCAACTGCGAGAGGTGGAAATACCTATTCTGGAGACGCTTTGACAGCTGTATTAACTGAAAAGCGTAAAGAATTCGTTGCAGAAGGTGTTCGTTTCTTCGATTTAAAAAGAAATAACTTAGGAATTGAAAAAGTTACCAACTGTTTCGGTAATTCTTGTTCAGTAGCTCCTATGGATAGATTATTCGTAATCCCAATGCCAAGAGGCGAAATGAACCTAAATCCAAACATGACTCAATATCCTGAATGGTAAAATAACATTTCAAAACCCACTCAATCGAGTGGGTTTTTTTATTCCGTAAATTTTGATTTAACTTTGTCGCATTCAAAACCCTGTATGCGATACCTAATTGGTCTTATTTTCTTTATTTGTTCCTTTCCTTCTGTGTTTGGGCAAATCAACCCCAATTACGATGATGAAAATGCAATTCGTGATTCCTTGCAAGCATTTGGGAAACGCGAAGTTGCCAACGATAGTTTGAAAATTCATAGACCTGTCATCACAGATTATACTTTCTGGAGAGAAAAGGACATTCATCCTAGCATCATTGATACAACTTTAACGATTGAAAGTCTTTACGATCATAATTTCACCCATAAAGATGTGTTTGGGAAGATGTATTTTCCAAATTTTGGACAAACCTTTAATCCGCTAAGTTTTGAAAACAATCGCAATCGAATTCACCTTCTACCAACTGGTAAATCCTTTAATTATATCTTTCCAGAAGATGTTCGGTATTACGATGTAAAAACGCCAACAACCGAATTTATTTTCGAAAACGGCTCCAAAGAAGGTCAATATCTTTCTACAACTTTCACCCATAATTTAACGCCTCAATTGAACTATTCTGTTCGCTATCGAGGTTTGAGAACTGCAGGTACATACAAAAATAGTTTGGCTGCCAACAATGCTTTAATTGCAACCATTAGTTATAAATCCAAAAATGATCGATTCAAACTTTGGACACATTTTACTTCTCAAAATATAGACAATGAAGAAAATGGAGGAATTGCCGATTTGAATCAATTCGTTTTGGATGATAGTTTGCGAACCACCAATCGTCAAAATATCAATGTGAATTTGGATTATGCCGACACGCAATTTGATTCGAGACGATTTC
Organism: Moheibacter stercoris; assembly: GCF_040545805.1. Lineage (NCBI taxonomy): Bacteria > Pseudomonadati > Bacteroidota > Flavobacteriia > Flavobacteriales > Weeksellaceae > Moheibacter > Moheibacter stercoris. Next base: position 27,390 of record NZ_JBEPMO010000010.1, read on the forward strand.
ATTTAGGGGCGAAATATGCACTGTTTGGTAAAGTTCAATCCTATTCAACCAAATTGGGAACTCCCATTTTCATCAAGAATATTTTCACTTACGAAAAGCAGAAGTATTTTTACGAAGAAACCCAAGCAGAGGACTACTACGATAGTCCAATCTTTAACGTAAGTAGAAGAGGAAATAAAAAATCCTTTGAGACTTTACAAAATACGTCCTCTGTTGAATTCAATTGGGGTAATAGATTGTTAATTGATGCAGGTGTTCGATTTGAAAATGTTCAGCTATACTCAGGTAAACCTATCAACATCGGTTTGGTCAATATCACAGATAGAATCGAAGATAATTTGATCGGTGCAGTAGCGAATTTGTATTTTGATTGGAACGAAAAAATCAAACTAAGAGCCGATGGAGAATTCAAATCAGGTGAGATTTTCAAAAGTCAATACCATGTCAATGCCGAATTGGACATTCAACCAATCGACGGATATCATATAATTGGTGGAGCCATGGTAGAGTCAGCCTTTCCGAATTTGAATTTGTATTACAACCAAAGTTTCTACAAAGATTTCAATTATTACAACCAAAGTTTCCAAAATACCAATACCCAAAAACTATTTGGGAAGTTGAATTTGGAGAGATGGAAAACAGATGTTCAAGCCACGCTTTACAACATTGACCAATATGTTTATGTGGGATCGGACTTCCGACCGAAACAATTTGATGGAAATATTTCCTTGTTTCAAATCCGTGCCAATAATTTGCTTTCCTATCGTAAATTTCATTTGAGAACGACGGTTGAATACCAAAAGGTAACGCAAAACGAAGCTTTCTTACCTTTACCCGATTTGATGGCAAGAGCTTCCATTTATTGGCAAGGCAAAATGTTCAATGAGAAAGCCGAAGTTCAAGTAGGTTTCAATGGAAATTATTTTACCGAATTTGAATCGCGTGAATTCTTCCCTGTAATCAATGAATTTATGTTGCAGAGAAGTTCTACTGAGAATGGAATTCAAAAAATTGGCGGATATCCTGTTTTGGACTTTTTCATCAATATCAAAGTTGATAGAATGCGTATTTATTTACGTGCCGACCATTTCAACACAATGTTTGGCGAAAACAATTATTATAGCGCACCAAACGTTCCATTTAGAGACTTTAAACTACAGTTTGGGGTGAAATGGTATTTGTTTACGTAATGAATAGTATCTGAGGCGAAATAGCCTTATATTCTTTTATTTTAAGAATTAATCAAAGTTTTCATAGCTGAAATGTCCGATGATGTCAAATTCGAACAAAATATCTTCAGGAATTTGACCTTGTCCTATGTTGTGAACAATTAAATACCGTTTTCCATCAGAGGATTTTTGATGGATCATCATCCCAATATGCGCCATACCATTGGGAAGTCTCCAACAAATAATATCACCAGGTGCATAATCTTCTGGATTTTGACTCATGGGTTTTTCCGTTCCAAATCTAGAAAAATAGGTCATCAAATTGGGAACTCTTCGGTGATCAATGTGGGTATCGGGTTTGGTCAATCCCCAAATTTTCGGATACAAATGAAAATTTGACTTCATGTCTTCATGAACCTCCTTTTGTAAATCTACTCCCAACTTTCGATACGTTCGTATAACAACATCGGTACAAACTCCTTTTCCTGCTGGTACATCTCCATTCGGATAATCCAATCGAAAATAAGTTGGGTCATAAACAATAGTAGGATCTATAATGGAAATCGCAGCTTCTGAAACTCTTCTTTGTTTATCCGTTAAATCAACGAAAGCATTTTCATTTTCTTCTTGTGACGCTTCTACCGAATTGGAAGCAACAACAGCTTGCTCTAATTTTTTGCAGGAAGAAAGAAAAATCGTAAGGAAAATAAAAGCAAAGGAAGTTCTCATGAGGATTGAATTTCCTTCAAGATAAAAAAATTACTTCAAGGTTTCGAGCCAATTTTCATCCAAGCGGATGATTTTTTGCGTTTGATGATCCAATAAGATCCAATGTGTCAAAGAATCTACGACCAATTCTCCGTTTTTATAAAACTCAACTTTTCGTGGTTGCTTCACACCAACGGGTTTCATCGGATAGGTTCTCATCAATAATGTATCGCCCAAAAACACTTGTTTTTTGTATTGAATATTGTGTTCATGCAAAAACCAAATTTCATTTTTGTGTACGCTTTTGTGTTTGCGTAGATCCCAATGTTCTGCCGCCATCATTTCGACCCAATGAACATATTGAACATTGTTGACATGGTTGTTGAAGTCGATGAATTCTTCTGTGATTAGAATTTCTTTTTCGTGAATCAACATAGATTAAATTTCTTGATTTTGAATTTCATGTACTTCATCCAAAATTTCATACAATTCTTGAAGATTTTCAGACGTCACCAAACGTTGACGTATCGGTTTAAAATGTGGAATTCCTTTGAAATAATTGGTGTAATGCGGACGGGTTTCCAAAATTCCAGTGCGTTCTCCTTTCCAATCACAAGCCCAAGTCAAATGGTTTTTGGCGGCTTCGGCTCTTTCAGCTAGAGTTGGCAAGGCTAGATGCTCACCCGTTTCACGGTAATGTTTGATTTGGTTGAAAATCCAAGGATTTCCAATGGCCGCACGGCCAATCATTACTCCATCGACACCGTATTTGTTTTTGTATTCAACTGCTTTTTCTGGAGAGTCAATATCACCATTACCAAAAATTGGAATTTCAATATTGGGATTGGCTTTGACTTTGGCAATTTCGGTCCAATCGGCTTCGCCTTTGTACATCTGGGCACGTGTGCGTCCATGAATGGCCAAGGCTTTGATTCCAACTTCTTGAAGTCGTTCTGCCACTTCATGAATGTTGATACTATCATGGTCCCAACCCAAACGTGTTTTAACCGTTACAGGAAGGTGAGTGCTATCGATGACCGCTTTGGTTAAACGTACCATCAAGTCGATGTCTTTTAAAACACCTGCACCTGCACCTTTACATACCACTTTTTTCACGGGACAACCAAAATTGATGTCCACCAAATCGGGTTGAACCGTTTCGACAATTTTGGCAGACATGGCCATCGCTTCTTCATCTCCTCCAAAAATTTGGATTCCAATCGGACGTTCGTAATCAAAAATGTCCAACTTCATGCGACTTTTGATCGCATCACGGATCAATCCTTCAGACGAAATAAATTCAGAATACATCAAATCGGCTCCATGCATTTTGCATAGACGACGAAAAGGCGGGTCACTTACATCTTCCATTGGAGCAAGCAACAAAGGGAAGTCTGGTAAGCTTATGTTTCCTATCTTTACCAAATCAAATTTTTTGCAAAGTTACAAAATCCAATGGCGAAAGAACCAAAAAACAAATCAGTTAATAAATACATTCATCTCACCAGTTTAGGGTTTCAGATGATGGCAGTTATTTTTGTATTTGTCTGGATTGGGAAATGGGCAGATGGTCATTTCGAAACAGAAAAAAGCTATTTTACTGCACTTGGAAGTTTACTTGGACTTGCTGCATCGCTTTATTTGGTATTAAAGCAATTGAAAGATATCAAATGAAATTGACCCGAAATTTTTTCTTCGCGATTGGAGTTTTTCTTTTGACAATTCTACTTCATATAGGTTTTGTTCAAGTATTATTAGGAGAATCCAAACCCTATTATTCATCCATTTATGTTTTTACCATTTCCTTATTGGTTGTAAGCTTATTGGTAATTCAGTTTTTGGAATACAAATGGCGCGATTATTTGGGCTATTTCTTTTTGGTTGTAGTTGCGATAAAATTGGTTGCGGCGAAAATTTTCATGAATTCAATTGAGCAACGACATGAAAATGAATTCAAATTTTCTTTTTTAGTTTTATATCTCATTAGTTTAATTTTAATTACGTGGTTTACCGCCAGAAAACTGATGAATGAAGAAAACTGACGAAAAGCAGAAAAATAGGTTTCATATATTGAAAAACTTATACTAATTTTGCACCACAAAAAAACTGGTTTAATGATAAATCCTATGCGCCAATTATTTACGCTTTGCTTTATTTTGATTTTTCAAATGTTTTCATTTGCAGCTGCTCCAGTTGAGGGGGCTCCAACGGAAAATTTGGATAGAAAAGAGTTAATGAAGCAAGAGATTAAAGGTGTTATTGCTCATCACTTAGTTGATTCTTATGACTTTACATTTTTCGGGGACAAAGAAGGAAATTACTACGGTTTTCCTCTACCGGTTATTTTGTTTGACAACGGATTGAAAATTTTTAGCTCATCTGAATTCGATCACGGTAAAAAAGTGGTGGAAAAAGGTGGTCAACATTATAAAAATTACCACGGTAAAATCTACAAAACAGATGCTGCTGGTACCATCAACTACGACGAAAAACATTTCGTGACCAATGAAAAACCGTGGGATTTTTCAATTACGAAAAACGTAGTGATGATCATCATTACAGGGTTGTTGATGTTCTGGTTGTTCACAAGTTTAGCTAGATCGTATGCAAAAAACAATGGGGTTCCAAAAGGGATTGGACGTTTCTTTGAGCCATTGGTTTTGTACATCAAAGATGAAATTGCAGTTCCAAATATTGGAGAGAAATCATACAAGAAATACATGCCTTTCTTGTTGTCAGTATTCTTCTTGATTTGGATTTTAAATATGTTTGGATTGACGCCACTTGGGGTAAACGTAACAGGTAACATCGCGTTTACAGTAGCTTTGGCGATCATGACATTCTTCATTACAAACTTAACAGGTAAAAAAGATTATTGGAAACACTTGTTCGATCCATTGGGAGACTCAATGCCTTGGATTGCGAAAATTCCATTGTACATCATTTTGATTCCAATTGAAATTTTGGGTGTATTCATTAAGCCATTCTCGTTGTTGATTCGTTTGTATGCAAACATGACAGCAGGACACATCGTATTGATGAGTTTGATTGGTTTGATTTTCATTTTCCAATCTTGGTTCGGAGGAACATTGTCATTTGCCTTGACATTTGTAATTGTATTGATTAAAGTAATGGTTGCTTTGTTGCAAGCGTATATCTTCACGATGTTGTCAGCGTTGTACTTTGGTATGGCATCTGCAGAACACGAGCATGATCACGAGCACGAAGGAGCACATTAATCAAATAAAGAGAAATTAAGTTTTAGTTTAATTATATAAATTTATCAGTATGGAAATTCCAGTAATGGTAGGAGCAGGTTTAGTAGTTATCGGAGTAGGTCTAGGTATCGGTATGATCGGTAAAGGAGCTATGGAAGGTATCGCAAGACAACCTGAAGCAGCAGGTAAAATTCAAACAGCAATGTTGATCGCAGCTGCGTTAATCGAAGGTATTGGTTTCGCTGCATTATTCGCAGTTTAAGAAACCTTAAAATTAAGTTCTGCTACAACGGTTGGTTGTAGCAGGATTTTACAAATTAAACTTTAAGTAAAAAATAAAATTTAAGTCATCGTAATATGGAAAAATTAATCAATGATTTTTCGTTTGGATTGTTTTTTTGGACAGCTTTGTTGTTCATCTTATTGATCTTGTTGTTGAACAAGTTTGCTTGGAAACCAATTTTAAATGCAGTTAATGATCGTGAGAAGTCAATTGAAGACGCATTGAATCAGGCGAAAAAAGCGCGTGAGGAAATGGCTCTTTTGAAAGCGGAAAACGAAAAGATTTTAATTGAAGCAAAAATTGAGCGTGATGCAATTTTGAAAGAAGCAAGAGAAGCAAAAGAAAGCATCATTGCACAAGCAAAAGAAACGGCTCAAGTTGAAGCTGATCGTTTGGTTGAAAATGCAAAATCAGCAATTCAAAACGAAAAAATGGCTGCGATGACCGATTTGAAAAATCAAGTAGCTCAATTGTCAATTGAGGTCGCTGAAAAGGTATTGACCAAAGAATTGAGCAACAAATCAGCACAAGAAGAATTAGCAAAAGAAATCATTAACGAAGCTAAATTTAACTAAAAATGGCAGGATTTCGAGCAGCTAAACGATATGCAAAAGGATTGATGCAGTTTGCTTCCGAAACAGGAAAAGCAGCTGAAATCAACCAAGAGATGTTGGATGTGAAAAATGCAATTCAATCTAATCGAGAATTGGCGTCGTTTTTAAACTCACCTGTGCTGGATTCAAAAAAGAAAAATGCTGTTTTGAAAGAGATTTTCAAAGATTTTTCTCCATCCACACAAAACTTCATCACATTGGTTGTAAACCATAGAAGAGAAGGGTTTTTAAGACAAATTGCAACACAATACAATGCATTGTATGATCATTCAATCAACGCTAGAACCGCTGAAGTTGTTACAGCAACTGATTTGGATGATGCATTGATTCAAGATATAGTAAATAAAGCGAAAGCGAACATGGGTGAAAACTTTTCGTATAAAATCGAAAATAAAGTTGACCCAAGTTTAATCGGAGGTTTCATTTTACGTGTGGGAGATAAACAAATCGACACAAGTATCAAATCGAAATTGACTCGATTGAAAAAAGAATTTGACATAAACGATTACATTCCCAAAATTTAAATAAACAGAAATGGCAGAAATAAAACCAGCTGAAGTTTCAGCGATCTTAAAACAACAACTTTCGAACTTCGATGTCAACGTTGAGATGGCTGAAGTAGGAACTGTACTAAGTGTAGGTGATGGTATTGCCCGTGTTTACGGATTAGACAATGCTCAATATGGTGAGTTAGTAGAATTTTCTAGCGGATTGGAAGGAATGGTCCTTAACCTTGAAGAAGACAACGTAGGGGTTGTATTGATGGGTCAATCAAAAGGAATTAAAGAAGGAGATACCGTAAAACGTACCAAAAGAATTACTTCCATCAATGTTGGGGAAGGAATGTTGGGACGTGTTGTCGATATGTTAGGAAACCCAATCGATGGAAAAGGTCCAATCGAGGGTCAACTATACGAAATGCCAATCGAGCGTAAAGCACCAGGGGTAATTTATCGTCAGCCGGTTTCTGAACCAATGCAAACGGGAATCGTAGCAATTGACTCGATGATTCCAATTGGACGTGGACAACGTGAGTTAATCATCGGTGACCGTCAAACTGGAAAAACTTCAGTTGCATTAGATGCTATTTTGAATCAAAAAGAATTTTACGACAGAGGAGAACCTGTTTACTGTATCTATGTTGCAGTTGGACAAAAAGGATCTACTGTTGCACAAATATTAAACACATTGCAAGCACACGGCGCTGACAAGTATACGGTAGTCGTAGCGGCTAACGCATCTGACCCTGCTCCAATGCAAGTATATGCACCAATGGCAGGTGCGGCTATTGGAGAGTATTTCCGTGATACAGGTCGTCCAGCATTGATTGTTTATGATGATTTATCAAAACAAGCGGTTGCTTACCGTGAGGTGTCTTTGTTGTTACGTCGCCCACCAGGACGTGAAGCTTACCCTGGAGACGTTTTCTACTTACACTCTCGTTTGTTAGAGCGTGCTGCAAAAATCATCGGTGATGACAAAGTTGCTTCTGAAATGAACGACTTACCAGAATCTTTGAGAGGTGTTGTAAAAGGAGGTGGATCTTTGACTGCTTTGCCAATTATCGAAACACAAGCAGGTGACGTTTCTGCTTATATCCCAACCAACGTAATTTCGATTACAGACGGACAGATCTTCTTGGAGTCTGACTTGTTCAACTCAGGGGTTCGTCCAGCGATCAACGTAGGTATTTCGGTATCTCGTGTTGGAGGTAACGCGCAAACAAAACCAATGAAAAAAGTATCAGGTACGTTGAAATTAGACCAAGCTCAATACCGCGAATTAGAAGCTTTCGCAAAATTTGGTTCTGATTTAGATGCTGTTACTATGTCAGTTATTGGAAAAGGAGAAAGAAACGTGGAGATTTTGAAACAAAACGTAAACTCACCAATCCCAGTAGAAGAGCAAGTAGCGATCATTTTAGCGGGTACAAACGGTATGTTGCGTGACGTTCCTGTAGCGAAAGTGAAGGAATGGCAAGAGAACTTCTTGTCTTTGTTGAGAAACCAACACAAAGATTTGTTGACTTCTTTACGTGACGGAAAATACGATGATGCAATCGTAGACAAATTGAAAGCAGTGATTATAGACACAACTGTATCATACAAATAAGAAGAATTTGAGATGAACTTCGTTATTGACGAAGTTCATCTTTCAATCATAAAGTCATAGACTAGTTATTTTTTCATAAATGGCAAACTTAAAAGAAATACGAAGTAGAATTACATCTGTCGGTTCAACGATGCAGATTACAAGTGCTATGAAAATGGTATCTGCTGCGAAATTGAAACGTGCTCAAGATGCTATCATACAACTTCGTCCTTACGCAAACAAATTGCGTGATATCCTTGAAAACATTAGTTCGACCTTGGATAGCGATGCTGGAGGAAAATTAACCATCGAACGAGAGGTAAAAAAAATGCTTGTCGTTGTGATTACTTCCAACAGAGGTTTGGCGGGAGCATTTAACTCCAATGTATTCAAAATAGCAAATGCCTTGGTAGTGGAGAATTCAGTAAAAGGTATCGAGACGGAATTGATGACAATTGGTAAAAAAGGTTTCGATTTGATGCGTAAATCCAATACGATCTACAAAAACGAATCTTCTTTATGGGATAACCTTAGCTATGAAAATGTAGCAGTTATTGCAGACGAAGTAACGGAGAAGTTTTTGGCAGGTGATTATGACCAAGTTCGTTTGGTTTACAACTCCTTCAAAAATGCTGCTACACAAATCGTGATGGACGAGCAATATTTGCCAGTTCAAATTGTGAAAAGCGAATCAGGTGCGGCTCAATCGGTAGATTATATTTTTGAACCATCAAAAGAGGAAATCGTTACAGACTTAATTCCTCAAGCCTTGAAAACGCAATTCTTCAAAGCGATTTTGGATTCAAATGCAGCTGAACATGGTGCACGTATGACTGCGATGCACAAAGCAACCGATAATGCCGATGCTTTACGTAAAGAATTGGTGTTGCAATACAACAAAGAAAGACAAGCTGCTATTACCAACGAAATCTTGGAAATTGTGGGTGGTGCAGAAGCATTGGATTCTTAATCCAAGCTATTATACAATATGTAGGAGCGGGTTTTTTACCCGCTTTTTTTTGTTTTTATCCTCAGAATTTTCCCTGATTATTCATGGGAATTATAGATATTTGTGGAAACTTTCCCATTATGGTTTGGATCATTTTTCTTTCTGTTGTTACTGTGCTTTTAGCCTTGGATTTAGGCGTTTTCAATCGTAAAGCACATGTTATTTCCTATAAAGAAGCAGGCAAATGGACAACCTTTTGGGTGGGTTTATCATTGGTTTTCTCAGGTATCATCTTTTGGTTATTCAAAGAAGGTCATGTAGATAATCCTCATAACTATACGCCCGAAACAGCTTTTTGGAAATATATCCAAGGATATTTGTTGGAATTGTCTCTTTCAGTCGATAATATATTTGTCATTGCCGTTATTTTCCGATCATTCAGCATTCCGCAAAAATACCAACATCGTGTTTTATTTTGGGGAATTGTAGGTGCAGTTGTATTTAGAGCTTTGATGATTTTCTTTGGAATTTGGTTAATTCAAAAGGTAGATTGGGTTACTTATCTATTTGGAGCTTTCTTGATCTATACAGCTTATAATATGGCTTTTTCTGGAGAGGAATCTGAATTCAATCCGAAAGAAAGTTGGGTTTTTAAGACCATGCGTAAGATTATGCCTATCACCAAAGGGATCCATGATCAAAAATTATTTGTGAAAAAGATGGGAATTTGGGCTGCGACACCTTTATTTTTGGCCTTAATCATCATCGAATTGACCGATGTTTTATTTGCATTGGATAGTATTCCGGCCATTTTAGCGATTACAGAAAACCCATTTATTGTCTTTTCTTCTAATATCATGGCAATTTTAGGTTTGCGTTCTATGTATTTCTTCTTGGCAAATGTGATTGATAAATTCTCTTATTTAAAATATAGCTTAGCTGTTATTTTGTTGTTTGTGGGAATCAAGATGGGACTACATCATTATCTAAAAGCCAATGATTTGGCGATTCCAGAATGGTTGTCTTTAGGCGTTATTTTGGTTTCATTAACTGCTGGAATCCTGTATTCCTTGTATAAAAACAAACAAAACGAAGCCCTCGAAAAATAAGTTTTTCAGAAATGTATTGTTAAAGTGCTAATTTTTCGTTAAAATTGACTTATTTTTAATGCGAAATTAACACTGGATACTATACAAATTTGTTTTACTTATGAGAAAAACTTTACTCGTAATTTTTTTCCTGCAATTTTTGTTTTCCCTGAATGCCCAATCAATTGTTGTCAATAGTGCGGCGCATCCAGAAACAAATCTAACTGCGGAACAATTACTCACAAATGTTTTATTAGATGGAGGATTTTGTTCATCAACATCTAATTTCCAATTAAAAGATAATCCCTCGGCACAATTTCCACACGTGGATCGCAGTTGGGGATATTTTGAAAAAGGCAATTCAAATTTCCCATTTGAAAGAGGAATTGTTCTTACCACAGGTTTTGCTAGAAATGCAAATGGCCCGTCAAGTGAGTTTGCTTCTGACGGTGATTATGGATGGGCAGGTGATAATGCCGCAAGTTACTTAGCGGGAGTTAGCACCAATAATGCTACAGTTTTTGAATTTGATTTCGTTCCACAAGGGAACTTTATTTCATTTAACTACATCTTCGCTTCTGAAGAATACCCAGATTACCCTTGTGAAGGATACAATGACGTTTTTGCATTTATTATCAGTGGTCCTGGTATTAACAATGACCCGGGAATCAATGGTAAAAACATTGCAAGATTGCCAAATGGGGATCCTGTAACCATTGACAATGTCAATGATGTTATAGGATGTGGTGACGATACTTACTATGTTGGAGGTCCTTTTAATGATATTACATATGGTGGTAGAACAATTCCTTTGACTGCTCAATCACCTGTAATACCTGGACAAACCTATCATATTCGTTTAGTAATCGCAGATGCTTATGATACCATCTATGATTCAGCTGTATTTTTGGAAGCGGGTTCATTTGATTTAGGATCTTCTATTACCAATGAATCTGGTGATGTTTTAGGAGATGATTTATTGGTATGTGGAACCGATTCCTATGTATTAAAAGTAAACGTAACAGATCCTAATGTTCAATTGCAATGGTTCAAGGATGGAGTTGCAATCCCAGGAGCAACAACCAATCAAATAACGATTACAAGTTCAGGATTATACAAAATAATGGTTATAAGTGGTGATTGTTCTTCACAAGATGAAATCGACGTTGTTTTTGGAGAATTACCGACCAATGGAGTTTCGTTCAATTTGGAAAAAGTAGATGTGGACGGAGATGGTATTGAAAATTTCAATCTTACTTTGATTCAACCACAAGTGGTGGACAATCCAAACGAACATACGTTTAAATATTATCCAACCTTAGCAGATGCCGAGAATCAAACCAATCAAATTGCCAATCCTACGAATTATCCAGCGACTGACAATACGTTGGTGTATTGCCGAGTTGCCAATGACGATGGATGTTCCAAAATCGTCAATATTTTATTGAAAGTATTGGAGGATTGTATCAATCCAGAAGCAGCCTGTCCTGGTCCAGAATTTGGGTTGAATATACCTTTCCAAAATGATGGGGAGATTCCAGCCACGGCACCAGATGGTCCGAATTATGGTTGTTTAGGAAGTGAACCTTATCCAAGATTCTATTATTTTAAGATTGCTGAATCGGGAACTTTACATTTCGATTTGAATCAATATACAGAAGAGAACCAAGAAGGAACTCCTATTGATGTAGACTTTATCGTTTGGGGGCCATTTACTGAGGTTCCTTGTGATTATGATGATTTACAAACCGTTGTTGATTGTAGTTATTCGGCATCGGCTTTTGAAAACGTAACAATTCCAAACGCTCAAGAGGGTGAGTTTTACATCATGATGATTACCAATTATGCAGGTACATATGGAACGTTTGGATATGTTAACTTGATTTTCGATGAAGAGAATTCTACAGGATCTTTTGACTGTTCTATTGTGGAAGGAAATGCAGAATATGCAGAATGTGATAACGACCAAGATGGGCAAGTTACTTTTGATTTAACTGCCATCGCAACTGATGTGGTAGAAGGAAATCCAACATTAACTGTTAAATTTTATTCAACTGAGGAAGATGCGACCAATGATACCAACAATAACGTTATCCCAACAGGCAACTATAACGTAACGACCGCGAACTCACCTGCTATCATTTATGCGCAAGTCAAAGATGGAAATGGAGAGATTGTTGAAATTACCGAGATTACTTTATCCGTTTATGATGGAGTAGTTGGATATCAAAATGTGGACATGAGCTATTGTGATGTTGGGTTAGATGGAACAGAAATCATTGATTTGACTGTGATTGAAGTAATTCCAAACCAAAATCAATACAATGTTACGTATTATGAAACAATGGCAGATGCGCAAGCGGGTAACGCTGCTTTCATTCCAAATCCAAACAATTACTCTACAGGATCAGGAACGGTTTACGTTCGTATCCAAAATGAGGATGGATGTTTTGCGATCGCGCAAATTAACATCAGTATTTCCGCATTGGAAGTTGATTTAGGAGAAAATTTCGCGATGTGTGAGGGTGAATTCACGTTAACTCCAATCGTAAATCTGAATGGGTATACTGGAATTACTTATACATGGTTTAGAAATAACGTTGAGTTGGTAGATGAAACAGGAAGTTCATTGGTGATTAACCAAACTGGAACCTATAAAGTGATTATCAATACAGCGGAAGGTTGTGCAGGTGAAGATACCATTGTTGTTTCTCAAGGAGAAGCACCAACTATTACCAATGTGATTGTAGGTCCAAATTCAGTAATCATTGAAGCTACAGGAGGAGCAACTCCTTACGAATATTCCATGACAGGATATGTTTGGCAATCAAGCAATCAATTCAACAATTTACAACCAGGTATTCAAACTGTGTATGTGAAATCTGCTGAAGGATGTATTGTATCGCAACAAATAGCAATTTTCAAAATTCCAACGATGTTTACACCAAATGGTGATGGTATCAATGATACTTGGAACATCCCAGGATTAGAAATTTACGAAGGTTCCAACGTGGTTATTTACGACCGTAGCGGAAGATTGGTTTATGAAGCTGAATTGAATTCCAATGTCATTTGGAATGGTTACTTCAAAAATGGTCAGAAAGCTCCAACTCAAGATTATTGGTACATCATCAATGTCTCAGATGGACGTAAATTCACAGGACATGTAACGGTAAAAAGTCGTGGCGAGAAAAATTAAGAAATAGAAGGATGGGAGGGTTCGCCCTCCCAGAATTCCATTCAAAAAATAATTTTTAGCAGAATAATTCAATACTCCTAAAATGAAAAAACAAAATATACTTTTAACATTAGCATTGGGTGTAATCTCAATGTGTTCCTTTGCCCAATCAAGCTTACCGTTTGATGAGCAATATTATATAATGGATAAGTTTCTCGTGAATCCTTCTTTTACTGGTGCAGAAGATGATATTATTTTCAAAGCCTCTCATAGAAGGCAATGGGACAATATGCCCAATAGCCCAGTAACAACCTTAGTGAGTGCACATGCAAACATTGTGGACCGTGTAGGTTTGGGGGTTTATTTCATGAACGATCACAATGGGAATACAAAAACCAATAGTTTCAACTTATCGGCTGGTTACCATATTCCAATTGGAGACAATAAAAAGAACAACTATGACACCAAAAATCAGTTCTCTTTTGGTACATCTTTGAGTTTCGCAGGTATGCATTTCACGGGAGAAGTAGAGAATCCAAATGATCCCATTTACAACGATATGGAAACAAGAGTGTATGTTCCTTATATCAATTTTGGTGCATCTGCAACCTATGAAGGATGGATGATTGGTTTGTCTGTTTTGGACATCCCTTTGAGCTACAATGACCCGATTGTCAATCAATATGAACCAAGTCCTATTTTCTATTATGGTATGTTAGGGAAAACCATCAACCTTGCTTCTAACTTAAGTTTAGAGCCAATGGTGGCCTATCGTTCCAATTTTGATGAAGATAGTCGTCTAGATGCCAATTTACGTGCAAAAGCGAAATTTCAAAACAATGCAGTTTGGTTGGGTGCGAATTATCGCATGGATTTCTTCAATGGAGAAAATCAATCCTTAAGCGTATCTCCAATGATTGGTGCTGAAATTGGTCGCATGAATCTTGGATTTTCTTACAACATGGGATTGGGTGACATGAACAAAGAAGGAAACAATGGTTTTACAGCAGTTTTAGGATTCGATATCGAAAACTTTATCAAACCTGCTTTTAACCAATAAAACAGATTTTTATAGTATACTTGAAAAGGACGGTTTTGCCGTCCTTTTTTTATGCGTTCAACTTTTTCATCCATTCTTTTATCGTAATTTTGAACCATGTTTCTGAAATCCATACAAATCCGAAATTTTAAAAACTTTACCGAAAGAGATTGGGAATTTTCACCCAAAATCAATGCATTTGTAGGGAAAAATGGAGTAGGGAAAACCAATGTGTTGGATGCGGTTCATTATTTGGCTTTGTCCAAAAGTTATTTGAATTATTCTGACGCACTAAACATCCAATTTGATGCGGATTTTTTCACTTTAGAAGGACTTTTTGAACGAAATTATACAGAAGATGTCATTTTTTGTGCAGTTCAACGAAACAAAGCAAAAGTCTTGAAGAAAAATTCCAAAACTTATGATCGGATTTCAGATCATATTGGCCAATATCCGATTGTCATGATTTCGCCTTATGATTTGGATTTGATCAAAGAAGGTAGCGATGTGAGAAGAAAGTTTATTGACAACATAATTTCTCAGTCCAATAAGGAATATTTGAACAATTTGATTCGGTATAATCGAGTGTTAACGCAACGAAATACCTTGTTAAAGTATTTCTTTCAGAACAATACGTTTGACAAAGTTTCCTTGGAAATTTATGATGAGGAATTGATTTCCTTGGGGAATTACATTCATCTTGAACGCCAAAAATGGGTGCAAGATTTTGTGCCGATTTTCCAAGAATTCTATCAGATTTTATCGCAAGGAAATGAAAGCGTCAACATTGTCTACCAATCTCAATTGACAGAAAATTCTTTTGAAAATCTGTTGAGAGATAATGTTTTGAAAGACAAAGCGGCACAATACACCACCCAAGGAATTCATAAAGATGACATCGAACTCACGATCATGAATTATCCGGTGAAAAAGTTTGGTTCGCAAGGTCAACAAAAATCCTATTTGATTTCCTTGAAATTGGCCCAATTCGAAATCATTCAACGAAATCTAGGCATTACGCCTATCTTGTTATTGGACGATATTTTTGATAAATTGGACGAATCAAGAGTAGAACAATTGATCAAATTGGTCAATGAAGAACGATTTGGACAAATTTTTATTTCGGATACGCACCCAGAACGAACAGAAGGAATTATACGAAAAATCAATTCAGATAGTAAAATATTCAAACTTTGAGAAGAAGAGATAACAACCAAAATTTAGGTGAAGCCATCAAACAAATGATTTCTGACTTGGGCATGGAAGAGCGCATTTTCTCTGTTCAAGCCGAAGAAATGTTTCAAGAAATGATGGGTAACTACATTATGGGATATGTGGAGAGATTTGAAGTGAAGAATCGAATTTTATACATCAAAATAAAGTCTCCCGAATTGAAAAATGAGCTTTTGTATGGCAAAGATAAAATCAAAGCTCATATAAATGAAGGAATTGGAAAAGAATACCTAACCGAAATTAAATTTTTGTAATGCCACTAATTGAGAAATCCAACTATGTAGCACCCTCTCGTTTTTTTCAAAATCCTCATATATCGACTATTTATTTAGGTCGATTTCGTAAGACCATTCGTCCCGATTATCAGCGCGAACGATTGGAATTGGAGGATGGTGACTTTTTGGATGTGGATTATAAAATTCAAAGCAAAGAAGTGGCGATTATCCTTTGCCATGGTTTAGAAGGCGCTTCTGATCGTGCTTATAACAATACAAGCGCGAATTATTTTTTGGAGAAAAATTGGTCTGTTTTTGCTTGGAACAATCGAAGTTGTAGCGGCGAAATGAATCGCCTGCCCGTTTTGTATCATCATGCCTCGGTCGATGATTTGGATCGAATTGTGCAATTTGTTCGCGAAAAGGGATTTCAAGAAATATTCCTTTTGGGATTTTCGATGGGTGGAGCTCAAGTGATGAATTATTTGGCTCGAAAAAATGAAAACAATTGGATCAAAGCAGGAGTTGCCATCTCGACTCCTATTCATCTAAAAGATAGTGTGGAAAGTTTAAAAAGAGGTTTTAATAGGGTGTATTTGAAAAATTTCACGATTAAAATTTCAAGAAAATTAAGAGAAAAAAGACAACAATTTCCTGAATTGATCGATTGGTCAAAGGTTGCTAAAATTAAAACTTTTGATGAAGTAGATGATTATTTTACCGCTCCTTTGCACGGATTTCAAGACAAAGAAGATTATTACCGTAAAGCTTCACCAGATTATACAATGGAATTAATAAAAACTCCAGTTTTGGTTATTAACGCTTGGGATGACCCTTTTTTAGGTGAGAATTGCTTTCCAATAGAATTCGCGAAAAATCATCCGAATATTTATTTAGAAACGCCTAAAAATGGTGGGCATTGTGCTTTTCCAATGAAAAATTCGCCTTATTCCTATTCAGAAGTGAGAGGTTTTGAATTTTTTGAATCCATTAAAAGAAATCGAAAATTTTCCTGAAGTATTTATAAAAACAAAAGCCCGATTCTACAATTGGGCTTTTGTTTAGAAGGTGTGGTTTTTAGTTAAGGCATAGCTCCATCAGGTGAAGGAGCAGAGCCCTCACCAGAAGTGTTTGCATTCATATTGACTACAATTGGAGAATTCGTTTTGGTTAAAAAATTCTTGAAGTAAATAGATACATTTAAATATAAATCTATGTTTGACTCAAATACTCGCCCGCTATTTGGACGAAAGGTTAAAATCCAGGTATTGGTTGCAGGATTGACATAAGCTCTTGAATTGTATAATGGTAAGTAATTTATGGTAGAATTATCGGATCCTGTAGTTCCAGATAAGGAAATAGAGGTATCTCCATCATGTTTTAGAACTCTATATCCTCCTATACAAACATGAAAGCGATCTGCATTAATTTTAGTATCATAGCTTAGAAGTCCAGATTCGTCAACATTATCGAAAAAATAAGTAGTAAAACTTACCGACGAAAACGGCATGGATTCAGGATTGAATTTTTTCAAAGTGTTGTCACTTAAGTCTTTTACAATCATTAAAGAAGAACTAGATTGATTGTTGTAAAGTCCTGGATTTTCTAAGTAAAGCTTTCCATTTTCATGAATTTTCAAATTTCCATTTATATCCAAGGTTGCTTGTGGATTATCTGTGCCAATTCCCACTTGAGCCAACAAGAATTGTGAGAATATACAGGTATAAATAATAAATATTTTTTTCATAGGATTTTAGCGTTATGTTATAGATTGGGTGCTACTGGTGCTTGCCCTGAATTGCTTCCGTTTAAATTGTAATTAATATTTCCAATGTTTTTGAAAAATCGTTTCGGGAATAATACAACATCAAATTTATAGGTATAGCGATCCGTGGTGTTTCTTGTGTTGGCAGTGGGCGAACCAATGTTCACTCTCCAAGTTCCGCTTTGTGCAAATGCTCTGATGACAAAGTTTCCATACGATCTACTGCTTGTGGAACTATTGTTACCACTGATTTTATACAAGCCTAAATTATTGGCTGAAGGAATTGCTTCAAAATTTGAAATGGAAATGACATATTGGTCCGTAGATACATTTAAATCCAAATTATTTAAATCATCTCGGTAAATATTTTGAATTTCATAAGGTTGAATGATGATGGGCATGATTTCTTGATTGCCGTAGAATTCAATAATACTTCCATCAAAGTCATCACTTTCCGGATTAATGGCAATTAAATGAAAATCGTCTACAGTTCCCGAATAATCATCCAAACCATCCACGTAAAATTTATCGTTGATTACCGTTGTCCCGTCGACTTCTAAAAGTTCTGTTGGGTTCTCTACGCCGATGCCAATTTGTGCAAAGGTGAAAATACTCCATAGTATGCTGAGAAATGAAATTCTTTTTTTCATAGTTCGTTATTAAATTAAGTTTTAAGAGAATTAAAAGTCAATAAGAGGTTGCGTTGCCGATCCCGATTGATTATTGCCATTTTGATTCGCATTTATCGAAACGGTTTGCTGAGGAAAAATTTTTGCGTAGGTTTTGGGATAGGCTACACAGGTTATTGTCCAAGTACCGTTGGTAGAGGAATCAACTGCTGAATAATCTGCTTCTATATGCCAAGTTCCGCTTACGCCCACTTTGGTTCCTGCTATTGGTAAGGCAGGGTTTGTACCTTCGATCGGTCTATCAAAACTCGCCGATAAAACGACCAGTGCGTAATTGGTTGCATTTACCTTTGTGTCGAAATCCAAAATCCAATCTCCGTTTACATTAGATATGACATACGTTAATAATGTGGAAATTCCTCCTGCTTCGTTTCCATTTCCTCCATTTGAGGCAGTTAAATCCAACATACCTAAACTATTGTCGGTTTGATCTTGAATCAAATACAAAAATGAATTTCTGTCTTGTAGGGTTAAAGGTGGTAAATCTGGGAAAATAACTTTTTTTGTTTTCATGGTGCCGTAGACTTCTAAAGCAACACCAGGCCTAGGACTGTCGGTATTAATTCCGACTTGGGCATAGAGAATTGAGCCCAATAAAATTAAGGTTGAAAATACAACTGTTTTCATGGTTAAGTAATGATAAGTTAGAGTGAGAGCTTATATGAAATCGTCTTTTCTTGTGAAATTTCATACGTTTTTTACAAATTGATTTTAGATTATTAAAATCAGCAATGGAGTGTCAGGAAATTTAATTTTTGATGGTGGTTTCTTGGGTATTGAAATTCAATCGAAAAATTAATGAAAGGTCAATTATAGCAGAATCCATACATAATAGAGAATTCTAAATTTCTATAATTTGTGTATGGCTGAACTGAAAAATTTTAAAGTGAAGTGATGTTCATGGTTATGTTGTTTTAGTTAGAGGTTTTAAATATAGATTATTTTTTTTAAACAATTACAAATTGTTGTGCTTATTTTCCTAATTAAGAGTGTGTTATGCGATTGGTGTAAAATCGTTTAAACGATTATATTGCTAAAAACTAAGGAATTATTTTGGTGGTTGATAATAAAAAAAGCCCAACCAAAAGTTGAGCTTTTAAAATTTGTTTAGGTGAAATTTTTGTTAAGGCATAGCTCCAACTGGCGGTGTAGCAGTACCATTTCCGGAAATGTTTCCGTTCATGTTGACTACTATCGGTGCATTTGTTTTGGTTAAAAAGTTTTTGAAATAGATTGAAACATTTAAATACAAATCAATGTTTGATTCAAATGTTCTTCCACTATTGGGTTGAAAAGTTAAAATCCAAGTATTGGTCGCTGGATTGACATAAGCTCTTGAATTGTATAAGGGTAAATAATTAATGGTAGCATTATTAGAACCTGTTGTTCCGGTTAATGAAATACTTGTGGATCCACTGTGGCTCAATACACGGTATCCACCAACACAAACATGAAAACGATCTGCATTGATTTTGGTATCATAGCTTACCAAACCTTTTTCATCTACATTGTCAAAAAAGTAAGTAGTAAAACTTACCGATGAAAAGGGTAAAGTTTCTGGATTAAATTTCTTTAAAGTGTTGTCATTTAGATCTTTCACAAGCATCAAAGAAGAACTTCCTTGGTTGGAGTAAATTCCAGGATTTTCCAAGAATAACTTTCCGTTCTCATGAATCTTAAAGTTTCCATTTACATCCAAAGTAGATTGTGGAGTATCTGTTCCTATACCAACTTGCGCAAACAAGATTGAACTCGAAAGAACAAACAATAAGTAGAATATATTTTTCATAAAGTGTTTCTAATAAAGGGGTTATTATAAATTTGGAGCGACTGAAGCTTGACCTGAATTACTTCCATTTAAATTGTATGGAATGTTTCCTAAATTTTTGAAAAAGCGTTTTGGAAATAATACAATGTCAAATTTATAGGTATAACGATCTGAAGTGTTTCTTGTATTGGCAGTAGGAGAACCAATATTTACTCTCCAAGTTCCACTTTGTTCAAATGTTCTGATCACGAAATTCCCATAAGTTCTAGAGCTTGAAGAAGAATTACCACCAGAAGTCTTATACAATCCTTGATTTCCTGCAGATGGAATCGCTTCAAAATTGGAAATGGAAATCACATATCGGTCAGTAGAAATTTTCAAATCCAAGTTGTTCAAATCATCTCGGTAAATATTTTGAATTTCATAGGGTTGGATGATGATTGGCATGATTTCTTGGTTTCCGTAAAATTCAATGATATTACCATCGAAATCCGCACTTGAAGGATTGATAGCAATCAATCGAAAATCATCAACACCACTTGAATAATCATCCAAACCATCGATGTAGAATTTGTCATTTACGACTGTTACACCGTCAACTTCTAAAAGTTCAGTTGGATTTTCTATCCCTATTCCGATTTGGGAATACGAAAATATAGTCAATAGCAAAGCTATTAATGAAAAGTTGTTTTTCATAGAAATTTTAGTTTATGTAATTGAGAGTTTTAGAAATCAACCAAAGGCGTAGTTGCTGAACCGGTTGTATTATTTCCAGAAGAACCATTGTTAATGGTTACGTTTTGTTGCGGAAATATTTTAGCATAAGTTTTTGGGTAAGCAACACAAGAAATGGTCCATTTTCCATTGGTGGAAGAGTTAACTGCTGAATAATCTGCTTCAATATGCCAAGTTCCATTGGTTCCAATTTTTGCTCCTGCAATTGGTAAAGCGGGTTTGTTTCCTTGAACAGGTCTGTCAAAACTTGCGGATAGGATAACTAGTGCGTAATTACTTGCATTAATTTTGGTGTCAAAATCCAAAATCCAGTCGCCGTCAACATTATCAATAACGTAGGTCAATAAAGTGGAAATACCACCCGCATTGCTTCCACCAACTCCATTATTAGCTGTTAAATCTAACATACCTAAACTATTGTCGGTTTGGTCTTGTACCAAATACAAAAATGAATCTCGGTCTTGAAGCGTAACTGGAGGAAGGTCAGGGAAAATTACTTTCTTGGCTTTCATAGTCCCGTAAACTTCTAAAGCTACTCCTGGTCTAGGGCTATCTGTGTTAATCCCGACTTGGGCATAGAGAAAATTGCCCAATAAAATAATTGCTGAAAATACAATTGTTTTCATGGTAAAGTGTTTATAGTGAGAGAGTGCAAAAATAGAAATTTTCACACTATAAACTACAAATAAAATGTTAAAATTCAGTTAAATCATTTAATTAATTGAATTTTAATTAAATACACTTTATTCATGAGCGAAGTAATTCGGAAATTGTCCCCATGGGATCGTTTGATTGAAAAACTGAACTTCCCGCAACCAAAACATCTGCACCTAATTGACTTAATTGAGCGGCATTTCCTAAGCCAACACCACCATCAATTTCGATTAAGGTAGAAGCATTCTTTCGTTCAATTAAATTCTTTGCTTGGGTGATTTTCTCGTACGTATTTTGGATGAATTTTTGTCCGCCAAAACCTGGATTTACACTCATGATCAACAACAAATCCAAATCATGAATGATGTCTTCCAATAAATGAACAGGTGTATGTGGATTCAATGCCACTCCCGCTTTCATCCCTTCATCTTTGATAGCTTGAATCGTGCGATGCAAATGGGTGCAAGCTTCATAATGAACAGTCAAAACATCGGCTCCCACTTCTTTGAAATCTTTGATATAACGTTCGGGTTGTACAATCATCAAATGTACATCCATCACTTTGTCGGTATGGTCATCAATTGCTTTGATAACAGGCATTCCATAGGAAATGTTGGGAACGAAAACCCCATCCATCACATCCAAATGAAACCATTCGGCCTCACTTTGATTGACCATTTCTATGTCTTTAATCAAATTGGAAAAGTCGGCTGCTAAAATTGAAGGAGCGATAATTGGCATAATTCTGTGTTTGTGCAAAGATAGAACTTCGCTCAAACTTTTGACATGAAAATTTTTCTTAGTTCCAATTAAAATCGGTAGCCAATACGGAAGGCAGCGTGAATTGTCATTTCAAACCCTCTATAGGTTGGAAGGATTTCATTGTTTTCATTTCTATCCCATTTTATTTCGTTGCTGAATAGGCTGAAATTTGGGCCTAATTCCCATTCCAAGAAGAAATTTTCAGCTAAACTTCTTCTTAATGTGTATTTTGGAATGAAGTTTAAACGCACATATTTGCTATCAGAATCTCCTAATTGAGCTGTTTTGAAAGGTGCTCCCAAAACTTAAAAAGCTATAAAATCAGCGGAATTATTGCGTGTAATCAAATCTTTTTCAATTCGTTTGTCGAAATTTAACTAATAACGTCCTTCAACTCCTATGGTTGGCGTCCTCACAAATGCAAGCATTTTAAACCATGATTCTTTATCATCGCCTGATACAATCATTTCGTATTCCAATTTCCCACTCAAAATGAAATCATCGTTAAGTCGTTTTTCATAGCCAATTTCAGCTCCTAAGGCACCTGCATTGATACTTAACATATCAACCGATTTTTCTTGCGAAAATGTTATATTTTAAATAAGAAATAGAATTCCTACAGAAAAGAATGTCCTCATTTAGTTTTAATTTTAAGTTATAACCAAGTTAAGGGATTCATTTTGAGATTTTTATAAAAAAAATCCCTCCGCGTAAACAGAGAGATTGAGAATATCTTAAATTGAATTTTTATCTTCCGATGTAAGATTTCAAGATTTTACTTCTTGACGTATGTTTCAATCTTCTGATTGCTTTTTCTTTGATCTGGCGAACACGTTCTCTAGTCAAATCAAAAGTTTCACCAATTTCTTCCAAAGTCATTGGGTGAGCACCATTTAGTCCGAAATACAAACGAATCAAGTCTGCTTCTCTTGGAGTCAATGTTTGTAACGCACGTTCGATTTCGATACGCAAAGATTCTGTCATCAAAGATCCATCTGGACTTGGAGATTCTCCTGTGTTCAAGACATCATACAAGTTAGAATCTTCTCCTTCTACCAATGGAGCATCCATGGATACGTGACGACCTGAGTTCTTCATCGACTCTTTTACGTCGCTTTCAGACATGTCCAATAATTCAGAGATTTCCTCTGCAGAAGGAGCACGTTCATGCTCTTGTTCCAATGTAGCGTACGCTTTGTTGATTTTATTGATCGAACCAATTTTGTTCAAAGGCAAACGAACGATACGAGATTGTTCAGCCAAAGCTTGTAGAATGGATTGACGAATCCACCATACCGCATAGGAAATGAATTTGAAACCACGAGTTTCATCAAAACGCTGTGCAGCTTTGATCAAACCTAAATTTCCTTCATTGATCAAATCGGGTAAACTTAACCCTTGATTTTGGTATTGTTTTGCTACCGAAACAACGAAACGTAAATTAGCTTTTGTTAATTTTTCCAAAGCAACACGGTCTCCCGCTTTGATTCTTTGTGCTAATTCTACTTCTTCATCAGCTGTGATAAGGTCAACCTTACCAATTTCTTGTAAATATTTGTCAAGTGAAGCAGTTTCTCTATTGGTTACCTGCTTGGTGATTTTGAGCTGTCGCATTCTTTGATCTTATATTTTGAGTGTAATATATAGTATACGTAGAAAGGTTACAAAAGGTTACAGATTTTTATACAATTATTGTAATTTTAGCAATTGATTCATTTTATTTTCTATGCATATCGAAGATTTCCATCAGTATTGTCTCTCCAAAAAGGCTGTCACAGAAGAATTTCCTTTTGGACCTGAAACCTTGGTGTTCAAGGTTGGAGGGAAGATATTTGCCTTATCGGGCTTGGACAATCCGGAATTTTCCGTGAATTTGAAATGCGATCCAACTTATGCTGAGGAATTGCGAGAAAATTATGAAGAAGTTCAGCCAGGGTATCATATGAATAAGAAACACTGGAATACAATTTCTTTTGAAGGTAATCTTTCAGAAGAATTACTTCAAAAATTAATTGATCATTCCTATGAATTGGTGGTGAAATCCTTATCCAAACAAAAAAGACTGGAATTTGGGTTGGATTAATTATTATCCAATTTAAATTTCATGTGAACATTGTTTTTCACCACATGAATGGTATCATTGTTTGCGTCCTTCCAAATTAAAAAAGGTTCCTTAATGTCTCGTAAAATTCGGCTATCTTCAGATTCATTGAAAAAAGAATCAATGGCAGCAGAATCCATCAGTACATGCGTCACTTCTTCTTTAATCAAGGCTGCAGTTGATTTTAAGAAATAAGGTTCATTAATTCGAAGGGAACCATCACGTTCATACGGCCACTCAATGTAATAGGGATGAATGACGGTTGATTGGTCTACAAATATTTTGGAGCTATTTAAAACAAAACGAACCAAGAAAATAAGTGCTACGAATATGGCCAACACCATCATCCAATAGAAAGTTTTCCATTTTGTTTTATGTTTTTTTCGTTCTTCCAATTTGGTTTAGTTGGATTATGTTGTATGCAAAAATAACAGAATTTTCATTAGATAAACATGGAATCCAATGACAGAATTATTATTTGGTAAAATAATTAGTCCCTAATCGATTTTCTGTCAATTTTTTTCTCGGTTTAATTTCGAAACGAATTCAAATAAATCTGTTCAAAAATGGCTAAATTTGCACCTTCAAAATTGAAACCATGCAATATCATCACAAAGAAATAGAAGCCAAATGGCAGAAATATTGGGCAGAAAATAAAACATTCAAAGCAGAAAACCATTCGACCAAACCAAAATATTATGTTTTGGATATGTTTCCTTATCCATCTGGAGCAGGATTACACGTAGGTCATCCGCTTGGGTATATCGCTTCCGATATTTTTTCTCGATTCAAACGATTGAAAGGTTTCAATGTTTTACATCCAATGGGCTATGATTCGTTTGGTTTACCTGCGGAACAATATGCTATTCAGACAGGTCAGCATCCAGCGATCACCACAGCCGTGAACATTGAAGGAGGAACGGATAAACAAGGAAATAAGATTGAAGGATACGAACGCCAATTGAAAAAAATTGGTTTGGCCTATGATTGGGATCGTGAAATTCGTACCTCAGATCCTTCTTATTATAAATGGACCCAATGGATTTTTATCCAATTGTTCAATTCTTATTATGACAATGATTTGAATCAAGCGCGTTCTATTGACGAATTGATCAATGTGTTTGAGCAAATTGGAAATGCGAAAGTCAATGCATCTTGTGATGAGGATACACCGACTTTCAGCGCAGAAGAATGGAATCAATTCTCCGAAAAACAACAACAAGAAATCTTGTTGAAATACCGTTTGACTTTTTTGGCAGAAGCAGAAGTAAATTGGTGTGCTGCTTTGGGAACAGTTTTGGCCAATGATGAGGTCGTAAATGGGGTTTCCGAACGTGGCGGATATCCGGTGGTTCGTAAAAAAATGACCCAATGGATGATGCGAATCACAGCTTTTGCAGATCGCTTGTTGACGGGATTGGACAAAATCGATTGGCCAACGCCTATCAAAGATGCTCAAACCAATTGGATTGGAAAAAGCAAAGGTGCTTCCATTCAATTTGATGTTCAGAATTCGGATGCAAAAATTGAAGTTTTCACAACTCGTCCCGATACGGTTTTCGGTGTTTCCTATGTGACTTTGGCGCCAGAACATCCGTTGGTAGAAAAGATCGTGACTGAGGATAGGAGAGAAGCCGTAACCGCTTATGTTGAGCAAACATCGAAACGTTCCGAACGTGAGCGTATGGCCGATGTAAGTAAAATCACGGGTGAATTTACCGGTGCTTATGCGATTCATCCGTTTACGGGACAAGAAGTACCAATTTGGATTGGGGATTATGTGCTTTCGGGATATGGAACTGGTGCTGTAATGGCTGTTCCAGCGGGAGATGAACGCGACTATAAATTTGCGAAACATTTCGACTTACCAATTATCCATATATTCAAAGACAAAGATCTTTCGGAAGCTGCTTTTGTCGAAAAAGAAGGATTTGAATTGCAAAATTCAGACGTCCTAAAGGGTTTAGGTTACCAAGAAGCAACGGACAAAATCATTGCATTGTTGGAAGAAAAAGGAATTGGAAAAGGAAAAGTTAACTTCCGTTTGCGCGATGCCGTATTTTCTCGTCAGCGTTATTGGGGAGAACCTGTTCCGGCCTATTACAAAGACGGAGTTCCGTATATGATTAGCGCAGCGCATTTGCCTTTGGTATTGCCAGAAGTTGATGAATATTTACCTACCGAAACGGGTGAGCCACCTTTGGGAAGAGCAAAAAAATGGGCGTGGGATACGTCGAAAAATGAAGTGGTTTCCAATGATTTGATCGACAACGAAACAGTGTTCCCATTGGAATTGAACACCATGCCAGGTTGGGCAGGAAGTTCTTGGTATTTCTTGCGTTATATGGATCCAAATAATTATGATCAATTTGCGTCCAAAGAAGCATTGGACTATTGGAAAGAAGTGGATTTGTATATGGGAGGAAGCGAACATGCCACCGGACACTTACTATATGCGCGTTTTTGGCAGAAATTCTTGTTTGACCGCGGATGGGCGCCAACTGATGAATTCGCTCAGAAATTGATTAACCAAGGAATGATCTTGGGGATGAGTGCGTTTGCCCATAGAATTAATGGAACAAATCAATTTGTATCGGCTAATTTGAAAGATCAGTACGAAACAACCCCAATTCATGTTGATGTAAGTTTGTTGGTAGATGGTGATGAATTGGATACAGAAAAATTCAAAGCTTGGCGCGAAGATTTTGCCGATGCTGAATTTATTTTAGAAGAAGATGGTCGTTTTATGACGTCTCGCGAAGTCGAAAAAATGTCCAAATCCAAATACAACGTTGTCAATCCAGACGATATTTGTGAACAGTACGGCGCCGATACACTTCGTTTGTACGAAATGTTTTTAGGTCCGATTGAACAAGCAAAACCATGGAATACCCAAGGTTTAAGTGGTGTTTCTGGATTCTTGAAAAAATTGTGGAGATTGTACCACAGTGGAGAAGGAGAAACGTTCTTCTTGTCTGACGAGGAAGCGACCAAAGAAGAAATGAAAGTATTGCATCAAACCATCAAAAAGGTAGACGAAGACATTCATAATTTCTCGTTCAATACCTCGGTTTCCAATTTTATGATTGCGGTGAATGAATTGACCAAATTGAACTGTAACAAACGTGCGGTTTTGGAGCCTTTGGCTGTTTTGATTTCACCTTATGCGCCGCATATTGCCGAAGAACTTTGGGAAGCTGCAGGACATAAGGAAAGCATTGCAACGGCTGAATTTCCAGAATTTGATGCGAAATGGTTGGTGGAAGATGCCAAGGAATATCCGGTTTCATTTAATGGGAAAATGCGTTTCAAATTGGAATTGCCAATGGATTTGACAAAAGAACAAATTCAAGAAGCGGTTATGTCTGATGAGCGTACCATCAAACAATTAAATGGGAAAACTCCAAAAAATATTATCATCGTTCCAGGAAAAATTATTAATATAGTAGGATAAAACTTAGGTTGAAAATACGTCAAAATTTTAGGTAGCAAGATTTTGAATGGAAGCCTAATTTTTGGCAGAAATTTTGAACTAACGACACAAAACAACTACTATGGAAGCAGAATTAATCGAAAAAGAAGAAGTGATTAACTACCACTTCGTAAAAGCTGAAGCGAATCCAGAATTGACGAAAGATAAATTGGAACGTGCAGTTCGTCTTGGAAACGAATACAAAGGGAAAACGCAAATTACCTTTATGACCGAAGATGGTCCTAAAAGAATTGAAACAACCGTTTGGACGCTGACAGATGAATTTATACAAATCAAAGGAGGAGTTTCCATTCCTTTGAAATCTTTGGTAGAAATCAATTAAATAGATTGACATACAAGAAAAATTCTTGCAGGTATTAACGCATACCTGCAAGAATTTTTTCCATTTTAGCTTGTAACAAATAATCTTGTTTGACGCGTTCAGCAATCGCTCTATATTTCTGTTTATCCAAATCATTATCGGCATAAACTTTCAAGACTTCCTTTTCTAAATCAGCTTGAATTTCTTTGATTTTGGGCTGAAGTTTTTCAAATTTTTCAAAATCCTTTTCAGGTAAATCAGGTACTAAAGTAGCTTCTGGATGTTTGCTTTCTTGAATCAATTGGTACTTTTCAATCGTCAATCCTTCTTTCTCAATCTCTTTTTGCATTTCTCGTTGTGCCTCATTGTTCAACAAAACCGTAAATCGATACGAACGTGCAAAGTTTTGCAAATCATAATCTGTTACTTCTTGTGCATTGACTTGAACAAAGCCCGCTAAGAACAAAAAAAGTCCTATTATTTTAAGTGTTTTCATTTGAATTGATTTTAACTCAAACCTACGATTTTCAAAGATATTGCCAAACATTTTAAATCGTTAAAATTATTCTAAGATGATTGTGAAGACAATCCTTGGCATAATAATTTCATAAGCACCATTAAATCAAAAATTAATTTATATGAAAACGAAGAGTAAAATGATGAGTTGGTTGTTGGGATTGTTTGTAGTAACATCCTTTTTGATGATCTCATGTAGTGACGATGATAGTCCTTCAGATCATGACATATTTGTTGGTAAATACAATGGATTTGTAGCCTACAGCAATGGGGAAAGCAATACTGAAGAAGACGAAGGTTGGGTTCAGGTTGTAAAAGTAGGAGATAAATACAATTTCCTTTTTTCCAATGGAATTCCAGAAATTACGGGTGTTGAATTTGAAAAAGATGGTGACACCATGTTGAATGTTGGTGCGACAGAATTTCAATACATCCGAGTAACAGCAAATTCTCTTACCATGTTGTATACAGAAAATGTAGACGATGTATGGAGAGCTAACTGTACTAGAAATTAAAAAGAAAATTTAGTCAATCACACTCCTAAATAACAGAAAAGCACCAAAAGAAATTTCTTGAGGTGCTTTTTTTATTTTTAATCAAATTGACTTTAAATCGATCCTAAACAATTTAAAAGCATTTTTAACAAATCTGGATAAACCCCTAACGCAACCGTAAGAATGGTTCCTAGAATTAATAAAAAGCTGGATAAAGTCGATAACTTGATGCTCTTTCCTTTTCCTTTTCGGAAGTACATGGCAATGATCACTTTGATGTAGTAATAAATACTCAATACTGCCAATACCAAAGCTGCAACCACTAAGATTAAGTTCGATGGTTCTTCCATGGCTGAACTTAAAATCATGAATTTCGCTAAGAAACCAGAGGTAAATGGAATTCCAGAAAGAGATAATAAAGCAATTGTAACTGCAAAAGCCAAAACAGGAGATTTTTTTCCCAATCCATTGAATCCTTTGTACGAATCTTTTTTCACTTGTGTCAAAGCATAGAACAAAACGATACTTGCAATTCCATAACTCACGGTATAGAACAACAAAGCATATTTGGATTGCTCCGAAATTTGGAACAAAGCAAACATCATAAATCCAGCTTGAACTACTGAAGAATACGCCAACATTCTTTTGACGCTCTTTTGTTTCAAAGCCGAAAAGTTTCCTAAAATCAATGTTAAGATGATGATGAAACTTAGTAAATATCGGTAGTTGTCTGCAACAATTTCAGAAGTGATTTTGAAAGAAGACATCAAAGTCAGAAACGTCATGAATCCAGCTCCTTTCACAATTGTGATCATATAAGATGAAAACACAGTTGGTGTTCCATCATATACGTCTGGTGCCCAAAAATGCATCGGAGCCACTGAAACTTTGAAACACATAGACAGAACCAACATCACCCATCCTAAATAATAAATCGATTGGAAATCAAAAGCATACGAAGTGATATTCGCCATCAAGAATGATCCTGAAGCCCCATAAATTAAAGCAATACCCATCAACATGATTCCGGTTGAGAATGATCCCATCAAGAAATATTTGACAGCTGCTTCTGTGCTTCTCATCTTATGTTTTGCAGCTCCAGCCAATGCATACAATGGAATCGATAAAATTTCAATTCCTAAGAACATCAACAACAAATTGTTGAAACTTGCCAAAACCGCAATTCCTGTAAAGGAAATAAATATCAAGGCGAAATAATCCGAAACTTTACTTCCGGGTTTGCTGAAATTATAACGGTTCATCAAGGTGTAATAAATTCCAACCAAGCTTAGGAGAATGAAAAACGATACACGATACGGATCGGTTTCAATCATATTTGGGTATTTACCACTTAAAATTTCACATCCCTGTAATTGAAATACAGCTGAAACAATCATTGCTACAAAAAGCAGAACAGCCAAAAGGTTGAGGTGACGTTTGTCTTTTAAAACAAAGCCAGCAAACATAAAAATAATCCCTGATAAGGCCGATGTCAATATAATATTCATCTGTTTATTTTTCTAAAAGATTAAATAAGATAGACGGATAAATTCCTAATACCAAAATGATAATTGAAATGATTCCGAAGATCAGATATAAGGTTGTAGGAAACTTTCGAACTTTTTTGGAAACATTTTCACGTTCTCCAAACAAAATTGCCGTTGATAATCTCAATGTATAAGCTGCCGATAAAATCACACCTGAACATCCGATGATACATAAAATTGGATTGTACGAATACAAAGCATTCAACATCATGAATTCGCCAATGAAACTACTTGTCAATGGCAAAGCAACATTTGCCAAACCAAAGAACGTAAAGAATACAGCAATAGCAGGATCTACTGTTGCCAATCCACTGATCGATTTGATGTCGGTCAATTTGTAGCGTCTTTGCATATAGTCAACCGATAACCAAAGTCCTACTACCACAATTCCGTGGCTGAACATTTGGAAATAAGAACCTTGAATTCCCATTTGAGATTTGGCAAACAAACTCATGAAAATTAAGGCTAAGTGCGCAATGGAACTATACGCAATAATTTTCTTCACATTGTTTGATGTCAAAGCAATCAAAGATGCGTACACCAAACCAAATCCAACTACATACAATAAGTTGTCATACATTTCGCAAGAGAAAGGGAACATATTCATGTACCAATTCACTACTGCAAACAATCCCATTTTTGCCATCAAAGCACTTAAGACAACCGTAACCGGAGTAGGGGAAGTCTTGTAGACAGCAGGCTGCCATGAATGCAATGGAAACAATGGAATTTTAATCGCAAATGCCAATAAGAACAACCAAGCCAATGTTTGTAAATTTCCAAATGGAGCGGTTACTTTCATCACATCTTCCAACAAGAAACTTTCTGGTTTCAATTGAAATCCGATGTAGATAATTCCACCTAACATCAACATCGATCCTAAAATCGTGTACAAGAAGAAAGTGGTATTGGCAGAAATTCTTGTTTTTTTAGAACCCCAAATTCCGATTAAGAAATAGATTGGAATCAAGACGATTTCCCAGAAGAAATAGAACAAGACCAAATCTTGGGCTAAAAATACTCCGTTCAATCCACCGTATGCAATTAACAACAATCCATAAAAAGTATTGGAATACTCTTTTTTGATGCTGAAGAAATATAAGAACAACAATGCAAAAACCAAATTGGTTAATAATACCATGGTTCCGCCCAATCCTGTTAAGCTCAATGCAATGTTCGTTTTGATTCCTCCAATCTCGAACCATGGAAATAACACGGTAGTGTCAACCGGAGTTTGAGCAAAAAGTAAGAAAATTGAGTAAACTAATGAATAAATACTAACAGCCGTTCCGACAAAACCCAATGGTTTTTCGTTTTTGATAACCGTCAAACAAAGTCCGGCTATAAGTGGCAATAAAATCAGTAACGATAATAACATTCCTTCCGCTTTTTATAACATTCCAAAAAAGAAAATTCCTAATCCCGCAACAATTCCGATGATCATCAATAAGATGTACATCCCAATGTTTCCGGTTTGAACTGTCTTGATATTTTTCGACAAATAGTAAGAGAGAGTTCCTGTTCCAGCAACCGCCTGAACAATTCCTGATTTCTCTACGTATTTTTTAAAGATATTTCCTAAACCAATCAATGGCGATACAATCAAACTTTGGTAAACTTCATCGACATACCATTTTTCCTCGAAGAATTTCGCCAAACCAGTCGCTTCTCCATCTACTTTTCCATCGTACATTTTCTTCGCTAGGGTTATCGCAATCGCAACACAAACCAATAAAGCTCCGATTAAAATGTATTCCGTTGTATGGGAAATATGATGAACATCTGAAGATGGTTTTACAACACCCGATAAGAATTCTTTCAATTTATGTGCATTCTTCATGAACAATTCAGGAATTCCTAAGAATCCACCTAAAATAGACAATACAACCAAAATGATTAATGGAATAGTCATGGCAGCTGGACTTTCGTGCGGATGCGCTTCTTCGTTTCGTAATTTTCCGCTAAATGTCATGAAGTACAAACGGAACATATAGAAGGATGTTAAGACAGAAACAATGAATCCGATCGCATAAATCGCTTTGTTACCCAAGAACATGCTCAACAACATTTCATCTTTGGAGAAGAAACCACTCAAAGGTGGAATTCCGGCAATGGCAATACATCCAATCAACATGGTGATATGCGTCGTAGGCATGTATTTTTTCAATCCGCCCATTTTGGTCATATCTTGTTCATGGTGCATACCGTGAATCACAGAACCTGCTCCTAAGAACAACAAAGCTTTGAAGAAAGCGTGCGTCATCACGTGGAATACAGCCGCAACATAAGCGCCCATACCCAATGATGCGAACATCAATCCCAATTGGGAAACGGTTGAATAAGCCAATACTTTTTTGATATCATTTTGACGCATTGCAATGGTTGCCGTAATCAAAGAGGTAATGATTCCAACCCAAGCAATGATGTCTCTTGTGTAAGGCGCCAATTCAAATAATTCGTTGCAACGTGTGATCAAGAAGATACCTGCTGTTACCATCGTTGCTGCGTGAATCAAAGCCGAAACCGGAGTTGGTCCCGCCATCGCGTCTGGTAACCAAGTAAACAAAGGAACTTGAGCAGATTTTCCTGTCGCTGCTAAAAACAACAACAAAGTAATTCCTCCAATTGCATAGGTCGAAACATTGGTTGTTGACAATAAACCAAATACTTCTGTGTATTGTAGTGTACCAAATTCTCTGTAAATCCAGAACATGGCCAATAAGAATCCAACGTCTCCAATTCGGTTCATGATAAAGGCTTTCTTCGCTGCTCCTACATAATCGCGGTTTTTGAACCAGAATCCGATTAACAAGAACGAACAAAGACCAACTCCTTCCCATCCGATGAACATCATGAAGAAGTTGCTACCCATTACCAAGATCAACATGAAGAAGATGAACAAGTTCAAATACGCAAAGAATTTTCCAAATCCTTCGCCTTCTTCCTGCATATAAGCCGAGCTATACAAATGAATCAAAAATCCAATTCCCGTAATGATCAACAAGAACAAACTTGTCAAAGCATCAATTTGAAAGGAAAATGGAATTTGAATGGATTTTAAGTCGATGATATTAAACCCGTGGAAAATCATAGGTTCTGCGCCTTCACCCGAAGGAACACTCATGAAAACCATTACCGACAAGATGAAGCTTGCCAAAACAACTCCTGAACCTACAATAGAAATAACTGGTTTTGATAAGTTATTTCTCCCTAAACCATTGATGAAAAACCCTAAAAGTGGCAACAAAGGAATTAACCAAATATACTTCTCCATAACTTTTAATGTTTTAATCGATTCAAGGATTTCACATCCACGTTATACATTTTTCGATAAAATAAGATCATAATCGAAAGACCAATTGCTACTTCAGCTGCGGCAACAACCATGATGAAAAGGACCAACATTTGTCCGTCTATTCCCACATCTGTTCCCAAATTTTGAGCGTGATGCATTTTTGAAAATGCCACCAACAACAAATTGACAGAGTTCAACATCAACTCCACACACATCAGCATGATGATAATATTTCTACGCGTCATCACACCAATCATCCCGATGGAGAAGAGGGCAAGTGACAGAAATAAATAGTAACTAATCGGTATCATTCTTTATATTTTTTTTAGTCATTTCGTCGAAAGTAAAATCCTTTTTATGTAAACTTTCGCTATAGACTTTTATATTTAAAATTTAAAAATTTGAATTTAAAATGGTTTAAATCAATCTTTAACGTGTAAATCGTCTGTTTTTTTCGATAATAAAACGGCTCCAATCATGGCTCCCATAAACAAGATACTTGCTAATTCAAATGGGATTACATAGTCTGTATAAAGTGCAGTTCCAATTCTTTCGGTCATTCCGATTTCACCTTCCGCTAACAAAGTTTGGTTATTTTCCATGACATCTGATTTCAAGAAAATCCCTACGGTCAACGCAAAAAACAACAAGGAAATAATTCCTCCCGATGCAATGATAAAAGGTTTACTGAAATTTTTGTCT
The DNA here is from genome assembly GCF_040545805.1 of Moheibacter stercoris. Classification (NCBI taxonomy): domain Bacteria; kingdom Pseudomonadati; phylum Bacteroidota; class Flavobacteriia; order Flavobacteriales; family Weeksellaceae; genus Moheibacter; species Moheibacter stercoris. Next base: position 61,997 of record NZ_JBEPMO010000010.1, read on the forward strand.
TCCTTATTTAGATTCATCAACATGACAACAAATAAGAATAAAACCATGATAGCACCCGCATAAACAATGATGTTTACAACTGCTAAAAATTGTGCATTCAACAAAACATAGTGTGCACTAATGCTGAAAAACGTAATGATCAAATACAAAATAGAATGAACAGGACTCTTGGTGGTCACTGTTAACAATCCACTCAAAAGCGTTAATCCAGCCAATACAAAAAATAAAATTTCTGCTATTTCCATACCTTAGTTTGAATTTTTTGGATTTGGGATTAATAAATCTTTTTTGTTGTAAATGAAATCTTTACGTTGGTAAGAAGCAGGAGTTACGGTTTGTGACAAATAAACTGCATCTTTTGGACAAGCTTCTTCACAGAATCCGCAGAAAATACAACGCAACATATTGATTTCATATTTCGCTGCATATTTCTCTTCGCGATACAAATGCTCTTCACCTGGAAGTCTTTCAGCTGCTTCCATCGTAATGGCTTCTGCCGGACAAGCTAAGGCACAAAGACCACAAGCTGTACAATTTTCGCGTCCTTCTTCATCACGATTCAAGACATGCATACCACGGAAAACTGGGCTAAACGGACGTTTTTCTTCCGGATAACTAATGGTCGCTTTTTTCTTGAAAAAGTGTTTCAACGTAATCCACATTCCTTTTGCAATCGAAATCAAATAGAGTCTTTCCCAAAAATTCATTGGGCGTCTATCGACTTGTTTCGCTTTATTTGTCAGAAGTTCCATTCTTCTTTTTTTTCTAATTAATTATTAAACCACAAAATCACTAAGCCTGTTATCAACATATTGGCAAGAGCCAAAGGCAATAATTTTTTCCATCCTAAATCCATCAATTGGTCATAACGGAAACGAGGGATTGTCCATCTCACCCACATGAATACAAAGATGAAGAAACATGCTTTGATAAATAAAGACAAGAAGTGCAACACGGCCATCCAATTCATTCCAATTGATTCCGTCAATTTTGCATCATTGACAAATGGAATATCGTATCCTCCAAAATAAATGGTTGCGATGATAACTGAACTGATGAAAATGTTGATGTATTCGGCAAATAAGAAGAAACCTAATTTCATCGAAGAATACTCAGAATGATATCCTCCAATTAATTCGTTTTCTGCTTCCGGTAAATCAAATGGAGTACGGTTGGTTTCGGCAAAAGCACATACCAAAAAGATGATGAATCCAATCGGTTGTAGAATGATATTCCAATATCCGTCCATTTGCTGTTCTACGATTCCACCTAATTTTAAAGTTCCGCTAATCATCAAAATTGTGATCAAAGCGATTCCCATCGGTAATTCGTAGGAAATGATTTGAGATGCAGCACGCAAACCACCCATCAAGGACCATTTGTTGTTGGATGCCCAAGACCCCAACATGATTCCGTAAACACCTAAACTTAAAACACCCAAAATGTATAAGAATCCAACGTTGATATCAGCAATTTGAGGGACAATGATTCTATCTCCCCATTCAAAACCTGTACTCCAAGGAATAACAGCACCTGTCATACAAGCCAAAATCATGGCTAAAGTTGGACCTAAAATGAATAAAAATTTCTCTGCGTGACGAGGTGTAATTTCCTCTTTGAAAAATAATTTTCCACCATCGGCCAAGGGTTGTAATAAACCACCCCAACCGGCACGGTCTGGTCCTCTACGATCTTGAATGTAAGCAGCTACTTTACGTTCTGCCCAAGTTGAATACATGGCTACAACCAAAGCGAAACCAATCATGATTCCGGCTAATGCTGCTTTTTCACCAATTAAACTCCAAAATTCTGGGTTCATATTTTTTCCTTATTTTATATTTTGAATGTAAAATGAAAATTAATTTTATTTCATTCATTCAAATTTCCTTATTCTCAATTTAATCTTTAAAATCTTTGCTCGTTGCAGGTCCATTGATTTGACTCAAATCACGATTGGGTTCGTTAACCTGACTTACATCGTGAATGTCCAATAATAATTTTGGATCGCGTCCACTCATGACCTTTTTAAAGGTTTCATTTGGTTTTTTCGTTCCAATATTGGCTTGGTAATGACCTTGACGGATTACAGAATCTTTTGAAATGACCGATGGTTGTTCAATCACCCAATCTTTGGTTTCTTTTTTGTCGAAACGACAGGTATTACAAATCCAATCTTCTACTTCGTTCCATTCGTTTTTACGCGCTGTCACACGGAAGACTTCATCTCCACGATACCAAACTTGTGCTTTACCACTACAAGTTGGGCAATCTCTATGCGCATCCACTGGTTTCAAGAACCAAACACGGTTTTTGAAACGGAATGTTTTATCGGTCAAAGCTCCAACTGGACAAACATCAATCACGTTTCCGATGAATTCATTGTCCAATGCTTTTCCTAAATAAGTAGAAATTTCGGCATGGTCTCCACGGAACATAACTCCATGCTCACGGCAACCTGTGATTTGGTCGGCTGTTTTTACACAACGATAACACAAAATACAACGGTTCATGTGCAATTGAATGTTCGGACCTAAATCTTCAGGAACAAACGTACGACGTTCAAATTCGTAGCGAGTTTCTTCTTTTCCGTGTTCGTATCCTAAATCTTGCAATTTACATTCGCCAGCTTGGTCACAAACCGGACAATCCAATGGATGGTTGATCAATAAAAATTCGACAACACCTTCACGAGCTGTAACTGCTTTTTCTGAAGATTTGTTTCCAACTTCCATCCCGTCCATGACAGTCGTACGACAAGACGCAACCAATTTAGGCATAGGTCTTGGGTCTGCATCGCTACCTTTGGTCACTTCCACCATACAGGTACGGCAATTTCCACCTGTATTTTCCAATTTCCCATAATAACACATAGCGGGTGGTGCCACTTCTTTGCCAATCATACGAGCAGCTTGAAGAATAGTTGTTCCTGCTGGAACTTCTATTGTGTGACCATCTATGGTTACTTTCATTAAGGGCGTTTGTTCTGACATAGTCAATTAGTTTGCCTGTTCTTTTATAATCAATGGGTCAGCATAATGCGCCAAACCATAATTTCTCGTTAAACATTCTTCTGGATTCAATACGTGCCATTCAAATTCATCTCTAAAATGACGAATTGCTGCTGCAACTGGCCAAGCCGCTGCATCTCCCAATGGACAGATTGTATTTCCTTCAATTTTACGTTGGATGTCCCATAATAAATCGATGTCGGACATTTTTCCTTGACCTTCGTCGATTCGTTTCAAGATTTTTTCCATCCAACCTGTTCCCTCACGACAAGGTGAACATTGTCCACAAGATTCGTGACGGTAAAATCTTGCTAAAGTATAGGTATGATACACCACATCTTGGTCTTCATCTAAAACGATGAATCCTCCTGAACCCATCATGGTTCCAGTGGCAAATCCGCCATCGGCCAATGATTCATAGTTCATATAACGAGGAGTGCCATTCGCGGTCGTTAACATCAAATTTGCTGGTAGAATCGGAACTGAACTTCCTCCTGGAATACAAGCTTTGAAGCGTTTTCCATTGGGAATTCCTCCACAAAATTCATCGGAAAAGATAAATTCTTCTACCGTTTGGGTCATGTCGATTTCATAAACACCTGGTTTGTTGATGTTTCCGCAAGCAGAAATCAACTTGGTTCCTGTTGATCTACCAACACCAATTTTGGCGTATTCTTCACCACCCATCATAATGATTGGAACAACTGCTGCGATTGATTCAACATTGTTGACAACCGTTGGTCTTCCCCAAGCACCTTTAACCGCTGGGAATGGTGGTTTGATACGAGGATTTCCTCTTTTACCTTCCAAGGATTCCAACAAAGCAGTTTCTTCTCCACAAATGTAGGCTCCACCACCACGTTGAACATAGATTTCTAAATCGTATCCGGAATTTTGTATGTTTTTACCTAACCATCCGTTGGCTTTTGCTTCGGCAATTGCTTCTTCTAAAATTTCAGCAATCCAAGCATATTCTCCACGAATGTAGATGTAAGAAGCATTGGCACCTAAACAATAAGAGGAAACAATCATTCCTTCAATCAATAGGTGCGGAATGAATTCCATCAAATAACGGTCTTTGAACGTTCCAGGTTCGGACTCATCTGCATTGACCACTAAATGACGAGGAACACCTTCTGGTTTTGCCAAAAAGCTCCATTTCATTCCCGTAGGGAAACCTGCTCCACCACGACCTCTTAATCCAGAAGTTTTCACTTCTTCCAAAATTTGATCGGTGGTCATATTGAAGGCTTTCTCTACCGATTTATATCCATCGTGTGCACGGTAAGCGTCGTAATGACGAATTCCTGGCACATCGGCATGTTTCAATAATAATCTAGTTTCTCCCATTTAAGCGAGTTTTTTCAATTCTTCCAACAATTCATCTACTTTCTCGATCGTCAAATTCTCACGATAATGTTTACCTAATTGCATCATCGGAGCATATCCACAAGCACCTAAACATTCAGCTGGTTTCAATGTAAATAGACCATCTGCTGAAGTTTCTCCCGCCTTGATGTTCAATTTTTGTTTGATGTGTTCGATGATTTTATCGGATCCACGTAACATACAAGGACCTGTTTGGCAAACTTCCAACACATATTTTCCAACAGGATTTAAGTTGAACATGCTATAGAAAGAAGCTACTTCGTACACTTCTACTGGAAGAATACCCAATACTTCTGCTACATGATCCATTACAGGAACATCTAACCATCCGTTGGATTCAGCTTGTGCTAAATGCAAGACAGGAATCAAGGCGCTTTTATGTTTCCCTTCTGGGTAATGCGTCATGATCTCTTTTATCTTTTGATAGGTCTCTTCCGAAAATTGAACTGTTGTCATTTTCTTTATTTATTGTTTAATGTTTCAGGTTTAAAGTTTCAAGTTAGACATGAAATAGTATTAAAACCTGATTCACATTTAAAATTTATAATTCAAAATTTATCATTTGATTAAGCGTCTAATTCGCCTGCGATCAAATTCAAACTACTCATGGTCAAAATCGCGTCACTTAACATCGATCCTTCAATCAATTCAGGATAGGCTTGGTAATAGATGAAACAAGGTCTTCTAAAATGCAAGCGGTACGCAGAACGTCCACCATCACTGATGAAATAATAACCCAATTCACCATTTGCTCCTTCAACAGAATTGTAAATCTCTCCAACTGGAATATCTACTTCTCCCATAATGATTTTGAAATGGTAAATCAAAGCTTCCATTTTGGTATATACATCCTTTTTCAATGGAAGGTAAAAATCAGGTGCATCTGCATGGTATTTGGTTGCTTCTTCCCCAGTTAAATTATTGATTTTCTCGATCGCTTGTTTGATGATGCTGACACTTTGCTTCATTTCTTCGCTTCGAACCAAAAAACGATCATAACAATCTCCGGTTGTTCCAACAGGTATGCTAAAATCAAATTCTTCGTAACGGCAATAAGGTTTTGCTACACGAACATCATAATCTACACCTGCTGCACGCAAGTTTGGACCAGTGAATCCATAAGCCAAAGCTCTTTCAGCACTGATTCCTCCAACTCCTTGTGTACGCTCGATGAAAATTCTATTTCGTACAAATAAACTTTCAAATTCTGCAAGAACACCAGGGAATTCGTTGATGAAACGGTTGATTTTTGTCCAAGCAACTTCACTAAAGTCGCGCTCAAATCCTCCAATTCGACCGATGTTCGTCGTTAAACGGCTACCACAAATTTCTTCGTAGATTTCATAAATTAATTCACGGTATTGCATCACATACAAGAAACCTGTAAATGCTCCAGAGTCAACACCCATAATCGAATTACAAATGATATGATCTGAAATTCTGGCTAATTCCATAATGATGACGCGAAGGTATTGCGCTCTTGCTGGAACTTCAATTCCTACGAATTTCTCAACCGTTAAGTGCCAACCTAAATTGTTAATCGGAGCGGAACAATAATTCAAACGGTCGGTCAAAGGAGTTACTTGGTACAAAGGTTTGCGTTCAGCAATCTTTTCAAATGCACGGTGAATGTAACCAACGGTAGGCGTAGCCTTGATGATTCTTTCTCCGTCTAACTCCAATATATTTTGAAATACACCGTGTGTTGCAGGGTGCGTTGGACCTAAGTTAATCGTTGAAGTAGTTTTCTCCAAGGATTCCTTTGGTAGGTCTATATTTTTATGTTTTTTAACTTCTGCCATTTCACTTCAAATTAAATGGTGATATTTCCAAAGTTGAAATTTCCACCACGCCCAAACATTTCATCGTCCTTGTCCGTACGTGTTTGGTCTTCCAATGGAAATTCTTTGCGCAATGGGTGATAGTCCATTTCGTCAACGTTCATTACACGAATCAAATTTGGGTGACCAATAAAATTTACACCGAAAAAGTCAAAACATTCTCTTTCCAACCAATTGGCAGTAGGATGAATGTTTGAAGCCGTATAAATATCGGGTTTGTTGATGTCTAAAGCGAATTTCAATCGAACATGGAAATTCTTCGGCATGTTGTACAATAAATAAGTAACAACTAATTCTTCTCCCAAATTGTTTGGATAATGAATTGCTGTCAAATCGGTCATGAATTTGAAGCCTAAATCTTCTTGATCGTATAAAAATTGAAGGATTTTTAAGTTCAACTCCTTCTCAGCATAAATACTAATCAAGTCGAAATTTTCTTCGTATCCAAAAATTCCTTCCCCAAATTTTCCGACTAATTGGTCGTATACAAATTGATTGTTCAACATAATTCTTCGCTTAAGATATGCCGTAGCTGTTTAATAATTCTTGGTATTCTGGACTTTGTCTTCTACGGATGCTTTCTGTTTCAACCAAATCCTGCACGCGCATGATTCCATCGATAATGGCTTCTGGTCTTGGCGGACATCCTGGAACGTAAACGTCAACAGGGATGACTTGGTCAATTCCTTGAAGAACGGAATAGGTGTCAAAAATTCCTCCCGAACTAGCACAAGCACCAACTGCTACTACCCAACGAGGTTCAGCCATTTGAATATATACTTGACGTAAAACTGGAGCCATTTTTTTGGAAATCGTTCCCATTACCAACAACATGTCACATTGACGAGGTGTAAACGCTAATCGCTCACTGCCGAAACGTGATAAATCATAGGTGGCACCCATGGTTGCCATAAACTCAATTCCACAACAACTTGTTGCAAAAGGAAGTGGCCAAATCGAGTTTTTTCTCGCCAAACCTACCGCTTTTGAAAGCTGAACTGTCATAAAGCCTTCCCCTTGGAATCCTTGGGGCATATCCACCAACTTAACATTGGTGTTGTGGCTTACGGGTCTATTATTGTGAATCATTTTCTTTCCTTTTTAATTACATCTTCATTTTTATTTCTCCCAATCCAACGCGCCTTTTTTTCTCACATAAATATACATGATTAAAAATAAACCGATGAACGTACTTACCGCAGCGAAACCTTCCCAACCCAATTCTCTGAAGTTAACAGCATAAGGATAGAAGAAGATAACTTCCACGTCAAAAAGTACAAATAAAATGGCAACTAGGTAATATTTAATGGAAAAAGGTCTACGCGCATTTCCAATTTGTTCAATACCACTTTCGAAGTTATCCAATTTCTCATCTGTACTCCTTTTGGGTCCTAAAAAGTGTGTGGCAACAATCGTCCCAATCACAAATCCTGCAGCCAATAGAAATAAAATTACGATCGGTATATAATCAAAAGATGTTTGCATATGATGTTACATAAAAAATCAGCGTGTAAATTTACGAACTATTAAGTGTATGCAAAGTGAAACCATCTAGAATTTGTCAGTTTTTAAGCAAAATGGACAATTTATAATCATTATAAATAAGATTTTTAAAGTTTTTCTAATATAATCCTCAGTGTTTTAAATGGATTTTTAAAGAAAATGCAATAAAACGGTTTATTTGAAAGAAAAAATGTAGCGAGGATAGAATTGTTTAGGATTTTTTTTCATTCATTTATATGGATTGTAATATTTTTTATTACTTTTGCAGTCCGAAAATTATTTAAAAACAGTATAATAATGTATGCAATTGTAGAAATAGCAGGGCTTCAATACAAAGTTGAGCAAGACCAGCAATTGTACGTAAACCGTTTGCAAGGTGATGCGGGGGCAGAAGTTTCTTTTGACCGTGTATTGTTAACCGACAACGGAACTGTACAAGTTGGCGCCCCGGTTATAGACGGAGTAACTGTCGTAGCTAAAATCGTTGAACACGTAAAAGGTGACAAAGTAATCGTTTTCAAAAAGAAAAGAAGAAAAGGATACAAAAAGAAAAATGGTCACCGTCAGCAATTCACCAAAATTGAAGTGATTTCAATTGGTGGAGGTAAAGCTAAAGCAGCTAAGAAAACTAAAAAAGAAGAAGAAGCTCCTGCAGAAGAAGCTTAATCCCAAAGTTTTAGGATTCAAAAAATCGTAATTTAATTATTAAAAATTAACAAAAATGGCACATAAGAAAGGAGTCGGTAGTTCCAAGAACGGTCGTGAGTCACATTCCAAGCGTTTGGGAGTGAAAATCTTCGGTGGTCAATCTGCAATCGCAGGTAATATCATTGTTCGCCAAAGAGGTACAAAACACCACCCAGGTGATAATGTAGGAATTGGAAAAGACCATACATTATTTGCTTTGGTAGATGGTAAAGTGGTTTTCCGTAAAAAAGCGGATAATCGTTCTTACGTATCTATTCAACCAATAGTAGAGTAAAAACACCATCTTTTAAGATATAAAAAAGACTTTCCATTTTTTGGAAGGTCTTTTTGTGTTTCAATTAATTTCAATTTTTTACTACAGAAATTATATTTCATCTTTTAAAATATCCAAACTCTTTTTATATTCGCTTAAAGTTTTGATTTTAAAATAACAATGAAAACAATCAAATTCTTCCATCCGGAAGAAACCCTTACCTACTATATAGAGAACTGTTTCTGTAAAGTAGTTTTTTCAGGCAAACAACATCAACTACTTGTAGAGATACATTCAACAGATTCCCTTGACCATGTTGATGATGATTCGATTCAAAATGATTTTGCACAAGTAACCTTATATATAGATGATTTTCCGATTCAAGCGGAATCAGTCGAAGATTTGGTTGGTCAATCTCTATCCATTCCCAATTCCTATGAGGAGATTGAAGATGAAGATGGTGAAATTGAAGAAATTTTCTATACCAATATCAATTTTGATGAAGGGAATTTCGAATCAGATCAGAATCAATTATCTTTTTATAAAGATGAATCTGGAACCGTTTGTTTGAAATGGAAAGGGGAAGTTCAAGACTTTACAGAAGAGTCAGATGACTTTATTCCTTTTGAGGTGGATTGCGCTTTTTCAGCACACTTTATCGAAATTCCAGATTAATCTAAGCCCAAGATTCTGAATATTTTTTGTGATCGAATTTTCTACTTCGATGACCATCCTTATCTTTGCCTTTCATCTTATAGAAAATGAGAACGGAAAAAGACGATAAATTACGTGAAGAAGCTTTGCGCTATCACGAAATGGGCAGAAAAGGTAAAATTGAAGTTGTTCCTACTAAAAATCACGATACACAAAGAGATTTAGCATTGGCTTATTCGCCTGGTGTAGCAGAACCTTGTTTGGAAATTGAGAAAAATCCGAATGATGTTTACCGCTATACGGCAAAAGGAAATCTAGTTGCCGTCATCTCAAATGGTACTGCTGTTTTGGGTTTGGGCGACATTGGGCCTTTGGCTTCAAAACCTGTGATGGAGGGAAAAGGGCTTCTTTTTAAAATCTTTGCCGATATCGATGTATTTGATATTGAAATCGATGAAAAAGATCCAGAGAAATTCATTCAAGCCGTTAAAGCGATATCTCCTACATTTGGGGGAATCAACTTAGAAGATATCAAAGCTCCTGAAGCATTTGAAATAGAACGTCGTTTAAAAGAGGAATTGGACATTCCTGTCATGCACGATGATCAACATGGAACAGCCATTATTTCGGCAGCTGCTTTGTTGAACGCTTTGGATTTAGCCAATAAAAAAATTGAAAAAGTAAAATTCGTGGTCAATGGTGCAGGTGCGGCAGCCATTGCATGTACCAAGCTTTATGTTGCACTTGGTGCCAAAATGGAAAACATCCTTATGTGTGATAGCAAAGGTGTTATTCATACAAGACGCGATGATTTAAATGAAGAAAAACTTCCTTTTGCTCGTGAGACAGAATTGAATACGTTGGAAGAAGCCATGAAAGGAAGTGATGTGTTCATTGGTTTGTCCAAAGCTGACGTGTTAACTGCTGAGATGTTATTATCTATGAGCAACGATCCGATTGTTTTCGCGATGGCAAATCCCAACCCAGAAATTAATTATGATGTAGCAGTTGGAACTCGTCCCGATGTGATCATGGCAACAGGTCGTTCTGACTATCCGAATCAAGTCAACAACGTATTGGGATTCCCATTTATCTTCCGTGGAGCTTTGGATGTTCAAGCGTCCAAAATCAATGAGGAAATGAAATTGGCGGCGGTACGAGCTTTGGCAGATTTAGCCAAAGAGCCAGTTCCAGAGATGGTCAGCATGGCGTATAAAATCGGAAATTTAAGTTACGGAAGAGAATATATCATCCCGAAACCTTTTGACAATCGATTGATTACAACCGTTTCCATGGCCGTTGCCAAAGCTGCTATGGATTCCGGAGTTGCTCGTAAACCCATTAACAATTGGAGTGTGTACGAAGAGGAATTGTTGAATCGTATGAACAGCGAACAGAAATTGATTCGTATGCTTCAAAACCGCGCAAAACAAGATCCGAAAACCATCGTATTTAGTAATGCTGCCGAATACAATGTTTTAAAAGCAGCGCAAATCGTAAAAGACGAAGGAATTGGTCATCCGATTTTGCTTGGAAATAAAGAAAAAGTTCAGGAAATCTTGAATGAATTTGACATTCAATTAGACGTTCCGATTATCGATCCTAAATCAAAAGAATCAGAAAAACATGTGGAGAAATTGGCCAATATGCTTTGGGAGAAACGTCAGCGTAAAGGGATGACCCAATACAACGCCAAACGCTTTTTGACCAATCGTGATTATTTCGGATGTATGATGGTCGAAGCAGGTGAAGCAGATGCTTTCTTAACAGGAAGTACCAGAAGTTATGCAACATCCTTGAAACCAGCATTGGAAACCATTGGCCCAGCAAAAGGTGTGTCCAAAGTAGCAGGTTTGATGATGATCATGACCAAAAAAGGTCCTTTGTTCTTTGCCGATACAACCATCAATGACGATCCTACCGCAAAAGAATTAGCCAAAATTGCACGAATGACTGAATATGTAGTACGTAAAATTGGAATTCGTCCAAGGATTGCGATGTTGTCATTTGAAAACTTTGCTGCAAGAACCGCAACTTCTAAAAAAGTAAGTGAAGCCGTTGCTTTATTGCATAAACAATATCCAGATATGGTGGTGGATGGAGAAATTCAACCAGACTTTGCGTTGAATGAGGAATTGATTTCCAAGACATTCCCATTCTCAAAATTAAATGGAAAACGTGCCAATGTGTTGATTTTTCCTAATTTAGCCTCTGGAAATTTATCGTACAAAATCTTTAGAGGAATTGAAAATTCACAAGTGATTGGTCCGATTTTGATGGGAATGAACAAACCAGTCCATATATTACAAATGAGATCAACCATTGAGGAAATTGTGAATCTTGCAACGATTGCAGTATTGGACGCTCAACAACGAAACAAATGATTGCACATTTAAATGGGAAATTAGTGGAGATTTATCCGTCTCACGCCATCGTGGAATGCGGTGGAGTAGGATATTGGGTAAACATTAGTCTGAATTCTTATGCCAAAATAGAGAAAGAAGAGCATGTGAAAATTTTCACCAAGCTCATCGTTCGTGAAGATGCTCAGATTTTGTATGGGTTTCATTCCCAAACAGAAAGAGAAGTTTTTTTGAAATTGATTTCGGTCAATGGAGTAGGACCAGCTTCGGCGATGATGATGCTTTCTTCTTTAGAAATTGAAGAGATACGTGAAGCGATTGAATCGGCCAATGTGAAAACGCTTCAATCCGTAAAAGGTATAGGGGCAAAAACGGCTCAACGAATCATTATCGATTTGAAAGACAAATTAGAAGGAGATGTGTTTAATTTTAACATTAATTCCGATAATTCTAAAAATAAATCTAAATTTGAGGCGTTATCAGCATTAGATGTTCTCGGTATACCAACCAAAACCGCTGAAAAAATATTGGAGATTGTTCTAAAAGATAATCCTGATGCGGAATCTGGCGTTTTGGTCAAAGAGACACTTAAAAGATTGTAATTTTTGAAACAGCTTTATTAATACATGAGGAGGATGAAAAGCTTGTTTCCGATATTTCTATTGTTTGCATTTATCGGAATAGCATTTGGACAAGAGCCAGAAGAAAATGACACATTAAAATATCCATTTACAACCGAAACTGGAGGGTTGTTTTTGGATAACCAAATTGAATATGATATTGTGTATGATCCTGTTCGGGGCGTATACATTTTGTATCCGAAAATTGGTGGGATCAGTGTTGGGCAACCTATTTATATGGATAGCCAAACCTATTTGGATATGATCTTAAAACGAGACATTGACTCGTATTACAAAGACAAATCTCGTTCCTATGATCAAATGTATCGAAGCAATGCATTTGGTGATAAAAATGATAACGATGGAAATATTTTACCAAGTTTACGTATCAATTCACGCGCATTTGAAACCATTTTTGGTGGAAACGAAATCCAATTAATTCCTCAGGGTTCTGCCCAATTGGATTTAGGTTTATTCATTCAGAAAATCGATAATCCGCAATTGCTGCCTCAAAACAGAAATACCTTAACCATCGATCTTCAACAACGTATTCAAATGAGCGTTTTGGGGAAAGTAGGAGAGAATTTACAATTAAAGGCGAATTATGATACCCAAGCCGGATTTGGTTTTGAAAACCAAATGAAACTTCAATGGAAAAACATGAAGGATGGAGGCGAGGATGATATCGTTCAAAATATCGAAGTCGGAAACATCAGTATGCCGTTAAACACGTCATTGATCACAGGGGCACAGTCCCTTTTTGGTGTTCGTACCGATTTGCGTTTTGGTAGAACCGATGTATCCATGGTTTTCTCGGAACAACGTTCAGAATCCAAAAACATCACCGTTCAAGGTGGTGGTGTCTTAACAGATTACCGAATTTTTGCCGAAGACTATGATTACAACCGTCACTATTTCTTAGGGCATTTCTTCCGAAACAATTACGATAATGCTTTGGTGAATTATCCGCAAATCGCGTCTGACATTGTCATTACGCGTATGGAAGTTTGGAGAATAGACAATGGTGGAGCCAATCAACAAAACAGAAGATCCATTTTAGCTTTACGAGATTTAGGTGATGAGGGTGGAGCTCCCAATAATGGTCCTTTGTATGGACAAGTTTCCGCAATTGGAGGAATTCGTGAAGCAAGTACTGCACGAAATGTCTTAAGTTCTTTCAATTATGGAGGACAAACTTACCAAGAAGGAGAACATTTCTTGGTCAATGAAAACGTTCGTAAGTTAGACCAAAGCGAATATACCTTTTATCCGTCTTTAGGTTACATTTCCTTGAACCAACCTTTGGTAGATGGGGAAGATTTATTAGCGGTTTCCTTCCAATATACCCGTAATAGTACTCCTGGAGTAATTTACAAAGTGGGGGAAATGTCAGACGAGCAAAATCAATTATTGATTGCTAAATTAATTAAACCGAATACAACGGTAAACATCGCTTCTCCAATGTGGGATTTGATGATGAAAAATATTTATTCCATCAATGCTTTGACGATTTCTCCTGAAGATTTCATCATGAACGTGGAATTCAAAGATAATAGTGCCAATTCATCTGGTGTCATCAATTATTTACCAAATACTCCTGTTTCTGACCAAACTTTATTGCAGGTGATGAACATGGACCGTTTGAACCAAAACGGAAACTTACAGATGAGTGGAAATGGTCATTATGGAGATGGAATTTTTGACTTTGTCAACGGAATTACCATCAACCCACAACAAGGAACCATCATCTTTACCAAAGTTGAACCATTTGGTCAACACTTAGCCAATGTTTTGGGTGATCCCAACTCGCCTTTGGTGTTCAAAGAAATCTATCGACAACTTCCAAATACCTTGGATGCAGAACGTCTTGCACAACGATATAGCCTTGCAGGTCGTTACAAAGGAGAAGTTGGTGGAGGAATTCCATTAGGAGCATTCAATGTTCCAGAAGGTTCTGTAAAAGTTACCGCCAATGGTATGGAATTGATCGAAGGAGTAGACTATACCGTCGATTATCAATTGGGTCAAGTAACTATTTTGAATGAACAATTGAAAAATTCAGGTGTTCCGATTAACATCAGCTTGGAAAATCAATCTACCTTCAACATGCAGAAAAAACGCTTCATGGGATTGAACGTAGATCACCGTTTTTCTGATAATTTCTTAGTGGGTGGTACGGTAGTGAATTACCAAGAAAGACCTTTGACGCAAAAAGTTCAGTTCGGATCAGAACCTGTAAGCAATACGATTTTTGGTTTGCATACAGAATATACGGGTGAATCAGAATTTTTAACTCGATTGACCAATAAAATTCCGGGAATCAAAACCGATCAAATTTCGCAAATAACCTTTAGTGCAGAAGGTGCTTACCTTATGCCAGGACAAAATAGTTCTACTGGAGGAAATTCTTATATCGATGATTTTGAAGATTCACAATCTAGAATTAGTTTGATGGATGCAGGATCTTGGAAGTTGTCAAGTGTTCCAGGAAAACCAGCAGGATATGGATTGAGTACACACCCATATTTCCCAAATGGAACTGCAATCGATAATTTGGATTATGGAAACGGACGTCGTTTGATGTCTTGGTATAGCATTGACCCAAGATTCTATGGAATTGGTGGGAATTCTCCTTCTGGAATTTCAGATGCAGAATTGTCCAAACACCGTGTACGTCGTGTGGAATTAAAAGAATTGTTTGACCAACGTGATGTAATGGCCGGAACAATGGCGTACATCAATACGTTTGACATGACTTTCTTCCCAGAATTAGTGGGACCTTATAATGTTAATCCTAACGCATTGGATACCCAAAATTGGGGTGGAACCATGCGTCCAATTTCGGTAACGAACTTTATCGATTCCAATATTGAATATTTGGAATTCTGGATGATGGACCCTTATGCCGATGGTGTTGGAGGAAATGGTGATTTGATCATTCAATTAGGAAATGTTTCGGAAGATATCTTAAAGGATGGGAAAATGTTGTATGAAAACGGATTGCCTCATTCCAATAATGGAGCTGCAACGTCAGAAACAACTTGGGGGAAACAACCTCAAAATTATCCGATCATTTATGCATACGAAACAGAAGGAGCAGCGAGAAAAGAACAAGATTTAGGATACAATGGTCTAACGGACGAAATGGAAGCTGCAGCTTACGGATTGACCAATGTGAATCCAGTTACAGGACAATTAGACCCAGCGTCAGATAACTATGTGTATTATTTAGATGATCGATGGAATCAAACAGCCGATGCTGGTTCGATTACAAAACGATACAAATATTTCAATTTACCTCAAGGAAATAACTCAACAGACGATATGTTGCATTCGTATAGCATGCAACCCGATGCTGAGGACATCAATTTGGATTTCAACTTGGATCAAACCGAAATGTATAATCAGTATACCTTGAAAATTAGTCCATCTGATTTAACCAATAATACAAGCAACTATGTTGTGGCAACGAAAGAATCCACAGTAAGCTTACCAAATGGTCAAACCAGCAATATCAAATGGTACCAAGTACGTATCCCAGTAGATTCATTTGACCGTGATATTGATGGAGATGGAATTCCAGATGTAGATGAAGACGCAGCAAAAAGTGTTTTAACTTCTGCACGTTTCATGAGAGTCTTGATGAGAGGATTTGATCAAGAAACAACTTTACGTTTTGCAACGATGGATTTGGTAAGAAGTAATTGGAGAAGATATCCAAAAACTTTCCATCCAATTCCAGGATCTACAAGTCCAGAAGAAGGAGTTGAAGCAGATCCGAACTTACAAAACTTAGAAATTGGTCAAGTTACTTTAGAAGAAAATTCAACCAATCAACCTCCTTATATGTTACCTCCGGGAATTGAGCGTGAGGAAATGCAAGGAACAACGGGTTACCAAAGTCAAAATGAAGCTTCGATGGTGTTGAAAGCTAAATTGAACGCGAACAGCCCATCCAAAGGAGTTTTCAAAAACACCAATTTAGATTTACGTCGTTACAAGCGTATGGAAATGTTTGTCCATGCCGAAAACTTGTTGGATGTAAATAGTCAAGAAATTGATGAAACCACCAAATTATTCATTCGTTTAGGAAGTGATTATTCCGATAACTACTATGAATATGAGATGCCATTGAAGTATACACCAAAAACTGCCAATACAGTCAATGCTATTTGGCCAGAAGAAAACATGGTCGATATCTTAACAGATTATTTTGTGGAAGCGAAAAAAGCGAGAGATTTAGATCCTGTTTCCAATCCGATGGCTCGTTTTGGTTTCGTTCCAAATCCAGAAGAACCAAATAAAACGATCTATGTAAAAGGTCGTCCATCTTTGGGTAGCGTAACTTCGGTTATGATCGGTTTACGTTCAACCAACTCGCAAGACAAAGAAGTTTTGGTTTGGGTGAACGAATTACGATTAAGTGAAATTGATAATTCTGGCGGATATGCTGCTATGGCAAGTTTAGGATTTACATTGGGTGATTTCGCACAAGTACAAGTTTCTGGAAGTGTGAGTTCAGCTGGATTTGGTGCAATTGACCAAGGTCCTACTCAAAGAAGTCAAGAGGATTATAGAGATTATGCGTTAAACGCTCAAATTAAATTAGACAAATTCACTCCGAAAAATTGGGGATTAGAAATTCCATTCAACGTTTCGATCAGTGAACAATTCTCCGATCCTAAATACAATCCACTTGATAATGATATCTTATTTGATGAAGATCCAAGAAGAGATGAATTGAAAGACGTTGTCAGAACCTATTCACAACAAAAATCATTCACCTTTAGCAACATTCGTAAGATCAAAACCAATAACAAACCGGCGAGATTCTACGATGCTTCTAACTTTGCGCTGTCCTTTATGTATGCGGACCAATATATGCGTGATGTGTATACTGCCTATAATTTGACCAAAAATGTCAAAGCATCCTTGAACTACAATTATAGTTTCCCTGCTAAACCGTATCGTCCATTCAAAGATTGGAGAGCAGTTCAAGACACAGCACGTTCGGCGAAATATTTGAAATTCATCAAAGAATTTAACATCAATCCTTTGCCAACTCGTTTCTCATTTACAACTGATATTGATCGTATTTATTCAGAAAGACAATACCGTGATTTGAATCAATTCTATGGAAGCAATTCATCATACTTGTTCCCAGTTGCATTTAGCAATAACTTCTTATTCAACTGGAGATACAACATCGGTTTTGATTTGACGAAATCTTTACGTTTGGATTATACTTCTTCAACCAGAACATTAAATGATGGGGCTGCGTTTGAATATGCTGACAAAGCCTTAATTTGGAATGATTTATTCAGAGTAGGTCGTCCTGTAAATTATGATCACCAAATTCAATTGAATTGGAAGACGCCACTTCATTTATTTCCATACATGAATTGGACGAATTTAGAAGTTGGAGTGTCCAATAATTACAATTGGCAAGCTCGTTCAAGTGTATTCTTAAATGCGCCAAATACCAATGGTCAAGGATTAGGAAACATTGCGCAAAACATGAGTAGTTTCAACTTGATTGGAGATTTTGATTTCAATAAATTCTACAATGAATTCAAAGGATTTACGAAATTGGACTCCATCAAACGAGGAAGAAAACGTGAGATCGATTCTTTGACTCGTGCATACGATGGAATGACCGTTAAAGCTTTGAACCGAATCAAAAAGAACCATACGTATAAGACTCAATTTAGAGCACAAGATTACGCATGGATGGTCGTGTCAAGTATCAAACGTTTCCAATTCAATTATACCCAAACCAATGGTGCGGTAATTCCAGGTATTTTATCTGAACCGAATTTCTTTGGATGGGGGAAAGACGGTGGGCCAAGTGCTGGATTCATCTACGGAACTGAATTTGACATCAAACGAAGATTTATAGAATCGGGGAATGATTGGATCACACGAAGCGACCAATTATTGGAACCATACATCATTGATCGTGGAACCAATTTCACAGCAAATTCATTAATTGAACCATTCCCGAATTTACGAATTGACTTAAATGCAAGGAGAAATTCATCTTTCAGAAGTACGGAAACTGGTTTCAACTTGAGAACATACGAAAATCCACAGTGGAATACCTATATTGATCGTCAAGAATCCTTAAGCAGTAGTAATATTTCGATATCGACTGCCTTTATGGATCCAGATTCAATGTATGAAACCTTCCTAGGAAATGCACAAGTTATTTCTCAACGTTTGGGTATGGCCAATGGTATGGCTCCGCTTGGTGATGGTTTCTACGAAGGCTATGGATTGTCTAACTATGATGTCTTGATCCCTGCGTTTAAATCGGCAGTAGAAGGTACTAATCCAGAGAAAACTTCCTTGGGTCATAACCGTAAAATTCCATTACCAAACTGGGGAATTACGTATAGCGGATTGACAAATGTTCCATTGGTAAAACGTTATTTCTCTGTATTTGACATTACCCATAATTATATTTCGTCTTATACAGTAAATGGAATTCAATCCAATCCAAATCATTTCATGGATCCAATGGGACGCGATTTAGATGGAAACTTCTACAGTGAAAACTTGTATGGAACGGTAAACATGATCGAATCATTCTCACCATTAATTGGAGTTGATATGACGTTCCGTAACAGTTTACAGTTACGTGCTCAATACAACCGTGATCGTATGATGACTATGAGTTTGAGCAATTATTCCTTGACAGAGGACTATGGAACCGAATACGTTTTGGGTATGGGGTATGTTATCAAGGATTTGAAATTTAAAATGCGTTACCAAGGAAGAAACAAAACCTTTACAGGAGATTTGAACTTCCGTTTAGATGGACGTATGCGCGATAGCGAAACGAGAATTAGAAGAATTTTGGAAAACGACTCTCAAGTGATTGGAGGTCAAAAATTATTCTCTTTGATGTTCTCGGCAGATTATGGATTTAGCAAAAACCTGAATTTGAAATTCTTCTGGGATCAAATGATTACAGAATATAAAATTTCAACCGCTTATCCAATTTCGACCATTAGAACTGGACTAAGTTTGACCTTGAATTTTGGAAATTAATTATCTTTATAGAAAAATAGAATTATCATTATGAACATTCCTCAAGAATTAAAGTACAGCAAAGATCACGAGTGGATTAAAGTAGAAGGGAACACAGCAACAATCGGAATTACTGATTTTGCACAAGATCAATTAGGTGATATCGTTTACGTAGACATTTCATCACAAGAAGGTGATGATATTGCAGTAGGTGAAGCCTTTGGTTCTGTTGAAGCAGTAAAAACAGTTTCAGACTTATTTATGCCTGTTTCTGGAAAGTTGATTGCAGTCAATGAAGATTTAAATGGAGAGCCAGAAAAAATCAACTCTGATCCTTATGGAGATGGATGGATCATAAAAATCGAAGTGACGAATCCTTCCGAATTAGAAGATCTTTTAGATGCAGAAGGTTACCAAAGCATTGCTGGATAAAAAGAGCAGTTTCCTAGCCAAATCAATTTTTGTCGCTTATTCCCTCTTTCTAGGAATCGCAACGTTGATTCCCACCTCTGTCTTGAGTTCTGGGAAGAAATCTTGGCTATCAAACATAAATTTTGAAAATGGAGACAAAGTGGTTCACGCCGCTTTGTTCTTCATTTTTTCTTTTTGTTTCTATTATTCAGGATGGGCAAAATCCAAAATTTCTTTGCTTCTAATTCCTTTTATTCTTGGAATTTTAATCGAATGTTTACAAGGTTTATTAGGTTGGGGTAGAACCTTCGATGTATGGGATATTCTAGCCAATTGCATTGGATCTTTGCTCGCTTTTTGGGCCATCCAATTTATTTTCCAATCCAAACACAACCGTTCAACAAAATTTTAAAAATTAAATCTCATTTCAATGAAGAAACTTTCCTTGTTATTTCTTCCTTTCTTTGGCTTATTTGCTCAAATTCCTTCTTATTATGATGGAATTGATTTCACACAATCGCCAGCTGAATTGGAAGTAGATCTTCGAAATCTTGTCATCGCGACACATACCTACGAACTTATTTATACACCCGAAGTTTGGGATGCTTTAAAATTGTCAGATCTCAATCCAGATAATCCCGAAAATGTCTTTTTAATTTATGGTCAGGATGATAGTTCAGAAGATTCAAGATATCATCGAACGCGTGACAAAGATGAATCTTGCCATACCAATTCATGTGCAGGAAAATGGGTGAGAGAGCATGTTTTTCCAAAATCTTTGGCGGTTCCGTCCTTTGATGTGGAAGGACCCGGAGCAGATGCTCATGCAATTCGACCGATTGATAGCCAAATGAACCAAACTCGGTCCAATCGTAAATTTGTCGAGGGTTCTGGTTTTTCATCGATTAATTCACAAGGATATTTCTATCCGGGAGACGAGTGGAAAGGAGACGTTGCGCGTATGATGATGTACATGCACATTCGTTATGCTAGTCGTTGCAAAGCAAGTTTTGTTGCCACTAGCTCTACAATCCATCATCCGGAAATGCCCGATATATTTTTGAAATGGAATGCAGAAGATCCGGTTTCAGAACACGAACTAGTTCGAAACGAAGTCTTGCAAAATCGTCAAGGAAATCGAAATCCATTTATCGATAATCCTTATTTGGCCACCAAATTATGGGGAGGTGAAGAAGCCGAAAATACTTGGGAAGAATTATCCAATCAAGAATTCACTGAAAAACGAACCGATGTTTATCCCAATCCTAGTAATGGGAAATTCCAAATTTCCACTTCTAGAAAAATTGAAAAATTGGTTGTTTACGATCTTTCAGGAGGATTGATTGAGGAATTTCAATCAAAAGAAAATTCTCAAGTTGATTTAGAAGGAAAACCCGATGGAACCTATATTTTGGTCATCAACTACCAAGACCGAACAAGAGAAACCAAAAAGATAATTCTTCAAAAATAAATTCTAAAAACCTTTGCAATCATCAGTTTCAAAGGTTTTTTTTATGCGCTAAAATTTGCACCTTTGCATTCAAAATTTAGTCAAATGGCCATTCAAAAACCGTCCATTCCAAAAGGAACCCGAGATTTTTCACCCGAAGAAGTATGCAAAAGACAATACATTTTTGACAAAATCCGTCATCAATTTCAATTGTTTGGCTATGCGCCTATTGAAACTCCTTCGTTTGAAAATCTTTCGACTCTTACCGGAAAATATGGGGAAGAAGGCGACCGTTTGATTTTTAAAATTCTCAATTCTGGGGATTATTTTGTTCAATTGAAAATTTCAATCAAAGAATATTTTAAAATCTTATATAGTTCTGCATTTTATTATATTGTGAAAAATAGCATAGATGATAATATAGACTATACTGAATTCTATAAACATTTTAAATCTGATTCAAATATAAATTCGCAAAAAAGGTTTTATGAATCTGATTTTATAAATATCGATAACTTAAGAATTAGAGAAATTTTCGAAAATGAAATGAATTCTATATTAAAAGAAGCCTCATTTAATTCATATATAGTTAATACTTACAATGAAAATAAGGTTTCAGATTTCATTGATTTTAAAGAATCAAATTATGTGAAAATTTTAATGGAAAGTTCATTTTTGACATTTTTCTCAGAGCTTCCTTCAAATACATTAACTTCCCAAATCTCCGAAAAAGCGCTTCGCTACGATTTAACGGTGCCTTTTGCACGTTACGTCGTACAACACCAAAACGAAATCAGTTTGCCATTTAAGCGCTACCAAATGCAACCCGTTTGGCGTGCCGATCGTCCACAAAAAGGTCGTTTCCGTGAATTTTATCAGTGCGATGCCGATGTTGTAGGAAGTGATTCGCTTTTGCAAGAAGTTGAATTGGTGAGTTTGTACGATTCGGTTTTCAATGAATTGGGAGTTGGCGTAGAAATTCACTTCAACAACCGCAAAATCTTAAGCGGATTGGCTGAAGTCGCCAACATATCAGACAAATTGATTGACTTTACCGTTGCTTTGGACAAATTGGACAAAATCGGGGAAGAGAAAGTCAAAGAAGAAATGCTTCAAAGAGGAATTTCGGAAGAGGCGATTCAAATTCTTTCGCCTTTGTTCCAAATGTCGGGTGATTTCCAATCCCAATTAACTTCCCTAACTTCGATTTTAAATTCTTCCGAAATTGGAATGAAAGGAATCGAAGAAGTTCGTTTTGTGTTTGAGAAAATCCAGAAATTAGGCTTAAAATCTTCTGATTTGGTGTTGAATTTAACCCTTGCACGCGGATTGGATTATTATACAGGAGCCATTTTGGAAGTCAAAGCCAAAGGTGTTCAATTGGGGTCCATCGGTGGAGGAGGTCGCTACGATGATTTGACTGGAATCTTTGGATTGAAAGGATTGTCAGGAGTGGGAATTTCTTTTGGTTTGGACCGAATTTATTTGGTTATCGAAGAATTGAATTTATTCCCAGAATCGATTCAAAATTCATTGGATGTTTTGTTCATCAATTTTGGTGAAGCAGAAGCCGACAAAGCAATGGAACTGTCTATGCAATTACGTTCCAAAGGAATTCGTTGCGAGGTTTATCCAGATGCTGTCAAAATGAAAAAACAAATGCAATACGCCGACAAAAAAGCGGTGAAATATGTGGTCATTATTGGCGAAGAAGAATTAAATGCAGGAAATGCAACCTTGAAAAACATGGTTTCAGGTGAACAATCTACTTTGAAGTTTGAAGAGTTGGTCAATTCTCTCGACATTTAAATAGTTCTATAGAAGTTTTCAAAGTGTATTTTTCAAAGTTAACAATCGTATTTTTCAAAGTTGAACACCGTATTTTTCAAAGTTGACAATTGTATTTTTCAAAATTAACGTATATTTGATTTTCCAAATAACTGAATATGAGTGTCAAGCGGACGATCAAAAAAGAACTTGATTTTTATTGTGAAAAGTATCCCGTTCTGGCTATAACGGGGCCTCGACAATCAGGTAAAACAACGTTTTTGAAAGAAGAATTTCCAAATTACCGATATGTGAATTTGGAAAATCCAGACATTCGAAACTTTGCAGAATTTGACACCAAAAATTTTCTTTTGGAATATGATCAATATGTCATTTTGGATGAAGTCCAACGAGTTCCAACTTTATTTTCGTATTTACAAGCCAAGGTAGATGAAGATAAAATAATGGGTCAATACATCCTTTCAGGATCCCAAAATTTTCATTTGATGCAGAATATTTCCCAAAGTCTAGCAGGGAGAGTCGCATTGTTTAAGCTTTTTCCGTTTGATTTTAGTGAAATGCAATCGGGAGGATTTTTATCAGACGATTATGCCGTAAACCTCCAAAGAGGATTTTATCCCGCAATATTTGACCGAAATATTCCACCCAAAACTTTTTATTCCAATTATATTCAAACCTATGTGGAGCGTGATTTGACTGAGATTTTAAATGTGAAAGATTTGAAATCTTTTCGAAATTTTGTTTCATTGTGCGCTTCTCGAGTAGGTCAATTATTGAATTTGAATTCTTTGGCAAATGAATGCGGAATTTCACAACCAACTGCCAAATCCTGGATTTCGGTTTTGGAAAGTAGTTATATCATCTTTTTGTTACAGCCTCATCATTCCAATTTCAATAAGCGGATAACCAAAAGTCCTAAATTGTATTTTTACGATCCAGGATTATTGAGTTTTTTACTGAAATTAAATGATCCAAAAGATTTACTATTGCATCCGTTGAAAGGAAGTTTGTTTGAAAACTTTGTGATAGCTGAATTTATTAAAAACAATTACCATCAAAACTTAAATCGTGATTTTTGGTTTTGGAGAGATGTTCAAGGACACGAAGTAGATCTGATTTGGCAGGATACGCCCAAATTGAATATTCTGGAAATAAAAGCGACTCAAACGATAATGACCGATATGTTCAAAGGTTTGACTTATTTCGAAAATTTAGCAGGTGATTCGATTCAATCCAAAACTTTGATTCACACAGGAGATTTTTCCCAAAAAAGAGAATTGGGCAATTTGGTGAGTTGGGAGAAGATAGATGAAATTTAACTTATTAGATACCCCTTGTGTATTTTAAATAATTTGAGTTTTTAAACTGTTGATATTTCGGCCAAAGTATTCCTTATTAATGAATTGAACAATTGTCAGTGCGGTAATTTTAGCCAAAATACGAGTTTTAAAACCGTCAAAAGTTTTCGCATAATTACGTCTGATCATAAACTGGTCGCAAAGCTGAGAGAATAGCGTTTATTCATTTGTTGTTATTTTATATTTTGGAATTCATGATATGCTTCGCAATTCAATGCGTTTTCTATATTTTTTGAAAAGATAATATTGAGGTTTGTAGTCTTTTTGATTGATTCTTTTAGGCGTTTCTAATTCAATATTGACTGATTCAAACAAATCAATCTGTATTTCTGATGAAAGATATCCTTTGTCGCCAAGTAGCACACAATCTGATAGTTGATTTTTTATGTCCTTTAGAAAGTGGATATCGTGAACCGATGCAGGACTTATGTCCACGCTTTGAAAAACTCCACTTACAGAACATACTGCGTGAAGTTTGTATCCATAAAAAGACATTTGCTGCGAGGCACAGAAACCTCTGTTTGGAAAACAATAATCTTGCTCTTTGCATATCTTAGAACGTGAACTTCTTGCTATCTTACATATTTCCAGCGGCATACTATCCACAATAAAACAATCTTCAAACTCATTAAATTGTTGTGCTAATTTCAGACGAATTTCATTGATTTCAAAAGCCAATTTCCTTTTTCTACGGTTGTAAACACTGCGTTCTATTTTAGTTTTGAGTGAAGTAGGGAGATTTCTAAACAAATGATTTTCACTGTCAATACCCATAAATTCTGCTGTCAGAGCTAAACTTATCAATTCTAAATCTTTCATTTGAGGAGATCTCCTTTGGTAACTCAAAAGTGTATCAGATGATATTTTTCTCAATACTTCCAAAATTGACTACGTCGAACCACTCCGTTAGGTTTCTTTCGTAATTTGCAATTAAGTTGTTCATTGTAAATGTTTTATGACAAAAACAATTTACTGATTTTCAATCAGATGAACAACTTTTTTATCCTAATTCAGAATGTACAACAGGTTATTAATTTTGGTTCAAATACCTTGAATCGTTAAATAAACCTTAAACTTTAGCGAAAATTTTTATCTTTGAGATTGCTCAAAAGCAGATTGACAAAGATGAAAGCGAAATTATTTCTTATTTGTGCACTTGTTGCCTTTGCATTACAAGCACAAAAAATCACCTTAGATGGAATTTGGGGTGGAAAATATCGAACCAATATGTTATGGGGAATTTCCTCCATGAATGATGGCGAACATTATACCATCCAAGAACAAAACGGGATTTATCAGTATTCCTATGCTTCTTTTGCGAGTGGTAACGAATCCAAAAAATTGGTCGTTTCGGGAGCTTATGATGCCTACGAATTTAGTTCCGATGAGAAATTTATTTTGGTCGCAACCGATTCCAATCCTATTTACCGCCATTCCTTTTCTGCCAATTGGAAGGTGTACAATGTCGCAACCAAAAATTTCACACCCATTTTTGATGGGAAACCTGTTCAGGAACCGACTTTTTCTCCCGATGCAAAAAAGGTTGCTTTTGTGTTTGAAAACAATATTTACATCCAGAATTTAGCAGACCAAAAAATAACGCAGGTCACAACCGATGGTGCTAAAAATAAAGTGATCAATGGAATTTGTGATTGGGTATACGAAGAGGAATTTGGATTTGTGAGACATTTCGATTGGAATGCTGACGGAACAAGTTTGGCTTTTGTTCGTTTTGACGAATCCCAGGTGCGTGAATTCTACATTCCTATATATGAGAACAATTTGTATCCGTACGAAATGCGATTCAAATATCCGAAAGCAGGGGAAGAAAATTCCAAAGTGAGCTTGCATTTGTATGATTTAGCTTCAGCAAAAACTTCCACCGTAAATGTAAGTTCGGTTGAAAATTATTATATCCCAAAAATTGAATTTACTTCAGAAAAAAATACATTGGCAGTTTTGACGTCCAATCGTCATCAGAACAAAGTCGATGTGAATTTTGTCAACATTACCAATGGGAATTTGACCAAATTATTTACGGAAACGGACAAAGCATGGATTGAAACCGATGATTTTACGTTGGAATTTTTAGATGACAACAGTTTCATTTGGACTTCTGAGCGTGATGGAAACCGACATATTTATCATTACGATAAATCAGGAAAGATTAAAAATCAGATAACCAAAGGAGATTGGGAAGTCACGAATTATTATGGATTCGATCCAAAGGATAAAACTGTTTATTTTCAAGCCAATCAATTCAAGGGTAAACGAATTTCAACTGAAAAACATATTTACAAAATCAATCTAGATGGTTCCAAAATGGAAATCTTGAACAAGAAAAATGGAACGAATTCAGCTGATTTTAGTAAGAATTTCCGCTATTTCATTTTGAATCATTCTTCCGTTACAGAGCCAACTTCGTTTGTGTTAGCCGATGGGAAAACGCAGAAAGAATTGGGCGTAATTGTCGATAATTCCTCTTTACTTGGAAGATTAAAATCAGACAATTTCGGAACCAAAGAAATGTTCACCTTGAAAACAGAAATTGGAACAGAATTGAACGCTTACATCATCAAACCGAAAGATTTCAATCCGAAAAAGAAATATCCGGTGATGATGTATCAATATTCAGGGCCTGGTTCGCAAGAAGTAAAAAATGCTTGGATGTCTATGAACGATCAATGGCATTTCTTATTGGCTCAAGAAGGTTATGTTGTGGTAACGGTTGACGGACGTGGAACCGGTGGAAAAGGAGCTGCTTTCAAAAAGCAAACCTATATGGATTTGGGTAAATTGGAAGTTGAAGACCAAATTTTGGCAGCCAAAGCAATTGCAAAATATGATTTTGTAGATGCTTCGAGAATCGGAATTTGGGGTTGGAGTTATGGTGGATATATGTCATCCAATTGTTTGTTTAGAGGAGGAGATACCTTCAAAATGGCCATTGCAGTTGCGCCTGTGACCAATTGGAGATATTATGATACGGTTTATACAGAACGTTTCATGCGTACACCACAAGAAAATCCTAACGGATACGACAAAAATTCTCCGATTACCTATGCCAACCAATACAATGATCAAAAACAAAAATTCCTATTGGTTCATGGAACAGCAGACGATAATGTCCATGTTCAAAACGCGATGGATTTAGCTTCGGCTTTGATTCATGCCAACAAACAGTTTGACATGATGATGTATCCAGACAAAAACCATGGGATTTATGGAGGAGCAACACGTTTGCAATTGTATACGTTGATGACGAATTACATCAAAAATAATTTATAAGAGAAACTAAAAAACTAATAATATAAAACGATTAAAATTTAACATATATGGTTGAGGACAAAGGTTTAGTAAATCATCTCAGTAGGTTAGGGATAGATGATAAAATGGTCAATGGGCATCCTGCGGGATTGTTTGTTTTGTTTTTCACAGAAATGTGGGAGCGTTTTAGTTATTATGGAATGCGTGCTTTATTGACGCTTTTCTTGGTAAGTACATTGGCCGATGGTGGATGGGAATGGACTCGTGAAGATGCGATGAAATTATATGGATGGTACACTGGATTGGTGTATTTAACTCCTCTGATTGGAGGAATGATTGCTGACCGTTTGACCGGATTTAAAAAGGCCATTTTGTTAGGTGCTCTAATCATGACGTTGGGTCATGCTTCAATGGCTTTGGAAGGTTTTAACAAGAACTTCTTTTACTTAGGTTTGGTGTTTATGATTTTGGGTAATGGTTTGTTTAAACCGAATATTTCTTCGATGGTTGGAAATTTATATCCAGATTCAAGCTCAAAGAAAGACGCAGGTTACACCATTTTCTACATGGGTATTAATGCGGGTGCGTTCTTAGGAATGTTGTTATGTGGTTACATCGGTGAGAAAATCGGGTGGCATTACGGATTTGGTTTAGCGGGAGTTTTCATGTTCTTCGGAATGTTACAATTTTATTTCGGACATAAAATCTTCGGAATCATTGGTGAATCTCCAAAAGAAGTAAAAGCTTTCCAAGCTGAACAAGCAAAAACAGAAGAACCTGTTGAGGAAGTACCAAGTAACATTGTGCGTGATCGTTTGATTGTCGTAGCAGTATTAATGTTGGCAAGTATCGTTTTCTTCTTATCGTTTGAACAAGCAGGTGGTTCTATGTCCATTTTTGCTTTGGATTATACCCAAAGAGTACTTGACGGAAATGCGGCGACTACTTTTAAATGGGTCGATATGATTTTGACAATCGTTCCTATTGGGATTGTTACCGTGGTTTTGTATGCTTTGGCTAAGAAAATTTACAAACAATATCCGCTAACAATTATATTTACAGCTATCTCCTTTGTCATCATTTGGGGATTAGGATTGTGGAAAATTTTCAGAGAATTCAATTCAGTTCAAACAGAAGTTGCAGCTTCTTGGTTCCAAATTCTAAACTCATTCTTCATCATTGCATTGGCTGGGTCTTTCAGTAAATTCTGGGAAAAAACTTGGAATCCTTCTGGACCGGTAAAATTTGCTTTGGGATTAATTCTAGTCGGAATTGGTTTTGCTGCTTTGGCGTATGGAGCTTCCGATATTCCGCAAGGAGCGAAGACAGCTTCTGTTAGTATGATTTGGTTGATCATTGCCTATTTCTTCCATACAACCGGAGAATTATGTTTATCACCAGTCGGATTATCCTATGTGTCGAAATTATCTCCTAAAAAATTCTTGGGATTATTATTCGGATTCTGGTTCTGTGCTTCTGCAATTGCAAACTTCATTGGAGGATTCTTAGGATCTACCATTGATTCAATTGTAGAACAACATTCCATGTCCTATTTCTTTATGATTTTCGCAATCATTCCAGCGATTACAGCTGTATTGTTGATTGTATTTAATCCAATTTTGAAAAAAATGATGCACGGAATAAAATAATCAAGGATAATACTATATTATTTATAAATTAGCGAGGATGTTTTCGAAAGAAAGCATCCTTCTTTTTTTACTAAATATGAATACATTAGAACAAATTCAAAATTTCGAAGGAAAATATCCCAAACAGATTTGGTCCTTATTTTTCTCCGAAATGTGGGAACGCTTCTGTTTCTACGGAATGCGAGGGATGCTCGTGTTCTTTATGATTGACCAATTAAAATTCGAAGAAACTACCGCCAATTTGCAATATGGAGCGACACAAGCATTTGTGTATGCGTTTACGTTTGTAGGTGGTTTGTTTGCCGATAAAATTTTAGGATTCAGGAAATCGCTTTTCTGGGGCGGATTGTTAATGATTGTGGGAAGTTTAATTCTCGCCACCGATCCGAAACAATTTTTCTTCTTAGGAATTGCTTTCACAGTCGTTGGAACCGGATTCTTCAAACCGAATATTTCCACAATGGTTGGGAAATTATACCGAAACGATGATTCACGAAGAGATGCAGGATTTTCCTTGTTCTATGCGGGAATCAATTTAGGAGCGCTTTTGGGTGGTTATTTATGTATTGCCATTGGAAAAGGCGAAATGTTATCAACCGTAATTCCAGAAGGAGCTAGATGGAATGTAGCCTTTGGATTGGCTGCCGTTGTGATGGTCATCAGTTTGATAAATTTCGTTTTGACCCAAAAGAGTTTAGGGCCAATTGGTTTACAACCTCAGCAAATTCTATCAGATGGTTCGGTGAAACCCTTTGAAATGTGGAAAGAATATGGCGTATATGTCTTGACGTTGGTTTTCGTTCCTATCATTATGTTGATGGTGGCAGTTCCTGAGTATACCGACTATTTTATGTACACTATCGGACCTGTTGTTTTGATTTATTTGTTCTTCGAAATGTCCAAAGTAACTTCAGCTGAACGTAAAAAATTATATGCAGCTTTGGTTTTCATCATTTTCTCGATTTTATTCTGGGGAATTTACGAACAAGCAGGTGGATCCTTAAGCATCTTTGCTGCGAAGAATTTGAACAAAGATTTATTGGGCTTAGATCCAAATGGAGTCAACAATTCTGCGGGAGCTTTCTTCATTATTTTCTTAGCGCCTTTGTTTGGGTTGTTGTGGATTTGGTTGAGTAAAAAACGAATTGAACCCAATACCGTCGTGAAATTTGGTTTAGGATTTATCTTCTTAGGTTTGGGGTATTATGTGTTGTTTGCAACTCGTTTGTTTGCAGACTTACAAGGAGTAACTTCTTTGAATATCTTCACGATTGCTTTATTGGTCATCACCTTTGGTGAATTGTGTTTGTCACCGATCGGTTTGTCCATCATGACGAAATTATCGACCGACAAATTACAAGGGATGATGATGGGATTATGGTTCTTGGCAAGTGCATACGGACAATATGTTGCCGGAATCATCGGAGCCAATATGGCAACAGCCAAGGAAGGTTCAACCAATTATGATGCATTGATCGCGTATACAGAAGGATACAAACAATTAGGAATTTACGCATTAATCGCGGGTGTTTTGTTAATTATCATTGCGCCTCAGGTTAGAAAATTAATGCAAGAAGTTAAATAAGAATTAAAATTTAAGTAAAAAATATGGCTGATAAAGAGGAATTGTTTTCGGAAGCGGATTTTAAAGGGGGAAAAAAGTCGTTCAGACAAACCGTTGGTTCGTTAAACAAAAATTATTGGATAGCCTCCATTATGGAGCTATTTGAACGTTGGGCTTGGTATGGTATTTATGGATTATTTGGATTGTATTTGGTAGGATCTACCGATGCAGGTGGTCTTGGTTTTGATCATATCCAAAAAGGTAATATTACAGGTGGAGTGGTTGCAATTTTGTATTTACTGCCACTTTTCTTTGGGGTGATTGCCGATCGAATTGGGTATAAAATTTCCTTAACAATTGCCTATATTTTACTCATTGTCGGCTATTATATGATGGGCGAAGTGCGTACCTATTCCAGTATGTATTTAGTTTTCCTATTGGTCGCAGTTGGAGCTGCCTTTTTTAAACCGGTAGCCTCCGCCATCGTCGCACGAAATACCGACGAAACTACAGGAACGATAGGATTCGGGATATTTTATATGATGGTTAACATCGGAGGTTTTATTGGGCCTTCAATGTCTTCGTATTTACGTACAGAATTTGGTTGGAAATTGATGTTTATCCAAGGAGCGGTAGTCATTACCATCAATTTAATCATTTTGTTATTGTTCTATAAAGAACCAAAAGTTGAGAAACCAAAAGATTCGATTGGGAAAGCTATAATTGATTCCTTACTTGGAATATTTCATGCTTTAAAAGATGTTCGTTTGGGAATTCTATTATTGTTGATGGTCGGATTTTGGACGATGTTCAACCAATTGTTCAACACACTTCCAAATTTTATCGAGGATTGGGTGAATTCATCTGTGGTCAGCAATTGGATCAATGCCAATATGCCATCAGGAATTGCTAAATTATTAACAGATGGTGCACAAGTAAAACCTGAGTGGTTTACCAATATTGATGCTTTGATGATTATTTTCTGCCAAATATTTGTTTCCTATTTTGTAACCAAAATGCGTCATATTTCGGCTGTAATTCGCGGAGCAATTATCGCAACAATCGGGATTGCTATGTCCTTTTACTTCGGAACGGTTTGGTTTGCGATTATTGGAACCATGATTTTCTCGATTGGTGAAATGATGTCAAGTCCAACGGTTTCATCGTTCATCGCTTTGATTACACCCAAAGGAAAAGAAGGTTTGTACCAAGGAACCTATTTCTTACCTGTAGCAGCAAGTTATTTTGTGACACAATTTATTTCAGGTAATTTGTACCAAGCATGGTCCGACAAACTTTCTTTGTTGAAAAAAGAAATGACCACGCGAAATATTGCAATGCCTGAAATTGTTTCCAAGGAACAATTCGTAGAAGAAGGTTCGAATGCCTTTGGGATGAAATTGGCGGATTTTGAAAATCAATTCAATTTAAAAGCAGAAGAAATCAATTGGGATCAAGTAAAAACTTCTGTTTCAGAATTTGCAGCTCAAAAAAATGTGGATGTTTCAGGAATTCATTTTCCATTCTCAAAAAATGAATACTTCCAATTGGCAGAACAAAAATTAGGAATGGATCATTGGCAAATGACCGAAATGTTGTGGAATACCTACGAACCCAATAAAATTTGGTTGGTGATTGTTGGTATTGGTTTGTTCTCGGTTGTGTCGTTGACAATTTATGATCGCATGATTATCAAACCAATTGAACGTAAAAACAAAGCGAATTCTGCAGAAAATTAAGGAATTGCTAATAAAATCTTAAGAAAAAGCCCGTAATATTTAAAAACGGGCTTTTTTATTGGGAAAATCTTATTATTTTCGACTTTTCTAAAAAAGAGTATTATGCAAAGTCAACAAGATTCATTCTTTGATTCCAAAGTTCTGGGACATCCGTCCGGTTTATTTGTATTGTTTTTTACCGAAATGTGGGAACGCTTCTCCTTTTATGGGATGCGTGTCTTGTTGATTCAGTTTTTAACTGCGGCAGTTATCGGAAGCAATCCTGGTTATGGTTGGGATGTAGTCGATGCGACTGCTTTGTACGGTACCTATGCAATGTTATTGTACGTAACGCCAATTTTTGGTGGTATGATTGCCGATAAATATACCGGATATCGTTGGGCCGTAGTGATAGGTTCGATTATTATGACGCTCGGTCACGGATTTATGGCCTTGAATGGAATTAATTTCTTCTACCTCGGTTTGATATGTTTGGTCATTGGTACAGGTTTCTTTAAACCCAATATGACGTCAATCCTTTCTGAAATGTACAAGAAATTCCCAGAGAAGAAAGACGGTGCTTACACCATTTTCTACATGGGAGTAAATGCTGGAGCCTTCTTTGGAATGATGTTATGTGGGTATCTAGCAGAAAAAGTTGGTTGGCACTGGGGATTCGGATTGGCTGGTATCTTCATGTTATTGGGTACTTTACAGTTCTGGTTAGCCAAACCATTGTTTGGAAAAATTGGAGAGATTCCGAAAAAAGGTGAAAAAACAGAAGCTGAACAGAAAGAAATGTATGGAGAAGGTGAGAAGCCAAATCCATTTACAACGCTAGATATAGCCTTGATTGTGATTATGACAATCTTAGGTTTAGGATATGCATTCAACGATCCTTTGAGCAAAATTGCCGATATTAATTTGTTCCCATTTGAAGTGGGCAGACTTTCAGGACAGAATTTTGGTGCGTTATTGGCCCTTGTTTTATTCTTCTTTGTAGTCATCAAACGTATGGCTGGTTATACCAAAGTGGTTCGTGATCGTATGATTGCGGTTATTATTTTCGCAGTCTTTGTCGTATTCTTCTGGATGTCGTTTGAACAAGGAGCGTCTTCTTTGGTGGTATTTGCTCGTGACAATATTGATCGTTCATTGGAAGGAACAACCAAAACTATTTTTGACATTGTCAATGTCTTATTGACCGTTGTTCCCTTGTTAATCATCACCTATGTTTTATTCTTATTGAAAAAACGAACTTGGAACAAAATTCCAATGTCAAACGTTGTGTTAGCGATTTGTTTCATTGGAATTTGGGGAGTTGCCTTGTGGATGTTAAACCGTGAATTACGTTCAGAAACTTCTGAAATTACGGTTTCTTTCTTCAGTACCTTAAACTCATTCTTCATCATTACATTGGCATCCTTTGTATCGAGAATTTGGGATTCCAAATACAATCCACCTGCAGCCTTTAAATATGGTTTAGGATTGATCATTATGGCATTAGGTTTCGGAGCATTATTTTTAGGAACGAGTGGCGTAGCCGAAGGAGTGAAAATCAGTTTCATGTGGTTGGTAGTGGCTTATTTATTCCATACGTTAGGAGAATTGTGTTTATCACCAGTTGGACTTTCATATGTTTCGAAATTGGTTCCAGCAAGAATGATTGCCTTCATGTTTGGTATGTGGTATTTGGCCGTTGCGATTGGAAATAAACTGGCTGCATTGTTAGGAGGACAAATCGAAAACATTACAAAAGAATATTCACTATCACATTTCTTCTTAATCTTTACAGTTGTTCCAATTGTAATGGGATTGATTGTTATGTCATTACACCCGCTTTTGAAGAAATTGATGCACGGAGTAAAATAATGGCTAAATTTGCTTGATATAAAAATTCATTCATGAAAAATAAGGTTGTTTTAGGGTTAATTGGTTTGCTTTTCACGGTAGGTTTAGCTGCGCAGGAAATCAAATGGTTAACCCTTGAACAAGCCGATTCGGAATTGAAGAAAAATCCGGACAAACCTTTGTTCATCGATTTTTATACAGATTGGTGCGGATGGTGTAAAAAAATGGATGCATCCACTTTCAAAGATCCTGAAGTGGTGAAATACCTCAATGAAAACTACATCAACGTGAAATTTGACTCCGAATCCAAAGAAGATGTCAAGTTTCGTGGGAAAACCTATCAATACGTCAACATCCCAAATAGCCGTAAAGGTGTTCATGCCTTTGCGTATTTCTCTTTACGTGGAAAACTGTCCTATCCGGCTTATGCTGTGATGAATCCTCAAGGCCGCATGGAACGACTTCTTTTGGGTTATATGACCAAAGAAAAATTATTTGACGGTCTTACTGCAACCGAATAATTTTTGCGCCCATTTCATGGGTTCTCCAAAACTCTTTATTGGTTTGTCCTAAATGATTGGGATAATTAGATCCATCCAACATGAATTCTGTTTGGTTTGAAATGGAATCCATCAATAGTTTCGAATTCGATTGAATCAAGATGAAATCTACATCAGATGTGATGTGCCGATAATTCTCATTCATAACCAAAAATTTCCTTTCTTTAAATACAATCAAATTATGGGATTTACCATAAAACGAAAGTTGAGGTTCATGCATTTCAAAAAATCGGATTTCTTTTATGTTTTCTTTGATCGAATAGGATTTCAATAGGTATTTCTGAAGGTTGACAGTGTCCGAAATATTTTGAACATATACATCCATTTCCTTACCATTTCGAACGCCAATCACGGAGTTTTTGTATTGGTGAAATACGATGATTTCCTTTTTTGCATTCAATTCATGAATTCGAATGTGGCGCTGAATTTGAAAAATAAAAAGAATGGAGATCAGTAGAATGATTGGTTTGAATTTGGGTTGAGTCAGAATGAATTTCAACAAAACAATCATAAGAAGTAAGAGAATGACTTCCCAGAATTCAAAATGGATTCGTTCGAAAATGAGAAAATCAAATCCTGAGAGCCAATCCATGTATTGATTGCATAGTTCAATAAATTCATTGAAAACGATTATCCAAAGTGGAAAGATCAAGTTCAATTCAATCAAAAGAATACTGATCATACCTCCAGCAATCATCAGATTGGACGCTAAAATCATCACCAAATTTCCAGCGAGAAACAAACCCGAAGTTTGATGAAAATAATAAGCTGCAATCGGAAAAGTTCCCAATTGAGCCGAAATGCTTGTTCCAACAAATCCAATGGTATATCGACTTGTTTTGGTTTTGGGACGAAATAGTTTCTGATAAACAGGATGTAAATACACAATGAAAAATACCGCCGAATAACTCAATTGAAATCCAATGTCAAAAAGGAAATTGGTGTTGATACATAATAGAACCAAGGCCGTAACGGCCAAAGTATGGTAGATGTTGGGTTTTCGTTGAAGGGTATAGGAGCCATGAAATACGGTTATCATCAAGGCAGAGCGTAAAATGGGTGGTTGAAATCCTACTAACAAAACATAGGACCATATTAAAATTAAACTTGCTAAAATTCGGATAATTCGGCCATTTTTCAAATAAATCAGGGGATATAACAACACGTAAAACATTGTGTACACAATCATGATATGCAATCCTGAAACCGACAATATATGAACGACTCCCGTTTTGCGATAGGTTTCTTGCACTTCATCATCCATTTCTGTACGATCACCCAAAATCATGGCGCCAATGATGTCTGCACTGTTTTTCGAATAGGATGATTCTTGTAATTTTTGATGAATATTTCGCTTATAGGACGATGTGAAATGCCAAAAGGAATTTCCTTCTTGAAGATGGAAATTTGGGTCAAGAACGAAACTGACATACCGAATCTTTTGTCGTTTTAAATACTGGGAATAATCAAATTGATGCGGATTTAA
The DNA here is from genome assembly GCF_040545805.1 of Moheibacter stercoris. Taxonomy (NCBI): domain Bacteria; kingdom Pseudomonadati; phylum Bacteroidota; class Flavobacteriia; order Flavobacteriales; family Weeksellaceae; genus Moheibacter; species Moheibacter stercoris. Next base: position 98,470 of record NZ_JBEPMO010000010.1, read on the forward strand.
GGCTTTAGGACTTGGTTGAATTTTGGCGTTTACCCAAACTTGATCAGAAGGATGAATCATGGGGAATTCTCGTTTCCAATACAAAAGCAGATTGGTTTGAGCAATTTTGATAGAATCTATGGAGATGATTTTCGCTTTGTATTTTCGGTATTTTTCAGAAGGTTTGTAAACCTCTTCAATTTCCAATTGTATCCAATTTTCAGTTTCCTGAAATATACTTGGAATAGGAGTAAACCGATTTTGAGTTTCGGCCAAAAAGAATCCAATTCGAATGAATAAAACAAAAAATACCAGAGTATATCTACGTCGATAGATGAAATAGCCAAGTAGAAAAACATAGAAGAAAACAAAGAAAAAAGACAAAGCTTGATTGAGCTGATAATTTGGGAGGTATTCAGCTAACAAAATCCCCAATACGAGACCGCAAAGAGGTAAGATGAAGGGTTGGTTTTTCATCTTTTTTGGTTTAAGTCTTCCTAAGATACAAAAAAAACGAGGCTGTCTCAAAAGTGAGATAGCCTTTTTTATAAATAAAAAAAGGAAAGCCAAAGCTTTCCCAATTGAAGCAATTTTAGTAAATTGCTTTGTG